>NZ_JBNNGV010000006.1:0-184068 GCF_050268485.1 Pseudomonas sp. NPDC078416 | reverse complement strand
CCGGTTGATCAGTCACTGCTGCTGTGGCTGGTCCAACGCATTCGCCAGCAAGCCGGCTCCTACAGACCTTATATTCGCCGTGAATCCCTGCTGACGGCTTCCCGGCTCAAGCCGGTCCCACATCCGCGTTCATATCCGTTCTCACTGACTGCACACGCCGCTTTAGTGGGACCGGCTTCAGCCGGGAAGAGGCGAGTGCGTGCGCCGCAAGCATTCATGATGCGCCGCTGATAGATGTAGGAGCGCTTGTCCGGGAAGAGGCCAGTACATCCGACGCATATTGATCGTCCGCGCCTACGCCTTCGCGGGCAAGCGCGCTCCTACACTGGGTTTGCAGCGTCTCACTGCTCACGGTTGTATTCAGGATCCGTAGGAGCCGGCTTGCTGGCGAACCCGGTTGATCAGTCACTGCTGCTGTGGCTGGTCCAACGCATTCGCCAGCAAGCCGGCTCCTACAGACCTTATATTCGCCGTGAATCCCTGCTGACCGCTTCCCGGCTCAAGCCGGTCCCACATCCGCGTTCATATCCGTTCTCACTGACTGCACACGCCGCTTTAGTGGGACCGGCTTCAGCCGGGAAGAGGCGAGTGCGTGCGCCGCAAGCATTCATGATGCGCCGCTGATAGATGTAGGAGCGCTTGTCCGGGAAGAGGCCAGTACATCCGACGCATATTGATCGTCCGCGCCTACGCCTTCGCGGGCAAGCGCGCTCCTACACTGGGTTTGCAGCGTCTCACTGCTCACGGTTGTATTCAGGATCCGGAGCCGGCTTGCTGGCGAACCCGGTTGATCAGTCACTGCTGCTGTGGCTGGTCCAACGCATTCGCCAGCAAGCCGGCTCCTACAGACCTTATATTCGCCGTGAATCCCTGCTGACGTCCTCCCGGCTCAAGCCGGTCCCACATCCGCGTTCATATCCGTTCTCACTGACTGCACACGCCGCTTTAGTGGGACCGGCTTCAGCCGGGAAGAGGCCCGCATGTGCACCCTCGATTTTAAGGTGTGACGAATGCCGCGGTCCCGGCCAAAGCCAGCCCTACCCATGGCGCGCAGTCCCGCCATCCAGAGTTGGCGTGCTTCCTGCTTCGTCTCCCCGATATCGCCATTGATCATCTTTTTGACGCCTGGCCGCATCACAGGGAAAACGTAATGCACCGTCATCCATCTCCGGGAAACACCATGCCGCTCGATGCCCAATTGACTCTTGTGGTCCTCACCCATGATCGGCCCGCATTGCTGCGCCGGACATTGCAGTACTACAGTTCGTCGTCGGCCAATGTGCTGGTGCTCGATGCTTCTTCGCAGTCAGCCGCAGACATCGCCGCGCTGTTCCCGCAGGTGGATTACCGCCACGTGCCGCAGTTCGCCGAGACCGGGGTCCAGAGCAGGATCGCCCATGGCGTGACCCAGGTGGCGACGCCGTTCATGGCGTTCGTGGGTGACGAAGATTTTCTGATGCATGACGCGGTGGCCGAGTCGGTGGAATTCCTCGCCGCCCACCCGGACTACGGCCTGTGCCACGGCTATTGCCTGATGTACCAGGCCCACGGCGACAAGGTCGAATACTTCCGCCGCGACAAAAAGGGCCAGGAAGATTTCGCCGCCGACCACAGCAGCGAGCGTGTCCTGAGCTTCATGGACCACTATATTCCGCCGTTCTACGCCGTCACCCGCACGGCGTTGCTGCAACAGTGGTTCGGCGCATTGCCCCAGGGCATCAGCGGCGAACTGCAAGAGTTCGGTCACGCGTACTTCCTGCTCTCGGCCGCCAAGGCGCGTACCCTGCCGATCCCCTACGTGGTCCGCGAACTTCACCACCGGCTCTCCGACCGCCCGACTCATATGCTGAAAAAGCTGAGTGACAGCGATCCGTCAGCAGTGCTCGAACGCCATGAATTCGCCGGTTTTCTGGCAGATCTGACCACGGCCCACGGCGAGATGAATACAGCCGACGGCACCGAGCACGTCAAAAAGGCCTATGCCCACCTGCAGGCTTGTCTCGAAGAACAGCGTTCCCTGGGCCTGACCAGCATCGTGCTGTCGCGCTGGAACGACGTGTTCAAACCGGCGGACCGCCAGTTCGGTCCTCGTCAGTTCGTTGAAATGCCGTTTTACAACCAGGCCTTTTTCGACGTGCTGACCGACATCGAGTTTCTGATCCACGCGCTGCCGGCCGGCAAACTGCAAATGCAACAGCTCGAAGGCACCTGGGTTCAGCAAGAACTGCTGCTGCGCACCCACGGCAACGACAATCCCGAAACCATCGCCAACCGGATGTGGGAAGCGATGGCCCTGAACATCTTCAACCCGCACATCGTCGAGCCGCTCGCCGGCCTTATGGCGCGCCAGGGTGACCCTGAAGAGGCGCTGGAAATGTCGCGCTGGTTGCAGCGCCTGAATTCGGTCCATCGCGAAGACCATCGCGTGACCCTGGCCGACATGCCGTCGGGCCAGTTGTTGCAGTGGCTGGACGCACGCCAGCCGAGCCCGGGTGACGCACAGGCCATCCTAAGCCGCATCGACAGCCTCGGCGGCGGACCGCAGTTCGGCATTCTGTTGCTGGACCTCGACGATGACATGAACAAACTGCAGGTCACCCTGGACAGCCTGGTCGAAGGCCACTGCAAGACTTTCAAGGTGGTGGTGTTCACCAGTGGCGAGCCACCGGCGGCGACGAGCGCGCAAAACACCCTGCATTTCGTCAAGGTCAGCAAGAGCAACTGGGTCGACAAGGTCAATCAGATCGCCCGCCAGTCGACCTGCAACTGGTTGATGCTGGCTGAAGTCGGTGATGCGTTCACCGCTGGCGGCCTGTTGCGCGCCTCCCTGGAACTGCAGGCCGCACCTGACTGCCGCGCGGTGTTCGCCGATGAAGTCCAGCGTGAGGCCAGCGGTGCGCTGACCCATGTCATGCGCCCGGGCTTCAACCTCGACCTGCTGCTGAGCAACCCGACGCCGATGTCCCGCCACTGGCTGGTCCGCCGCGACGTGCTGGTCGAGGCCGGCGGTTACTCCGCCGACTTCGCCCAGGCCGCCGAATTCGAACTGCTGCTGCGCATCATCGAGCAGGGCGGCATGGGCTGGCTGGCCCATCTGGACGAGCCGCTGCTGATTACCGACGCGCAACCGCTGGAAGAGAACGCCCAGCAACGTCTGGCCCTGACCCGGCACCTGAACAATCGCGGTTTCAAGGCCCAGATCAGTCCGGCGGCACCCGGCGCCTGGCGCATCGACTACCGCCACATCCAGCGCCCACTGGTGTCGATCCTCGTCCACGGTGTTGACGACCTGCCGGTGCTGCAGCGTTGCCTGGCGAGTGTCCTGCTGCGCACGCGCTACGCGAACTACGAAGTGCTGATCGCGGACGACCACAGCGTGTCGGCAGAACTCAGCGTATGGCTGGGCCGCCAGCACAAAGGTCGCGTGCGTGTGATTGCCATGGATCAACCGCTGAGTCAGTCCGCGCTGATCAACGCGCTGCGCGAGCAGGCCACCGGCGAATACCTGGCGCTGCTCTCGGCCCATGGCGAAGTCATCAGCCCGAACTGGATCGACGCCTTGCTCAATCAGGCGATGCGCCCGGAAGTCGGCGTGGTTGGCGCCAAGTTGATTGAACGCAACGGCACGGTCAGTCAGGCGGGGTTGATTCTCGGCATGAACGGCGGTGTGGGTTCAGCCTTCGTCGGCGAGGCAAAAGACGCCCCGGGCTACATGAACCGGCTGTTGCTCGACCAGAATTACTCGGCGGTGTCCGACGCCTGCCTGATGGTGCGTACGGAGCTGTTCGACGCCGTCGCCGGCCTGGACCAAGAGCATTTCGCCGACGCCTTCGCCGACGTGGACCTGTGCCTGAAAGTGGCCCAGGCCGGGTACCTGACGGTGTGGACCCCCCATGTGCAGCTCGTGCATCCGGGTTCGTTGCCCGACGCGCCACACACGCTGGCCGCGCTGCAAGACAAATGGTCCGGGGCGTTTGCCCACGACCTGGCGTACAACAAGAATCTGCAACTGACCGGCAAGGGCTTCACCCTCGCTCAGGCCGACGGTTCCAGTTGGGCCGAGCTGCTCGCTTAAGGCCTCCGGGTTAAAGGACTACGTCATGTTCAACGGCAAATCAGTGTTCATCTCTGGCGCGACCGGCTCGTTCGGTCGCATGTTCATCCGCACGCTGCTGGCGCGTTATCAGCCCCGGCGCGTGGTGGTGTTTTCCCGCGATGAACTCAAGCAGTACGAAATGCAGCAGGAATTCAACGCGCCGTGCATGCGCTATTTCCTCGGTGACGTGCGCGATGCCGATCGCTTGCAGCAGGGCATGCGCGGCATCGATTACGTGGTCCACGCGGCGGCGCTCAAGCATGTGCCGGCAGCGGAATACAACCCGACCGAGTTCATCCGCACCAACGTCAATGGTGCAGAAAACATCATCTCGGCGGCCATCGCCAACGGCGTGAAGAAGGTCGTGGCGCTGTCGACCGACAAGGCCGCCAGCCCGATCAACCTGTACGGCGCCACCAAGCTGCTGTCGGACAAACTCTTCGTCGCCGCCAACAACATCGTTGGTGACGAGCAGACGCGGTTTTCCGTAGTGCGTTACGGCAACGTGGCCGGCTCCCGGGGCTCGATCGTGCCGTTCTTCAACAAGCTGCTGGCTGGCGGTGCGGTTGAATTGCCGATCACCGACCCGCGCATGACGCGGTTCTGGATCACCCTCGATCACGGCGTGGATTTCGTCATGCAGAGCTTTGAGCGCATGCACGGCGGCGAAGTGTTCGTGCCGAAGATTCCGTCGGTGCGCATCGTTGATCTGGCTCAGGCCATGGCCCCGGACCTGCCGCACAAGATCGTCGGCATTCGTCCCGGCGAGAAACTCCACGAACTGATGGTGCCCCAGGACGACGCCCGGATGACTTTGGAGTTCGACGACCACTACACCATCGTGCCGTCGATCCGCTTCAATAACGTCGACACCGACTTTGCCGTTGACGCCACTGGCGCGCAGGGCAAGGCGGTTCACGACGAGTTCGAATACCGCTCCGACACCAACCCGGACTTCCTGTCGATCCGCCAGATCGGCGAGCTGCACGCTGACGTTCAGCCATGATTCCGTACGGCAGGCAGAGCGTTGATCAGGCCGATATCGATGCCGTCGTCGAGGTGCTCAAGTCCGACTGGTTGACCCAGGGCCCGACCCTTGAACGCTTCGAAGCTGCCATGGCCGAGCGCTGTGAAGCGGGCTTCGCGGTGGCGGTGTGCAACGCCACGGCGGCGCTGCACATTGCCTGTCTGGCGGCGGGACTGGGGCAGGGCGACTGGCTGTGGACCAGCCCGAATACGTTTCTGGCCTCGGCCAACTGCGGGCGCTATTGCGGCGCGGACGTGGATTTTGTCGACATCGACCCGCTGACCTGGAACCTCGACACCGACGCGCTGGCGCGAAAACTTGAAGCCGCCGAATCAACCGGCAGGCTGCCCAAGGTGCTGGTGGCGGTGGCGTTTTCCGGCAAGAGCTGCGACATGCGCGCCATCGGCGAACTGGCCCGGCGTTACGGTTTTGTGGTGATCGAAGACGCTTCTCACGCGGTCGGCGCGCACTACGCCGGGCGCCCGGTGGGGTGTGGCGAATTCGCCGACATGACGGTGTTCAGCTTTCATCCGGTGAAGATTGTGACCACCGGCGAAGGCGGCATGGTGCTGACCAACCGGCCTGAACTGGCTGAGCACTTGCGCCGTTTACGCAGCCACGGCATGACCCGTGACCCGGCGCAGATGGACGAGCCGAGTCACGGCCCCTGGTATTACCAGCAAGTCGAACTGGGCTTCAATTACCGCATGACCGACATGCAGGCGGCGCTCGGGCTTTCGCAGCTGAACAAGCTCGACGGATTTATTGCGCGGCGGCGGGCGTTGGTGGCGCGCTATCAGACGCTGCTGGCCGACCTGCCGTTGACCTTGCCGACAACCCAGGCCGAGGCTGAGTCGGCGTGGCACCTGTACGTCGTGCGCTTACACACCGACGTGCTGCCAGTAAGCCATCTTCAGGTGTTCGAAGGGCTGCGCGCGGCGGGCATCGGCGTGAACGTGCACTACATCCCTGTTCATTTGCAGCCCTATTACCGCGACTTGGGCTTCAAACCGGGTGATTTTCCTCAAGCCGAGGCCTATTACGCCCAGGCCATCAGCCTGCCGCTGTACCCTGCGATGACCGACGCGCAGCAGGATTATGTGGTCGATCAGCTTCGCCGCCTGCTCTGCAAAACCAACCCGGCGGCCACTTGATGCGAACGAATCCATGACAGGCCCACGAGCATGACTGCCGTCGCCATCATTCCCGCACGGGGCGGCAGCCAGCGCATCCCGCGCAAGAACATCAAGCTGTTCAACGGCGAGCCGGTGATCGCCTATTCCATTCGGGCCGCGCTGGCGAGCGGGGTGTTCGATCAGGTTGTCGTCAGCACCGACGATGAAGAGATCGCCGACGTCGCCCGCGCCCATGGTGCTGATGTGCCGTTCATGCGCCCGGCGGACCTGGCCGATGCTTTCACCGGCACGGCGGCGGTCATTCAGCACGCCCTCGGCGCCCTCAGTTGCTCCTTTGATTACGCCTGCTGCATTTACGCCACCGCGCCGCTGTTGCAGGCGCGTTATCTGCGTCAGGGCCTGGAAGCGCTCGAAGCAGCCGCGGAAAAGTCTTTTGCGTTCTCGGTGTGCAGCTTCGGCTTCCCGGTGCAACGTGCGCTGCTGATCGACAGCGACGGTAGCCTGAGCGCGATGCACCCGGAATTTCGCAGCGTGCGTTCCCAGGATCTGCCCGTCGCCTATCAGGACGCCGGCCAGTTCTACTGGGGCCGCAGCGAGGCCTGGCGGCGCGGCGACACGGTGTTTTCCGAACTCAGCCTGCCGGTGATTCTGCCCCGGCATCTGGTGCAGGACATCGACAGCCCGGAAGACTGGCTGCGCGCGGAATACCTCTACGCCGCGCTAAAGGCCGGTGGGGAGCTGGAGTGATGCGCGTGCTGATCCGCGCCGACGCATCGGTGACCATCGGCAGCGGCCACATCGCCCGCTGCCTGACGCTCGCCAACACGCTGCGCAACGATGGCGCCGATGTGCGCTTTGCCTGCCGCGAACTGCCGGGCCATTTGCTCCAGCGGCTGGCGGATCAGGGCTATGTCGCCCATGCGCTGCCCGCACGCTATAACGCTGAAGAAGATCAGGACATCGAAGCGGCGTTGCCTTGGCAGGCGGACCTGTCCGCCTTGGCCGAAGAGCTTGAGGATGAGCCGCCCTTTGACTGGCTGATCGTTGATCATTACGGGCTGGATGCGCGCTGGGAAAAGGCGGCGCGCGGCCTCGCCGATCGGGTCATGGCGATCGATGATCTGGCCAACCGGCCCCATGGGGTCGAAGTGCTGCTGGACCAGAATTACAGCGCGCAGGCGCTGGATCAACCCTACGCCGCCTGGGTCGGGCCTGAGTGTCAAACGTTTCTGGGGCCGCGATTTGCCTTGCTGCGCGACGAGTTTCAGTGCGAGGCCATCGCGATCAAGCCGCGGGTGGAGCGGGTGCTGGTCAACTTCGGTGGCTTCGATGCGGCCGGCCAGGTGTACGCCACGATGCTGGCGCTTCAGGGCTTCGTTGATCTGCAGGTGGATTTCGTCGCCGGTTTGCATAACCCGAATTGGCAGGCGATGAGCGAGCTGACGGCGTCCCGACCTGAATGGCGGTTGCACACGCTGACGGGGGATTTTTTTGCGCTGATGCAGGCGGCCGATCTGTTTATCGGCGCCGGCGGTGGCACCACCTGGGAGCGCGCGGCGCTGGGGTTGCCGACGATCTGTATGTCGGTGGCGAACAATCAGCAGCTCAATGCGCAATTGCTGGCCGAGGCGGGCGTGCATCTGTATCTCGGGCCTCATGTGCAGCTTGAGCCCGGGCGTTTACGTGACGCGATCGGGCAGCTGTGCGGTGACGCGGTGTTACGCCGGTCGTTCGCGGAACAATCGAGGTTGTTGGTGGATGGTCGTGGTGCCCGGCGCATCGCTGATGCCTTGGCGGCCCCGGCTAACCCAGGCAGTCCCGATACCCTAACAACGGGGCAGGGGGCATGAGCCGCTGCCCGTTCCTATTTTTATCGTTTGGCCTTGTGCCGACCGACGTCACTGCAGCGAGTGAGCAACGATGAATCCTTTCAAGATCGGTTCGCGAACCATCGGCCCCGACGCGCCGCCGTTCATCATTGCCGAGATGAGCGGCAACCATAATCAGTCGCTGGATCAAGCGTTGCGCATCGTTGAGGCTGCGGCCAAAGCCGGCGCCCATGCCCTCAAACTGCAAACCTACACCGCCGACACCATGACCCTGGACATCGCCGAGGGTGAGTTCTTTATCAAAGACCCCAACAGCCTGTGGGCCGGGACCTCGCTGTATGCGCTGTATGAACAGGCGCACACGCCGTGGGAATGGCACGCGCCTATCTTCGCCCGGGCCAAAGAACTGGGGTTGCTGGCGTTTTCCACGCCTTTTGACGAGACCGCCGTGGACTTTCTCGAAAGCCTCGACGTGCCGGCCTACAAGATCGCCAGCTTTGAGAACACCGACATCCCGCTGATCCGCAAAGTGGCGGCCACCGGCAAACCGATGATCATCTCCACCGGCATGGCCAGCATCGCCGAGCTGGACGAAAGCGTGCGCGCGGCGCGGGCAGCGGGCTGCAAGGATCTGGTGCTGCTGAAATGCACCAGCACCTACCCGGCGACACCGGCCAACAGCCACGTGCGCACGATTCCGCACCTGGCCGGGTTGTTCGGCTGCCAGGTGGGTTTGTCTGATCACACCATGGGCGTCGGCGTATCGGTGGCGGCGGTGGCCATGGGGGCGACGGTCATCGAAAAACACTTCACCCTCGACCGCGCCGATGGCGGGGTCGACGCCAGTTTTTCCCTGGAACCGGCAGAAATGGCCAGCCTGGTCATCGAAACCGAGCGGGCCTGGCAAGGCATGGGCCACGTGCAATACGGCGCCACCGAAGCCGAACAGAAATCGCTGCAATACCGTCGCTCCTTGTACGTGGTGCGGGACATCGCCGAGGGTGAAGCCTTCAGCGCAGCCAACATCCGCGCCATCCGCCCCGGCCTGGGCCTGGCGCCCAAACATATCGATGCCGTATTGGGACGCAAGGCCCGGCACACGCTGAAACGCGGCTCGGCGTTAAGTTGGGATGGGGTGGGTTAGGCAGGGTCGACCACGCTGCCCACGAATCCGGGTGCCATGGCTGGCGTTCAGTCCGTAGGAGCCGGCTTGCTGGCGAACGCGTCGGGGCAGTCACCTTGGCGGTGGATGATAGAACGGGTTCGCCAGCAAGCCGGCTCCTACAAATGTGACGTGTTGTTCGCCGGATTTGCGCCTGACGCTGAATCGATGTAATTGGCACTACCTTCCTTGAAGACTCGGATAAGACCTTGTAGGAGCGCGCTTGCCCGCGAACAAGGCGGTACATCCGCTGCATCTCCACCGGGAGGAACACCGTCTTCGCGGGCACGCGCGCTCCTACCCATGTCACCCGTCGTTCGCCGGATTTGCGCTGAGGCACCAAATGTCAGGCGTTGACCGCTGGATCTGCGTCTGACGCAATGCCGATGACATTGAAACCACCCGCCACAATCCGGTGACATCTTCATGTCAATTACCTGTCTGAGCAGCGATCTGATGTTGCGCAGCACCTGTCGGTCAGCTAAAAGCTTGTAAAACTTTTGGTGACCTGTGGGTCATAACGGGCATCTTCACTGTATCGTGTTGGCGGGCCGTGACGTCGTCGGGCTGATGCCAGAGCGATTCTGGTGTCGCTTTGGCGTGTACGTCGCCTCTTTTTCAGGCCGCAAGCCCCGGATTTTCAACGCCCCGCTTAACCGCGCCGGGTGATGTTCAGCAGTTTTTTATTGGGAAGCCATGATGATTGGCATCAAGAGCATAGCGAGTTATGTGCCCACAGCCGGCGTCGACAATTACGCCCAGGGTGCCAAATTCGGAAAGGATGAAGACTTCATCCTTGGCAAGATCGGTTCTGCTTTTCTGCCGCGCAAAGACGACAGCCAGGAAACCTCGGACCTGTGCGTCGAAGCGGTCAACCAGCTGTTCGCCAACAACCCCGGGCTGTCACGGGACGCCATCGATGCACTGATCGTCGTCACCCAGAACGGCGATGAGGAAGGCCTGCCGCACACGGCCGCCATCGTCCAACACAAGCTCGGCCTGCCGACCCACATCGCCGCGTTCGACATTTCCCTCGGCTGCTCGGGCTACGTCTACGGCATCTATGCGCTGAAAGGCTTCATGGAAGCGACCGGCCTGAAAAACGGCCTGCTGGTCACCGCCGACCCGTATTCGAAGATCGTCGACCCGGAAGACCGCAACACCACCATGCTCTTCGGCGACGCCGCCACGGCGACCTGGATGAGCGACGACGCCCCATGGCAGCTGGGCAAATCCAAATTCGGCACCGACGGCTCGGGGGCAGAGTTCCTCAAGACCACCGACGGCGCGTTCTACATGAATGGGCGTCAGGTCTTCAACTTCGCGCTGGTCAAAGTGCCTGCGCACCTCAACGAATTGCTCGAAGACTCCGGCCTGCAATCCTCCGACGTCGACGCGTTCTGCATCCACCAGGGCAGCGCGGCCATCGTCGATGCGGTGGCCCGTCGGTTCGAGGACGGCAAGTCGCCGGAGAAATTCGTCAAGGACATGCTCGAGACCGGCAACACGGTGTCTTCCAGCATCCCGCTGCTGCTGGAAAAACACGTCATGAACGCCACCTGGAAACGCATCGCGGTCAGCGGTTTCGGCGTGGGCTTGTCGTGGGGCTCGGCGATCCTTTATCGTCCCTGACATCGCGTCACCGGGCTGACCCCAGCCTGCACAACGGCGACGCTGATTTCTCAGGTCGCCGTTTTGCTGTCTGCACCTCTCAGGGAACAAGGACTGTCGTAATGAGCGAGTCTTTCCAGCGCAACCTCGCCGTGATCGAACAGCGCTGGCCCGACGTGGCCCGGCGGTTGCGCGCCGAAAACGTCGAATCCATTCCCGCGCAGCTGATCGAAGGCCGACAATCGACCCTCAGCATTGGCGGCATCCAGCTCACCAGCCGCCATGATCGCCTCGCCGAAGCGAACACCCAGGCGCAAAGCCTGTCCGCGAACAGCCCCGTCGTACACCTTTACGGCACCGCCCTCGGCGATCTGCAGCGGGTACTACTGGCCGAAGCTTCCCTGCACACGCTGCACGTCCACATCCTCAACGGCGCGTTGTTCGCCCTGGTGCTGCAACTGCTGGAACAGGATGACTGGCTGTCCGACACCCGCGTGAACCTCGCCTATGCCGATGCTCGCAGTGAAATCCTGCTGCCATTCTTCGCGCTGCCGGCCGAACTGGTGCTGGCCGACGACAGCAACGCACGGATCCGCGATCGGCTGGTCAGCGAAGTCCATGTCGAGTTCAACAATCAGGCCTTCGCCGGCGACACGCCCGACAACGCGCGCCTGCTGGAACAGGGCAGGGCGCTGCTGCAACAGGACACCGATGTCGCCGAGTTGTTTGACACTCAATCCGGGTGCGACGTGTTCGTGATCGCCACGGGGCCCAGTCTGCAACAGCATTTGCCGCGCCTCTTAAGCACGTCTAACAGCGCCAACCGGCCGCTGATCATCTGTGTCGACACGGCCTACGTGCCGCTGCGCAACCAGGGCATCAGGCCGGACGTGGTGGTGAGCATCGACCACCGCATCACCCCACGGCATCTCCCCGCCGAGGATTCGGCCCACATCGCGCTGGTCTATGTGCCGGGCCAGGACGCCGGCATGCTGGAGGCATGGCAAGGCCCGCGCTACGTCGGCTATTCCACCAGCCCGCTGTATGCCCGGCTGCGCGAGCAGATTCCCAAGGCCACCTTGCATGTGGGCGGTAGCGTCATTCATCCCGCCGTCGATCTCGCCGTCAGAATGGGCGCCGCACGAATTACCCTGTTCGGTGCCGACTTCGCCTTCCCCGGCGGCAAGACCCACACCGGCTGGCAGGACGGCGACCTGGGGCCTGCCCTGAACATCGCCAAACATTGGGTGCGCGACGGCCGTGGCAACAAGGTCAAAACGCAGCTCAATTTCCGCAGCTACCTCATCGAACTCGAACGCTTCATCGCCCGCCACCCCGAGGTCACGTTCCTCAACACCAGCCGTGACGGTGCTTTGATTGCCGGCGCCGAATTCGACCTGGACTGGACCGCGCCATGACCCTGCCTGAACACGTTGTAGAAGAAGCCCGCGAATGCGCGAAGCTGTTTCGCCTGGGCCGGGATATCGAAGGGGCCTTGAAAATGGTCGAGTTGATCGACCGCTCGCTGCCGCTGATGGATGGGGTTTCTGCCCAGAGTCAGGCTGAATGGGGGAGGGTGTTGAGTGCGATTCTGGCGTGCCAGGAGCGGCAGGACTGGTTGGGGTTGGCGGATTGGCTTGAAGTCGAGTTTGTTGAAGTCTGACACTTTCCCATTCTCGGGAAGTTAGAGAAAACTCCTACATTAGTTTCAGTTTGATCTGAATTGAGCGGCCCGCAGGGGCCGTTTTTTTATGTTTTTTTAATATCCAGTCTGTTTAAGGACTTAGCGATTTTATTACCCTTCAACTGTCGTGATGGCTCGGCCTGTGCGCCATGTTTGTTGTTAAAGCCAATGTGCAGATCGTCGATACCGGGACTGTAGGTTCTCCGGGAGAAATGGACTTCCCCGAAGTGAGAGAACCCTCCGTTTCTATCAACGAGGAATTAAAAATGGCTTTAACCGTAAATACCAATATTGCGTCACTGTCTGTTCAGCGGAACTTGAACCGGTCTTCCGATTCGCTGAGTACCGCCATGACACGTTTGTCTTCCGGGCTGCGGATCAATACCGCCAAGGACGATGCCGCTGGGTTGCAACTTGCCACTCGACTCACCACCCAGATTCGTGGCATGACAGTCGCCACCCGTAATGCCGGGGCGGCTATATCCATTATTCAAACGGCTGAAGGCGCGCTGGATCAGTCCTTGAGTAACTTGCAGCGGATGCGCGACCTCGCGGTGCAAGCTGCCAACGGTGATAAAGGGCCGAAAGAAAGGGATGCTTTAAATGCCGAGTTCCTGAAGCTGACGGCCGAAGTGTCCAGGACCGCCAAAGGTACAACGTTCGGCGCTGAGTTGAATTTGCTGGATGGAAGTGCGGGGGAACTGAGTTTCCAGATTGGTGCGAATGTGGGCGCGACTGAGAAGATCAGTCTTACTCTCAGTGATGATTTTTCATCCGAATCAATCTTTGTTGCAACTGAAGATCGGGCGGCTGTTGCTGCAACTGCCACACACTCGGGGTCGGCGGCGATCGTCAAAGGTGATTACACGCCGCTCTCAATTGACGGCAGCGGGTCGAGAAACATAGTCAATACTGTCACGGCGCAGATGGCGGCCGACATTGAGACAGCGAAGACGGGGCTCATTGCAGCCGAGGCGACGTTTGCAGGGATTCAGACGCCTGTGCAAGCCGATGTCGACACGCTTAATGCCGCCAAAAAGGCGGTGACTGACGCTGAGAAAATCCTTGGCGATGCGAAGTCAGCAGATGAGGCGCTCAACAAACCCGCTCGTACCGAGAACATCGAGTACACCATAAAGGCCATTGACGCCGCGATCGGCAAGATCAACTCCGCCCGCGCCGATCTGGGCGCCAATCAGAACCGCATGATGAGCGCGATCGAAAACCTCCAGAACATGACCAAGAACGCCACCGCGTCCCGAGGCCAGATAGAGGACGTTGATTTCGCGGCGGAGACTGCGGAAATGACCAAACAACAAACCCTCCAGCAAGCTTCCACGGCAGTCCTGGCCCAGGCCAACCAACTCCCGGCAGCCGTCCTCAAGCTGCTGCAATAACCCACACGCCTCTATAGATGAGGCCAACCAAAACCCGGGCGCGCCGCAGGGTGCGCCCGTCTTTATGAGAACTGGTTAACAAATCGCCGGGTCAGGTTAAAGCTTCCAGGGGTTGCGCCGAAACGCTGTGTATCCCCGGACAACAAACTGCGGGGGTGGCGCTCTGGTGGCAAATAAATTTGAAAAAGCCCTCAAGCTCCTGGCAACCGCGACGATAAACATTACGTAGGTTCTCTAGGCCACACCCGGCGCTTGCCAGGGCCGGATAGCCGCAGCACACAACTCACGAGGAATTCATCATGGCTTTAGGCGTAAACACCAACGTAGCTTCCCTGGCTGTTCAGAAGAACCTGTCCAAAGCTTCCGATGCACTGTCGACTTCGATGACTCGTCTGTCTTCCGGTCTGAAAATCAACAGCGCTAAAGACGACGCAGCCGGCCTGCAGATCGCAACTCGCGAAACTTCGCAAATCCGCGGCCAGACCGTTGCCATCAAGAACGCCAACGACGGCATCTCGATCGCCCAGACCGCTGAAGGCGCTCTGCAAGAATCGACCAACATTCTGCAGCGTATGCGTGAACTGGCTGTTCAGTCCCGAAACGACACCAACGGTACTGCTGACCGTAACTCGCTGAACGCCGAATACGGCCAGATGTCTGACGAACTGACCCGTATCGCTCAGTCCACTAACCTGAACGGCAAGAACCTGCTGGACGGTTCCGCTAGCACCGTGACTCTGCAAGTCGGTTCCAACACTGGTACTTCGAACCACATCGACCTGGTCCTGACCGGCAGCTTCACTGCATCGGCTCTGGGCGTTTCGAGCGGTAGCAGCTCGATCAGCGGCAGCGACAACACCTCTGCCCACACCAACGTTGACGCCGCTATCTCGGCAATCGACGCGGCTCTGGCAACGATCAACAGCACCCGTTCGAGCCTGGGTGCTTCGCAAAACCGTCTGACCAGCACCATTTCCAACCTGCAAAACGTCAACGAAAACGCCACTGCTGCACTGGGTCGTATTCAAGACACCGACTTCGCCGCTGAAACCGCTAACCTGACCAAACAACAGACTCTGCAATCAGCTTCTACCTCTGTTCTGGCCCAGGCTAACCAGCTGCCATCCGCTGTTCTGAAACTGCTTCAGTAATAACGGCTAGAGTTTTGGCGGGGGAGTATGCTTGCGTGCTCTCCCGCTTTTTACTTTCAAGAGGTGAGTGTGCATGGACATAAGTAACAGGATGAATCTGTCTTATCCAATGATCCAGTCGTTGCCCGCGGTGCCTGTGGTTGCTGACAAGCCGGCCGTGGCGCCTCAAGTCGTTCCTGCTCCGGCGGCTTCATCGGCGTCAGACTCATCGACAAGTAAAGACTCAGACCCAGACAGGAAGCCAGAAGAGCTGGAAGCGGCCGTCAAGCTAATGGAAAAGTTCTTTCAGCCGGTTCATCGTAACCTGGAGTTTTCCATCGACGACAAGTCGGGGAAAGTGGTGGTGAAAGTGATCGCCGCCGATACAGGTGAAGTGGTGCGGCAATTGCCGTCTGCTGAAGCGTTGAAGCTTGCCGACAGTCTGAAGAACGCCAACAGCCTGTTGTTCGACGCAAAAGTTTAAATGGCATGAAGCGTGAACGCGGCACTTGGGTGTGGCGTGCTCGTCAAAATGCCGACTACAACTGAAAGGAGACTCACATGGCTAGTCCTATTACACCTGCAACCGGCCTCGGCTCGGGCCTGGCAATCGGTGACATCGTTACCGCGCTGGTCAACTCCGACAAGTCGGCCAAGCAGACCCAGATCACCACTCAGACCAAACTGGTCACCACCAAGATTTCCGGCATCGGCACGCTGCAAAGCGCGATGACTGCCTTTCAGACCGCCCTGACCAACCTTGGCAAAACCGACACGCCTGCGTTTGCCGGCTATGCGGCTAAAGCCTCCGACGCGACCAAGCTGACCGTAACGTCCGATAACTCGGCCGTGCCCGGTACGTACAGCATTGACGTCAAAAACCTCGCCACCAGCTCGAGTGTTGCGAGTGCTTCGTTCTCCGGCGGGTCCGCCAGTGCTATTCCGAGTGGCGATTTGACCCTCACTCAAAATGGCATTGACACCAAGATCACCATTCCGACCGGCGCTACGCTGGCGTCGGTGGCCAAGCAGATCAACGCACAAAGCGCGACCTCGAAGATCAGCGCCAACATCATCACCGATGACAATGGCTCACGCCTGGTGTTCAGCTCTACGGTGACGGGTAAAGGCACGGATATTACGGCGTCGAGCACGACGTCCAGTGAATTCAACATTGTTGCCGGCGCTGCGCTTGACCCGAAAAGCACTACCAGCGCCGGCTATATCGGCGCGCAAGCGGTCGATGCCAGTCTGACCGTCAACGGCCTGAGCATCACCAGTGCCAGCAACACCATCGACAAGAGCCTCGGCGGCGTTTCCATGACATTGGTGGGGGGGTTGGGTGCTTCGACCGTGACGGTGTCGGGGAACAACGATGGCCTGAAAGCCTCGCTGCAAACCTTCGTCGATGCTTACAACACCGTCGTCAAAGCCGTGTCCAGCGTCACCAAGGCGACGGTAAGCGACACCCCGGACAAAACCACCGGCGCAACCGTGACGGCTGCGGCGCTTACCGGCGATGCGATGCCTCGCTCGATCCTCTCGGCCATCCGCGACCAGTTGGTGACGACCGGTGCCCCAGGTGGCCTTTCCGTGCTCTCGCAGTTGGGCATCACCACCGGTCAATCCGACGGTACGCTCAGTCTTGATGCGACGAAGTTTACCAAGGCGATGGACCAGGGTCTGGCGGGCGACGTGCAGCAACTGTTCAGCGGCACGGACAGCACCAACGGATTGCTGTCACGGATGAAGGCTGCCATCACGCCTTACACCCAGACCGGCGGCATTTTCGATACGCGCACCACCAGCCTCAACAAGCAGCAGACCGATCTGACGAACCAACAGACCGCCCTCGACCTGCGGGTGACGACGTTGACCGCCACGTTGACCGCCAAGTACAACGCGATGGACTTGCTGGTGGGGCAGCTGAAAGCCTCTTCCACCAGCATCACCTCGTTCTTCGACTCGCTCAATGCCCAGAAGAGTGGCTGACCGTTGACGAGTTGATCAAGACCCGGCCTTCAGTGCCGGGTTTTTGGCATCTGGCCTTAAAGTTTTTCCTGGCCGTGTCGATACCCTCACTATAGAAACTTCGTTGCGCGAGGTAAGACAATGAACCGTATGGCAGCCCTTCGGCAGTATCAGAAGGTCAACTCACACGCCCAGACCGCCGTGGCCACGCCGCACCGTCTGGTACAGATGCTGATGGAAGCCGGTCTGGACCGTATCGCCCAGGCCAAGGGTGCCATCGAGCGTAAGGACGTTCCCGCCAAAGGCCTGTTGATTGGCAAGGCGATTGAAATCATCGGTGGCCTGCGCGAAGGTCTGGACATGGAAAAACAGGCTGAAGCCCTGGCCCATGTCGACAACCTTTACGTGTACCTGATGAAGCGTCTCGCAGAAGCGAACATCAAATCCGATCCCAGGATCCTCGATGAGGTCAGCGGCCTGCTGATCACGGTCAAGGAAGGCTGGGATGCGATCGGCGATCAACAGCCCGTGCTCTGAAGGAGAAACCCATGAGCGTTGCACTCAAGCGAATCGAAGAAACCCGTGAAGCCTTGGTAGATGCCCTCGAGCAGCGGGACTGGGAGGCGATCGGCCAGCTCGATATGGCCTGCCGGGCCTGCGTCGATGAAGTGATCAGCCAGGCGAGCAACGATGAGCCTGAGTTGCGCAACAATCTGGAAGAGCTGCTAGGCGTCTATCGCAAGCTTATTGACGTCGCTGTGGGCGAACGTCAAGCGATCGTCGACGAAATGTCGCAGATCCAGCGAGCGAAAAGCGCGGCAAAGGTTTACCATCTGTTCGGTTGACACTTGGTCCATAGCCAAAATATGTACGCCATAAAATTGACTGTGTACGGTTTTTTGACTTAACTAGTGAAGTTCACTAATTTCGGTGATTGACACGTCTCAACGGACGAAACGAAAGCCAAGCTTGCCCGTGACCGGGCATCGAGTTGACTAGGGAAGTTGCTATTGCATGTGGCGTGAAATCAAAATCCTGCTGATCGATGACGATAGCCAGCGCCGCCGCGACATGGCGGTGATCCTGAACTTTCTGGGTGATGAGAACCTGTCCTGCTCCAGCACAGACTGGCAGCAAGTCGTGGGTTCGTTGACCTCTACCCGAGAAGTGCTCTGCGTGCTGGTCGGCAGCGTGAACGCCCCGGGCAGCCTTCAGGGCCTGCTCAAAACCGTGGCCGCGTGGGACGAGTTCCTTCCGGTCCTGCTGATGGGCGAGAACTCCTCGGCCGAACTGGCGGACGATCTGCGCCGCCGGGTGCTCTCCACCGTCGAGATGCCGCCCAGCTACAGCAAACTGCTGGACTCCCTGCACCGTGCCCAGGTCTATCGCGAGATGTACGACCAGGCCCGTGAACGCGGGCGTCAGCGCGAACCCAATCTTTTCCGCAGCCTCGTCGGCACCAGCCGTGCGATTCAGCACGTGCGCCAGATGATGCAGCAAGTCGCCGACACCGACGCCAGCGTGCTGATCCTCGGTGAATCCGGGACCGGCAAGGAAGTTGTCGCACGTAACCTGCATTACCATTCCAAGCGCCGCGATGCGCCATTCGTGCCGGTCAACTGCGGCGCGATTCCGGCCGAGCTGCTTGAAAGCGAACTGTTCGGCCACGAGAAAGGCGCCTTCACCGGCGCCATCACCAGCCGGGCAGGGCGCTTCGAACTGGCCAACGGCGGCACGCTGTTTCTCGATGAGATCGGCGACATGCCGCTGCCGATGCAGGTCAAGCTGCTGCGCGTGCTGCAGGAGCGCACCTTTGAGCGTGTGGGCAGCAACAAGACCCAGAGTGTCGACGTGCGCATCATTGCCGCGACCCATAAAAATCTTGAAGACATGATCGTGATCGGCAGTTTCCGCGAGGATCTCTACTACCGCCTGAACGTGTTCCCGATCGAGATGGCACCGTTGCGTGAGCGTGTGGAAGACATTCCGCTGCTGATGAACGAGCTGATCTCGCGCATGGAACACGAGAAGCGCGGTTCGATCCGCTTCAACTCCGCTGCCATCATGTCCCTGTGCCGCCACGGCTGGCCGGGCAACGTTCGCGAACTCGCCAACCTCGTCGAGCGCATGGCGATCATGCACCCGTACGGTGTCATCGGCGTCTCCGAGCTGCCGAAGAAATTCCGCTACGTCGACGACGAAGACGAGCAACTGGTCGACAGCCTGCGCAGCGATCTCGAAGAGCGCGTGGCCATCAATGGCCATACGCCGAACTTCGCCAACAGCGCGTTGCTGCCCCCTGAAGGTCTGGACTTGAAGGACTACCTGGGTGGTCTCGAGCAGGGCCTGATTCAGCAGGCGCTGGACGATGCCAACGGGATCGTGGCACGCGCCGCCGAACGTCTGCGCATCCGCCGCACCACGCTGGTGGAGAAAATGCGCAAGTACGGCATGAGCCGCCGCGAAGGCGACGAACAGGTCGAAGACTGACTGTCGATTGACGCGTCAAAAATAAACCGCTGATTTTTCAGCGGTTTTTTTTCGGCACGAGGATTGCTATGTCTCTGGGAACATACCGTTTACTGACGGTTCGCTACCCGAGAGATCAACTATGCCCCAGGCCGCTCAGATGTCTTCCGAACCCGGTTTAGCCATTGGTTCGTTAGTGCAGCAGTCCCCGGAAGTGGCGAGCAGGCAAGGGCTTGAACAGGCCTTTGCGCTGTTCAGCCAGATGTCGACTCAACTGACCGATTCCTACGGCCTTCTGGAAGCACGGGTTACCGAGCTCAAGGGCGAACTGGCCGTGGTCAGCGCCCAGCGCATGCAGGAGCTGGCGGAGAAGGAGCGTCTGGCCAACCGCTTGCAGCATCTGCTCGATCTGCTGCCCGGCGGCGTCATCGTGATCGATGGCACCGGCATGGTTCGCGAGGCCAATCCCGCGGCGCTCGATCTACTGGGCGAGCCGTTGATCGGCATGCTCTGGCGCAACGTCATCGCCCGCTGCTTTGCGCCGCGTGAGGATGATGGCCATGAAATCTCCCTGAAGGACGGCCGCCGGTTGTCCATTGCCACCCGTTCCCTGGACGCCGAGCCAGGTCAACTGGTGCTGCTCAACGACCTGACCGAAACCCGTCATCTGCAAAGTCAGCTGGCGCGCCATGAGCGCTTGTCGTCCCTGGGCCGGATGGTCGCCTCGCTTGCCCATCAGATACGCACGCCGCTCTCCGCCGCCATGATTTACGCCAGCCATCTGGCCGAACAGGCGTTGAACGTCGAGACCCAGCAGCGCTTCGCCGGCCGGCTCAAGGAGCGTCTGCACGAGCTCGAGCATCAGGTGCGCGACATGCTCGTGTTTGCCCGTGGCGAGCTGCCCCTGACTGACCGGGTGACGCCGGCCGCGCTGGTCGCCGCCGTCGAATCCGCCGCCCAGACCCATGTCCGCGACGTGGCGGTGCGCTGGCAGTGCGACAGCCCGACGGGTGAATTGCTGTGCAACCGCGATACGCTGGTCGGCGCGCTGCTCAATCTCATTGAAAACGCGGTCCAGGCCAGTGCCGGCCAGAGTGACGGGCGGCGCCGCATCAAGATCCATGCGTACAACCGCGGCACCACATTGCGCCTCTGTATTAGCGACAGTGGCAGCGGCATTGAGCCTGCGGCGCTGGCCCGCATCGGCGAGCCCTTCTTCACCACCAAAACCACCGGCACCGGCCTTGGTCTGGCCGTTGTCACCGCCGTGGCGCGAGCGCATCAGGGCCATGTTGAATTCCGCTCGCGCCCGGGCCGTGGCACCTGCGCCATCGTCTCGTTGCCCCTGATTCCTGGCGCCGGGACTGGCCCTGACGCGTTGGCCATAACGGCAGGTGAGCGCTCATGACCATCAAGGTGTTGCTGGTCGAGGATGATCCTTCTTTGCGTGAAGCGCTGGGGGAAACCCTGGCGCTGGCCGGCCATGCCTATCAGGCGGTCGGGTCGGCGGAAGAGGCGTTGATTGCCGCTGCCGATTCAGCGTTCAGCCTGGTGGTCAGCGACGTCAATATGCCCGGCATGGACGGTCACCAATTGCTCGGCCAGTTGCGCAGCCGCTACCCGCAATTGCCGGTGCTGTTGATGACCGCCCACGGCACGGTCGACCGCGCGGTGGATGCGATGCGTCAGGGTGCGGCCGATTATCTGGTCAAACCGTTCGAGCCCAAGGCGTTGGTCGCGTTGGTGGCTCGCCATGCATTGGGCCGCCTCGGGCCGGCCGATGGCGAGGGTCCGATTGCGGTCGAGCCTGCCAGCGTGCAGTTGCTCAGCCTCGCCAGTCGTGTCGCGAAGAGCGATTCGACGGTGTTGATTTCAGGCGAGTCCGGCACGGGTAAAGAAGTGCTGGCGCGTTTCATCCATGAGCAATCGCCCCGGGCCGGCAAGCCGTTCATCGCGATCAACTGCGCAGCCATTCCGGACAACATGCTTGAGGCCACACTGTTCGGCCACGAGAAAGGCTCGTTTACCGGCGCCATTGCTTCCCAGGCCGGCAAGTTCGAGCAGGCCGAAGGCGGCACCATTCTGCTCGACGAGATTTCCGAAATGCCCATGGGGCTGCAGGCCAAGCTGTTGCGTGTGCTGCAGGAGCGGGAAGTGGAGCGCGTCGGTGCGCGCAAGCCTATCGAACTGGACATCCGCGTACTGGCGACGACCAACCGCGACCTGGCGGGCGAAGTGGCCGCAGGGCGCTTCCGGGAAGATCTGTTTTATCGATTGTCGGTGTTCCCGCTCGCGTGGCAATCCTTGCGCCAGCGTCCCGCCGACATTTTGCCGCTGGCCGAGCGTCTGCTGGCCAAGCACGTCAATAAAATGAAGCATGCCCCGGTGCGGCTGTCGGCCGAAGCGCAGCAGTGCCTGATCAGCTACGCCTGGCCGGGCAACGTCCGCGAGCTGGACAACGCGGTGCAGCGGGCGCTGATTCTGCAGCAGGGCGGCGTGATCCAGGCCGAGGACTTCTGTCTGGCCGGGCCGGTGACATTCGCCGTCGCGCCGACGCCTCAAGTGTCGGCAGTCGCAAGCGGTGCCATGGACGCGTCGCCCGACACGAGCAGCGGGGAAGGGGCCGGCGCCCTGGGGGAAGACCTGCGTCGCCGCGAGTTCCAGATGATCATCGACACCCTTCGCGCCGAACGCGGCCGTCGCAAGGAGGCCGCCGAACGCCTCGGTATCAGCCCGCGTACGTTGCGCTACAAGCTGGCGCAGATGCGTGATGCGGGGATGGATGTCGAAGGGTTTCTGTTTGCCTCCTGAAACTGCGGGCCTGCCGGTAATCCTGAACGCGCGACGACACGTGATAACCCGGTAGGAGCGTGGCTTGTCCCGCGATCGGCTGCGCAGCAGTCGTGAATCAATAGACCCTGTGTGTTCGATACACCGCATCCACCGGTTTGCTGCCGCTGCTCGCCAGATCGCGGGACAAGCCACGCTCCTACACGTTCTTGTCCTGCCGAAATGTACCCATCCGAACACTTTCATCAAACGTGGCATATGGCCGCTATTGGTCTGGCACCCTTGTTGCTAATGCTTAGGTAACCGCTGAATCCGTGTCAAAAATTTGCGGCCCTTTTGAGAGAAACGTCATGACCCAAGGTGTTGAATTTAATCGCTTGATGTTGGACATGCGCGCCATGCAAATGGACGCCATGGCTCAGCCCAAGGCCATCGCAGCGCCAGAACAGGCCGGTGCGAGCAGTTTCGCTGACATGCTCGGCATGGCGGTGAACAAGGTCAACGACACCCAGCAGGCGTCGAATCAGCTGTCGACCGCCTTCGAGATGGGCAAGAGCGGCGTGGACCTCACCGACGTGATGATCTCCTCGCAGAAAGCCAGCGTGTCGTTTCAGGCGCTGACCCAGGTACGCAACAAGCTGGTTCAGGCGTACCAAGACATCATGCAAATGCCGGTTTGAGGACTATTTAAGTCATGGCCGAAGCCGTCGTCGATAACGTACCCGCCAAAACGGGTGCGCCAGGAAGCAAGCCGCCGATGTTCGGCCTGGCGTTCCTGCAAAATCTCTCCGAGATGACCATGCTGCGTCAGGTCGGCCTTATGGTCGGTCTGGCTGCCAGCGTGGCGATTGGTTTCGCCGTCGTGCTTTGGTCGCAGCAGCCTGATTACAAGCCGCTCTATGGCAGCTTGTCGGGCGTCGACACCAAGCAGGTGATGGACACGTTGGCCCAGGCCGACATTCCCTACACCGTCGAGCCCAATTCCGGCGCGCTGCTGGTGAAGTCCGATGACCTGTCCCGCGCTCGCATCAAGCTGGCCGGTGCCGGTATCGCCCAGAGCGACGGCAACGTCGGTTTCGAAATCCTCGACAAGGATCAAGGCCTGGGCACCAGCCAGTTCATGGAGGCCACTCGTTATCGTCGTGGCCTGGAAGGCGAACTGGCGCGGACCATTTCCAGCCTCAATAACGTCAAGGGCGCCCGCGTTCACCTGGCGATTCCGAAGAGCTCGGTGTTCGTGCGTGACGATCGCAAGCCCAGCGCTTCCATCCTGGTCGAGCTGTATGCCGGTCGTTCGCTGGAGCCGGGTCAGGTGCTGGCGATCATGAACCTGGTCGCCACCAGCGTGCCGGAACTGAGCAAGTCGCAGATCTCCGTCGTCGACCAGAAAGGCAATCTGCTGTCCGATCAGGCCGAGAACTCCGAACTGTCCATGGCCGGCAAGCAATTCGACTACACCCGCCGCATGGAAAGCATGCTAACCCAGCGTGTGCAGAACATTCTGCAGCCGGTGCTGGGCAATGACCGCTACAAGGCAGAAGTGTCGGCGGACGTTGATTTCAGCGCCGTCGAGTCCACCGCCGAAAGCTTCAACCCGGACCAGCCTGCCTTGCGCAGCGAGCAGACGGTCAACGAACAACGCTCCAGCAGCAGCGGTTCAGGGGGCGTACCGGGTGCACTGAGCAACCAGCCGCCAGGCCCGGCGACCGCGCCGCAGAACGCCGCCGCCGGTGCTGCCGGAGCCGCGGGCGCCATCGCCCCGGGCCAGCCGCTGCTGGACGCCAACGGCCAACAGATCATGGACCCGGCCACCGGTCAGCCGATGCTGGCGCCGTACCCGGCCGACAAGCGTAACCAGTCGACCAAGAACTTCGAGCTCGACCGTTCCATCAGCCACACCAAGCAGCAGCAGGGCAAGGTCAATCGCCTGTCGGTAGCGGTGGTGGTCGATGATCAGGTCAAGGTCAACCCGGCCAATGGCGAAACAACGATGGTGCCGTGGACCGCCGATCAATTGGCGCGCTTCACCCGCCTGGTGCAGGACGCCGTCGGCTTCGATGCCAGCCGTGGCGACAGCGTCAGCGTGATCAACGTGCCGTTCTCTACCGAACGCGGCGAAGTGATTCCGGACATCGCGTTCTACTCGCAGCCCTGGTTCTGGGACATCGTCAAACAGGCCATGGGCGTGCTGTTCATCCTGGTACTGGTGTTCGGTGTACTGCGTCCGGTGCTCAAGGGCATCACCAATCCTCAGGGCAAGGCCGGCGACAGCGACTCCGAGCTGGGCGGCATGATCGGGATGGACGGTGAATTGGCAAATGACCGCGTCAGTCTGGGCGGTCCGCAAAGTATTCTGTTGCCGAGCCCTACCGAGGGCTATGACGCACAGCTCAACGCAATCAAGAGCCTTGTGGCCGAGGACCCGGCGCGTGTAGCCCAGGTCGTCAAAGAGTGGATCAACGCTGATGAGTGATAGAGCTGCTGCGCTTAAATTGACCCGTGTGGACAAGGCCGCGATTCTGCTGCTTACTCTGGGCGAAACCGACGCTGCGCAGGTCCTGCGCCACATGGGCCCGAAAGAGGTCCAGCGGGTGGGCGTGGCCATGGCGCAAATGCGCAATGTGCACCGCGAGCAGGTCGAGCAGGTGATGAGCGAGTTCGTCGACGTGGTCGGCGATCAGACCGGTGTCGGCATCGGCTCGGACGGCTACATCCGCAAGATGCTTACCCAGGCACTGGGCGAGGACAAGGCCAACGGCCTGATCGACCGGATCCTGCTGGGCGGCAATACCAGTGGTCTCGACAGCCTCAAGTGGATGGAACCCCGCGCGGTGGCCGACGTCATCCGTTTCGAGCACCCGCAGATTCAAGCCATCGTCGTCGCCTACCTGGACGCCGATCAGGCCGGTGAAGTGCTCAGCCATTTCGACCACAAGGTGCGCCTGGACATCATCCTGCGCGTGTCGTCGTTGAACACCGTGCAGCCGGCGGCGCTGAAAGAATTGAACCAGATCCTTGAGAAGCAGTTCTCGGGCAACGCCAACACGTCGCGTACTACCCTGGGTGGTATCAAGCGTGCGGCGGATATCATGAACTTCCTCGACAGCTCGATCGAAGGCCAGCTCATGGACTCGATCCGCGAAGTGGACGAGGACCTGTCGACGCAGATCGAAGACCTCATGTTTGTCTTCAACAACCTGTCCGACGTCGACGACCGTGGTATTCAGGCTTTGCTGCGCGAAGTCTCCTCCGATGTGCTGGTGCTGGCATTGAAGGGCTCCGACGACGCCATCAAGGAAAAGATTTTCAAGAACATGTCCAAACGTGCCGCCGAACTGCTGCGCGACGACCTGGAAGCCAAAGGCCCGGTTCGCGTCAGCGATGTGGAAGGCGCCCAGAAAGAAATTCTCACCATTGCCCGTCGTATGGCGGAGGCCGGGGAGATCGTTCTTGGCGGCAAAGGTGGCGAGGAAATGATTTAAGCGTAGGTGCCGTTGATGTCCAGCTCCGATAAAGCAGCACCCAGTGAGCTCATCCGCGCCCAGGATTTGCGCGGCATCGACGTCTGGGCCCTGCCCAGCTTCGACCCGCACGTGGAAATGCCCGAGCCGGAACCGGTGGTCGAGGAAGCCGAGCTCGCCGAAAGCGAAGAAGTGCCGCTGGAAGAAGTCCAGCCGATGACCCTGGAAGAGTTGGAGAGCATCCGTCAGGACGCCTACAACGAGGGGTTTGCCATCGGCGAAAAAGAGGGCTTTCACAGCACCCAGCTCAAGGTTCGTCAGGAAGCGGAAGCGGCCTTGGCGGCCAAGCTCGACAGCATGGAAATTCTGATGGGGCATCTGTTCGAACCCATCGCTGACCAGGACGCGCAGATCGAGAAATCGATGGTGTCACTGGTCGAGCATGTGGTCCGCCAGGTCATCCAGCGCGAGCTGAAAACCGACTCCAGCCAGATTGGCACGGTGCTGCGTGAAGCGTTGCGGCTGTTGCCGATGGGCGCGGCCAACGTGCGCATTCTGATCAATCCCCAGGACTTCGCGCTGGTCAAAGCCATGCGCGAGCGTCACGAGGAAACCTGGCGCATTCTCGAGGACGAGACGCTGCAGCCGGGCGGTTGCCGTGTCGAGAGCGAGCACAGTCGCATCGACGCCACGGTCGAGGCGCGGATCAGTCAGGCCCTCGGCAAAATGTTCGACCAGTTGCACGAGCAGGCTCTGCACCCGGCGCCGCCGGATGTAACCATCGAACTGGAAGAGGCGATCCAGAGCGCCGAGAAAACCACTTACCCGCTGGGTGCTGTCGATGCGCCTTGAACGCACCAGTTTCGCCAAACGCCTGAGCACGTACCCCGAGGCCATTTCCCTGCCTGCGCAGCCGATCGTCGAAGGACGGCTGCTGCGCATGGTCGGCCTGACCCTCGAAGCCGAGGGCTTACGCGCCGCCATGGGCAGCCGTTGCATGGTGATCAACGACGGCAGTCATCATCCGGTTGAGGTTGAGGCCGAAGTCATGGGCTTCTCCGGTGGCAAGGTATTCCTGATGCCGGTCGGCAGCGTCTCCGGCATTGCGCCGGGCGCCCGCGTCGTGCCGCTGCCGGACACCGGCCGTCTGCCCATGGGCATGACCATGCTCGGCCGCGTCCTCGACGGCGCCGGTCGTCCGCTCGACGGCAAGGGCGGCATGAAAGCCGAGGACTGGGTGCCGATGGACGGCCCGACCATCAACCCGCTCAACCGCAACCCCATCAGCCAGCCGCTGGACGTGGGCATTCGTTGCATCAACGGTTTGTTGACGGTCGGCCGCGGTCAGCGTCTGGGCCTGTTCGCCGGTACCGGCGTGGGCAAGAGCGTGCTGCTGGGGATGATGACCCGCTTTACTGAGGCCGACATCATCGTCGTCGGGCTGATCGGCGAACGGGGCCGCGAGGTTAAGGAGTTCATCGAGCACAGCCTGGGCGAGGAGGGCCTCAAGCGCTCGGTCGTCGTGGCCTCTCCGGCGGATGACGCGCCGTTGATGCGTCTGCGCGCAGCGATGTATTGCACGCGGATCGCCGAGTATTTTCGCGACAAGGGCAAGAACGTCCTGTTGCTGATGGATTCGCTCACGCGTTTCGCCCAGGCCCAGCGGGAAATCGCCCTGGCCATCGGCGAGCCGCCCGCCACCAAAGGTTATCCGCCGTCGGTGTTCGCCAAGCTGCCCAAGCTGGTCGAGCGCGCCGGTAACGCCGAGGCGGGCGGTGGCTCGATCACTGCGTTCTACACCGTATTGTCCGAAGGCGACGACCAGCAGGACCCGATCGCCGACTCGGCCCGGGGCGTGCTCGACGGCCATATCGTGCTGTCGCGGCGGCTGGCCGAAGAAGGCCATTACCCGGCCATCGACATCGAAGCGTCGATCAGCCGGGTGATGCCGTCCGTGGTCGATCCGCAGCACATGGTTCAGGCGCAGTATTTCAAGCAGTTGTGGTCGCGTTATCAGCAGAGCCGCGATTTGATCAGCGTTGGCGCCTATGTGGCCGGCGGCGATCGCGAGACTGACCTGGCGATTTCGCTGCAGCCTCAGTTGGTGAAGTATCTACGCCAGGGCTTGACGGAGAACGAGAGCATGCAGAGCAGTGAGGAGCAGTTGGCGAAGATTTTCAATCCTCAGGCCGGCGGTTAACCGGTCGTGGCACTCAGTCGCGCAGCCCGTCTGGCGCCGGTGGTCGAGATGGCCGAGAAGGTCGAGAAGGCCGCGGTGCAGCGCCTGGGGCATTTTCAGGGGCAGGTACGGCTGGCCGAGGCCAAGCTGGGTGAGCTGGACAAGTTTCGCTCTGATTATCAGCAGCAGTGGATCGACAAGGGCGCCCATGGGGTGTCGGGTCAGTGGCTGATGAATTATCAGCGCTTTCTCAATCAATTGGAGACGGCGGTGGCACAGCAGCGTCAGAGTCTGGCGTGGCATGAGAATAATCTGAACAAGGCGCGCGGCGAGTGGCAGAAGGCGTATGCGCGGGTGGAGGGGCTGCGTAAGTTGGTGCAGCGGTATATCGATGAGGCGCGTGCGCTGGAAGATAAACGCGAGCAGAAATTGCTGGATGAGTTGGTACAGAGATTGCCCAAGACGGAGCAGTTTTAGGAGCTTGAGATCAAGAGCATCTGCCTGGGGGCAGATTGTTTCGCCTTCGGCGAGTTACTTTAAAAAGCACTAAAAGTAACCAAAAGTGCCTGCTCCTGGTTTGGCCCTCCTGCGTCGGGTTCCCTCGCTCCGGTCTTGCTCCGTGGGCCCGCGCCGAACGGACATCCATGTCCTGACGGCGCTCTCGCCGCATCCATGCGGCTCGGCCAACTGCGCAAAACCTCCGCTCGGCCTGCACCCAAGTCGCGTTTTGTGGTGTTTGGGCTGGCGTGGGAGAAGATCAAAAGCAATGCAAAGCAAAGCAACGGTAGGGCTGAATGGTATTACGGTAGGGCTTAAGGTTATTGGTGAGTGATCGGGCTGGAAAAATACCCGGCGCTTCTGGGCTACCGCGTTGAAGATGGGTATGAGGTCTGTAGGAGCCGGCTTGCTGGCGAACGCGGTTGATCATTCACTGCTGTGGTGCCTGGCCGGACGCATTCGCCAGCAAGCCGGCTCCTACAGGGAAATTGCATCCGGTCATTGAGAATGTACGAAAGGCCACCGAAACACCGCGCGCACCCGTGGGACCGGCTTCAGCCGGGAAGCTTTTGATCTGCTTTTGATCCGCTTTTGATTTTCGTACACAGAAATCCCAAACACCGCCAATCGCGACTTGGGTGCAGGCTGAACGCAGACGACGCGGAGTGGGTCGAGCGGCATGGATGCCGCGAGAGCGCCGTCAGGACATGGATGTCCGTTCGGCGCGGGCCCACGGAGCGTCGTCGGAGTGAGGGAACCCGACGAAGTCGGGCCAAACCAGGAGCAAGCACCCTTGGTTACTTGGGGTGCTTTTCCAAGTAACTCGCCGAAGGCGAAACAGTCTGCCCCCAGGCAGACGCTCTTAGTCCTGAAAGCCAAGTAAAAGCTAACGATTTGCCACGCCTCACAAGGGCTGCTAAAACTCAAGCGTCTGGCGCTGTTTCATACAAGGAATTTGCCAATGTCAGTTACCTCCGAACGTTCCGCCGATGGCCAAGAACTGATCATCATCATCAAAGGACGCTTCGACTTTTCGACGCACCAGGATTTCCGCGGCGCCTACGAAAAAGAAACCCAGGCCAAACGCTACACGGTTGACCTGAGCGGCACGACCTACCTCGACAGTTCGGCGCTGGGTATGCTGCTCCTGCTGCGTGACCACGCCGGTGGCGAGAGAGCCGAAGTCCAACTGGTCAACTGCAACGCCGACGTCCACAAAATCCTCACCATCTCCAATTTTTCCAAACTCTTCAAAATCGCCTGATGATTTCGTCTGCCTCCGATCGCCTGACGGTCCTCATCGCCGATGACAACGTCAGCGACAGGATGCTCCTGTCCGCCATCGTCAGCCGCCAGGGCCATGACGTTCTGACCGCCAGCGACGGCGCCGAAGCCGTCGGGCTGTTCGAGCGTCGGCGGCCGCAACTGGTGCTGATGGACGCCATGATGCCGGTCATGGACGGTTTCGAAGCGGCGCGCCAGATCAAGACCCTCGCGGGTGACGCGCTGGTGCCGATCATCTTCCTGACGTCGCTGACCGAAGGCGAAGACCTCGCCCGTTGCCTCGACGCCGGGGGTGACGACTTCATTGCCAAGCCCTACAACCAAGTGGTGCTGGCCGCCAAGATCAACGCCATGAACCGCCTGCGCGTGTTGCAGGAAACCGTCCTGCACCAGCGCGACCTGATCACCCGCCACCATAAATACCTGCTCAACGAACAACGCGTGGCCAAGGCGGTGTTCGACCAGATCGCCCACTCCGGGTGCCTGAGTTCGCGCAACATCCGTTACCTGCAATCGCCCTACGCGCTGTTCAACGGCGACCTGCTGCTCGCCGCGTGGTCGCCGTCCGGCAACATGCACTTGCTGCTGGGGGATTTCACCGGCCATGGTTTGCCGGCAGCGGTGGGGGCGATGCCGCTGGCCGAAGTGTTCTACGGCATGACCGCCAAGGGTTACGGCTTGCCCGAAACCCTGCGGGAGATGAACGCCAAGCTCAAACGCATCCTGCCGGTCGACATGTTCTGCTGCGCCGCGCTGCTGTGCCTTAACTTCAAGCAGCAACTGGTCGAGGTCTGGAACGGCGGCCTGCCGGATGGGTACCTGCTGCACGGCGACGGCCGGGCGCATACGCCGCTGATCTCGTCGAACGTGCCCCTTGGTGTGTTGAGCGCCGGCAGCTTTGATGACAACACCCAAGTGTACCCGTTTGGCCCGGGGGATCGGGTCTTTCTGTTGTCCGACGGCGTTGTGGACAGCACCGGTCAGGACGGCGAACTGTTCGGCGCCCGGCGTTTGCAGAACGTGCTGGTGAGCAACCGCAACCCGGCGCTGCTGATCGAAGAAGTGCAATGGGCCCTGGCGCGGTTTCGCGGCCAGGCGCGAGACGACGTGAGCATGGTCGAAGTGGCATTCACCGAACCTGACGCGCTCGGCCCGCCTTCTGTCATCTACACCGACAGCGGCGATTCCAGCCCGCTGGATTGGTCCGCTTCGTTCGAGTACCGCGCGGCAACCCTCAAGCGCTTCAACCCGCTGCCGTATCTGTTGCAGCTGGTACAGGAGGTCCATGGCTTGCGCATGCAGAGCAGCGAGCTGTATATCGTGCTGTCGGAGCTGTACAGCAATGCGCTGGAACATGGCGTTCTCGGGCTCGACTCGGCGCTGAAACGCGACGCCGCAGGTTTTGGGCTTTACTATCAGCAACGCGCCGAACGCCTCGATCGTCTGGAAGACGGTTTTATCCGCATCGATTTCCAGATCGTTCCGGACGGCGAGGGCGGTCGCCTGACGGTGCGGGTGCAGGACAGCGGCGCGGGTTTCGATTCCGATCGCGTGCTGGCGCTGCCGCCGGCAGTCACCCAATTGTCCGGGCGCGGCCTTGCGCTGGTGCGGCAACTCAGCGACCGGTGTCAGTGGTCCGATGATGGCCGGACGGCCAGCGTGGAATTTGTCTGGGAGGGTCTGGCATAATCCGCGCGTCTTGATCAAGGAGTGAACAAGTGTCGAATAATCCTGTGGACTTCAACGTGCTCAGCACGCTGCGTGACGTAATGGAAGCTGAATACCCGGCGCTGCTGAAGGTGTTCATTTCCGATTCCGTCAACCGTGTCAACGACATGACCCTGTTGTTGCGTGACCCTTCCTTCACTGCCGCCTCGCTGCAACGCCTCGGCCTGATGGCCCACAGCTTCAAGGGCAGCACCGGCAATATGGGCGCCACCCACTTGTCCGAACTCTGCCTGCAACTGGAAGAACAGGGGCGCGGGTCAGTGGCGGCGGACGACGCCCTGATAAGGCTGCTGGTGTCCGAGATCAAGGAGGAATTCTGCGCCGTCAGGAAGGTTTTCGAAGACGAACTGCAGCTCTGCCATGCCAGCCACTGAGCCTGGCGTCCTCCCCGGTTTTCAACCTGAAGCACGCCTTTAATCCAGCCAGTCGGCGCAGTTGGCCCGCCATTTGCTTTGTCTCTCTGCAATTGTGCTCTTGCGGAGATTCACATGGCCCTCGCCAACAACCCATTACTGACCGCTTTGACAGCGGCCAAAGTCCAGAAAGCCGGGAATACCTCGCCGGCAAAGGCGCCGGACCCCGTCAAGCACAGCACTTCCAGCTTCTCTGACGTGTTCGCCAAGCAGGCGCCCGTCAAGTCCCACAGTGCGGATAACTCATCGGCAAAGGCGGCAAGCGCCAAGAGTTCGGTAGCGGACGACAAGCCCGCCGCCAGCCATACGTCTGCCGCTGACAACAAGACCGTTGCCGATAACGGCAATGGGTTGCCTGCCAAGCCGGTGAACGGCAAGGCCGACGATGAGGCAGGCGCGGGCAAAGGTAAGGATGACGGCAAGGATGACGCCTCCGACAGCGGGCAGGACCAGACGGTGGCAGATGCGCCTGTGGCCGATCCTGCGCTGGACCCGACCCTGGCCGTCACGCCGCCGGTTCAAGAGCCTGTGGCCGTCGCGCCTCCCGTTCAACCGGTGGTGGATCCGGCGCTCCTCGCCGCCGCGCTGCCAGTGATGCCGCCGCCTGCCGTGCAAGCGCCGACCGACGCAACCGATGTAACCGACGCTGCCGGCGACGGTTTCGATCCGTCCGCCGATCCGCTGGAAGGCTTGACCGCCGTGCAAGTCGCTCTGGAAAACAAGGCGCAGCAGACGGCCCGGAACAACGGTGTGCAGGGCGACGGAAAAGGCGGGGGCAAGCAAGACCCGAACGCCGATCCTTCGCAGCTGCTGGCCACTAACCTGGCGGCGCTGGGCGACCAACCCGTGGACAAGAGCACCACCGAAGGCGGCGGCGACAAAGCGTTCAGCGGCCTGCTGGCTGACGGCCTGAAAGACGTGAAGGGCGCCACCAGTGATACACGGGTGGACAACTTCGCCGACCGGCTGGCGGCGTTGTCCCAGGCCGCTCAGGTGAAAAACACCTCGGCGGCTCCGGCCACGCCACTGCTCAATCAGCCCTTGGCGATGAATCAGGGGGGATGGACCGAAGGTGTGGTCAACCGCGTGATGTACCTGTCGAGCCAGAACCTCAAGCAGGCGGACATCCAGCTGGAGCCTGCTGAACTGGGCCGTCTGGACATCCGCGTCAATATGGCGGCGGACCAGCAGACCCAGGTCACGTTCATGAGCGCCCACGTTGGCGTGCGTGAAGCGCTGGAAAGCCAGATGTCCCGGCTGCGTGATTCCTTCGTCCAGCAGGGCATGGGGCAGGTCAACGTCAACGTCTCCGACCAGTCCCAGGGCTGGCAGCAACAGGCTCAGCAGCAGTCGGGCGGCGACGGTCAGCGCAACGGCGGCGGCAGCCGTGTCAACGGTGCCGGTGGCAGCGACCTCATCGCCGACGGCGCCCCGGTGGACGCCGCTTCGGCCGCCGCCAGCGCGCCGCTGACCGTCGTGGGTTCCAGCGCAGTCGATTATTACGCCTGATCTAGCGGCAAGCCTACTTCTGCCGAAGGCGTAGGAGCGTGGCTGGTCCCGCGATCGGCTGCGCAGCAGTCGTGAAACCTGAATCCTTGATCCCGTCTGACACACCGCGTCAACCGGTTTACTGCCGCTGCGCACCAGATCGCGGGACAAGCCACGCTCCTACGCCCTTCGGGCAGAATCCAAAGCCAACATCGTGGTTTCGCCCTTCAGGCAGAATCCAAAGCCAACATCGTGGTTCCAACCGCCAGGCATAATCAGCCGACCCCTCGCGCCAACTCTGGCACAACCCTTGCTCTTCCTCTGTCACGCAACACCGAACCCCTTGGATAGTGACGGATTATTGGCATGGCGAAGAGTGACGACGCAGCAGTGGCGGACCCTGCGAAAAAGGGCAAGTTAAAGATCATCATCCTCATTGTGGTGGGGTTGCTGCTGGCCATTGGTGTGTCGGTAGGCGCGACCTGGTTCATCATGCACAAGGCCGAGAGCAAGCCCGATGCAGCCGCCATTGCAGAAGCGGCGAATGCCAAAAAAGAGGCGATCTTCGAACCGCTGACGCCGCCCTTCGTCGTCAACTACAACGTCAACGGCCGTCAGCGCTACATGCAGGTCAGCATCACTTTGCTGGCCCGCGACAAGGCCGACCTCGAAGCGTTGAAAGCGCACATGCCGGTCATCCGTAATAACCTGGTGATGATGTTCTCCGGTCAGCCATTCGATACCATCGCAACGCCGGTGGGCATGGAAATGCTGCGCCAGAAGGCTGCAGCCGTGGTCCAGGAAGTGGGCCAGAAAGAGCTGAGCAAGAGCGTGATCGAACAGGTACTTTTCACTAACTACGTACTGCAGTAGGACCACGACATGGCCGTGCAAGACCTGCTGTCCCAGGATGAGATCGACGCGCTGTTGCATGGCGTCGACGACGGTCTGGTACAGACCGATAGTGTTGCCGAGCCTGGCAGCGTAAAGAGTTATGACCTGACCAGTCAGGATCGCATCGTCCGCGGACGCATGCCGACCCTGGAAATGATCAACGAGCGTTTCGCCCGCTACACCCGCATCAGCATGTTCAACCTGCTGCGCCGCTCCGCCGACGTGGCCGTGGGGGGCGTGCAGGTGATGAAGTTCGGCGAATACGTGCACTCGCTGTACGTGCCGACCAGTCTCAACCTGGTCAAGATCAAGCCTCTGCGCGGCACCGCGCTGTTCATCCTCGACGCCAAGCTGGTGTTCAAGCTGGTGGACAACTTCTTTGGCGGCGACGGCCGTCACGCCAAGATCGAAGGGCGTGAATTCACCCCGACCGAACTGCGCGTGGTGCGCATCGTGCTGGATCAGGCCTTCATTGATTTGAAGGAAGCCTGGCAGGCGATCATGGAAGTCAACTTCGAGTACATCAACTCGGAAGTGAACCCGGCCATGGCCAACATCGTCGGCCCGAGCGAAGCCATCGTGGTCTCCACCTTCCATATCGAACTGGACGGCGGTGGCGGTGATCTTCACGTGACCATGCCGTATTCGATGATCGAGCCGGTGCGCGAAATGCTCGACGCCGGTTTCCAGTCGGATGTCGACGACCAGGACGAACGCTGGGTCAACGCCCTCAAGCAGGACGTGCTCGACGTGTCGGTGCCGTTGCGCGTCGCCGTCGCCACGCGTCAGCTCAAGCTGCGCGACATCCTGCACATGCAGCCGGGCGACGTGATCCCGGTCGAGCTGCCGGAACACCTGGTCATGCGCGCCAACGGCGTGCCGTCCTTCAAGGTCAAACTGGGTTCGCACAAGGGCAATCTGGCCCTGCAAGTCGTCGAACCCATAGAACGCCGCTGACCCTCCGTCTCCGGCAAAACGAATGTGCTGCGTAAACGAATCAATGTTCCCCGAGGACCACCATGGCTAATGACAACGATATGACTTCCGCAGACGACCAGGCTCTGGCCGACGAGTGGGCTGCTGCACTGGGTGAATCCGGGGACGGGCAAGCGGACATCGACGCGCTGCTGGCCGCCGATGCCGGCAACTCCGCCAACCGCATGTCGATGGAAGAGTTCGGCGGCGTGCCGAAAAGCAACGGCGCGGTCAGCCTGGACGGGCCGAACCTGGACGTGATCCTGGATATCCCGGTCTCGATTTCCATGGAAGTGGGCAGCACCGACATCAACATCCGCAACCTGCTGCAGCTCAACCAGGGCTCGGTAATCGAACTGGACCGTCTGGCCGGCGAGCCGCTGGACGTGCTGGTCAACGGCACCCTCATCGCCCATGGCGAAGTGGTGGTGGTCAACGAAAAGTTCGGCATCCGTCTGACCGACGTGATCAGCCCGAGCGAACGTATCAAGAAGCTGCGTTAAGTGCGCGGCGTGATCAGAACCCTGTCGAGCCTGCCGCTGCTGGCGTTGTCCTGGGCGGTGATGGCGGCCGATCCGGCGACGCCGGCCGCGCCTGCAGCAACGACGGCGACGACGGCTGCAGCGACGGCACCGGCCGTCGCCGCGCCGGTGGCCGGTTCGCTCAATGGCGGGATGGCCGGTCAGTTGCTGCAACTGGTGCTGGGGCTGCTGCTGGTGATCGGGCTGATCTTCGTGCTGGCCTGGCTGATGCGCCGGGTGCAGCGCGCAGGGCCGGCCGGCAATCAGGTGATCAAGCTGGTGGGCTCCCGCGCTCTGGGGACCCGCGATCGGCTGGTGCTGGTGCAGGTCGGCAACGAACAGGTGTTGCTTGGCGTCTCGCCGGGCAGCATCACCGCGCTGCACGTAATGAACGAGCCGGTCGAGGTTCCAGAGGCGCAAAACGCGCAGCCGGAATTCGCAAAACGCCTGCTTGAGGCGCTGGGCAACAAGGGCACGGCCGGGCCACGCACGGGCAAGAACGTGTTCGGTGGTGCAGGGAAAAATGCAGGTACGCCGGGCACGACGGGCGCGACACGTACTACGGATCAGAAGGACACGAACTGATGCGCATTGTTTTGACGCTGCTGCTGTTGCTTGCAGCGCCGCTGGCGTTCGGCGCCGATCCGTTGTCGATCCCGGCCATCACGCTGGGCACCGGCGCCAACGGCCAGCAGGAATATTCGGTCAGCCTGCAGATCCTGCTGATCATGACCGCGCTGAGCTTCATCCCGGCGTTCGTCATGCTGATGACCAGCTTCACGCGGATCATCATCGTCTTCTCGATCCTGCGTCAGGCCCTCGGCCTGCAACAGACGCCGTCCAACCAGATCCTCACCGGCATGGCGCTGTTCCTGACCATGTTCATCATGGCGCCGGTGTTCGACCGGGTGAACACTGACGCCTTGCAGCCCTACCTGGCGGAAAAACTTACCGCCCAGGACGCCGTGGCCAAGGCCGAAGTGCCGATCAAGGATTTCATGCTGGCGCAGACCCGCTCCAGCGACCTTGAGCTGTTCATGCGCCTGTCCAAGCGCACCGACATTCCGACGCCTGATGCGGCGCCGCTGACGATTCTGGTGCCGGCATTCGTGACCTCCGAATTGAAAACGGCGTTCCAGATCGGCTTCATGATTTTCATCCCGTTCCTGATCATCGACCTGGTGGTCGCGAGCATCCTGATGGCCATGGGCATGATGATGCTGTCGCCGCTGATCATTTCCCTGCCATTCAAAATCATGCTGTTCGTGCTGGTGGATGGCTGGGCGCTGATCATCGGCACCCTGGCCGGCAGTTTTGGTGGCGTATGAATTCGTCTGATGTGGAGTGCGCAGCATGACCCCGGAAGTAGCCGTCGACCTGTTTCGAGAAGCGCTGTGGCTGACCACGACCATGGTCGCCATTCTGGTGGTGCCGAGCCTGATCGTCGGCCTGATCGTCTCGATGTTCCAGGCCGCGACGCAGATCAACGAACAGACCTTGAGCTTCCTGCCACGCCTGCTGGTCATGCTGGTGACACTGATCGTGGTCGGCCCGTGGATGGTGCGCACCTTCATGGAGTACATCACCAACCTGTACACCAGCATTCCCCAAGTGATCGGCTGACCTCTCGATGGAACCTGTGCTGGCGTTGACCGACACCCAGATCAGCACCTGGGTGGCGGCGTTCATGCTGCCGCTGTTTCGCATCGGCGCGCTGCTGATGACCATGCCGATGATCGGAACCGCGCTGGTGCCCAAGCGCGTGCGGCTTTATCTGGCGCTGGCGATCACCGTCGTGGTTGCGCCAAGCCTGCCACCGATGCCCGCCGTAAGTGCCCTCGACCTCAGCGGCCTGCTGCTGATCGCGCAACAGATCATCATTGGCGCCGGGCTCGGACTGTCGCTGCAGCTGTTTTTCCAGACCTTCGTGATCGCCGGGCAGGTCATCGGGATTCAGATGGGCATGGGCTTCGCGTCCATGGTCGACCCGGTCAATGGCGTATCGATCGCGACGGTCGGGCAGTTCTTCACCATGCTCGTGACCCTGCTGTTCCTGGCCATGAACGCCCACCTGGTGGTGTTCGAAATCCTCATTGAAAGTTTCACCACCTTGCCGGTGGGGCAGGGCCTTGGTACCGCCGACCTCTGGTTGTTGGTGATGCGTCTGGGCTGGGTGCTCGGCGCGGCGCTGGTGCTGGTGCTGCCGGCCATCGCTGCGCTGCTGGTGGTGAACATCGCCATGGGCGTGATGACCCGGGCGGCGCCGCAGCTGAACATCTTCTCGATCGGTTTTCCGCTCACGCTGGTGCTGGGCATGGTGATTCTGTGGATCACCCTCGGCGACATTCTCAATCAATACCAACCGCTGGCGGTCGACGCCCTGCAGTTGCTCAGAGACCTGGTCAAGGCGCGCTGACATGGCCGAAAGCGAGAGTGGTCAGGACAAGACAGAAGACCCCACGGACAAACGCAAACGCGACGCCCGGGAGAAGGGCGAGATCGCCCGCTCCAAGGAGCTGAACACGGTTGTGGTGATGATTGTGGGGGCTGCGGGGCTGCTGGCGTTCGGCGGTTCCATGGCGGAAATGATGATGCAGTTGATGCGCGACAACTTCACCATCACCCGCGAGGCGATTCTCGACGAGCGCAGCATGGCGATCATGCTGATGGCCTCGGGCAAGGCGGCGTTGCTGTCGGTGCAGCCGATTCTGCTGGCGTTGACCGTGGCAGCGTTCGTCGGCCCCATTTCCCTCGGCGGCTGGCTGTTTGCCGCAGGCTCCCTGGCGCCCAAGTTCAGCCGCATGAACCCGGCCGCCGGCATCAAGCGAATGTTTTCGCCCAAGGCGTTGATCGAGCTGCTGAAGTCGCTGGCCAAGTTTTTGATTGTGCTGGTGGTGGCGCTGGTGGTGCTCATGAAGGACAAGGGCGATCTGATTTCCATCTCTAAGGAGCCGCTTGAGATGGCGGTGGTGCACAGTTTGCAACTGGTGGGTTGGAGCACGTTGTGGATGGCGCTGGGCCTGTTGATCATCGCGGCGATCGATGTGCCGGTGCAGTTGTGGGAGGCCCACAAAAAGCTGCTGATGACCAAGCAGGAGGTGCGCGATGAGCACAAGGACAGTGAGGGGCGGCCGGAGGTCAAGCAGCGGATTCGTCAGTTGCAGCGGGATATGTCGCAGCGGCGGATGATGGCGGCGATTCCCGAGGCGGATGTGATTATCACGAACCCGACGCATTATGCGGTGGCGTTGAAGTATGACGCGGAGCGGGGCGGGGCGCCGATTCTGTTGGCCAAAGGCAGTGATTTCATGGCGCTGAAGATTCGGGAGATCGCGGCGCAGCATGAGATTTTGTTGTTGCAGTCGCCGGCGCTGGCGCGGTCGATTTATTACAGCACGGAGTTGGATCAGGAGATTCCGGCGGGGTTGTATCTGGCGGTGGCGCAGGTGTTGGCGTATGTCTATCAGATTCGGCAGTATCGGGCGGGGCGTGGCAAGCGGCCCGATCCGCTGAGAGACAATCTGCCGATTCCGCCGGATTTGAGGCGTGATTCTTAAGTCTTCTAGATCGTCAAGATCAAGGGCGTCTGCCTGGGGGCAGACTGTTTCGCCTTCGGCGAGTTACTTGATAAAGCCCCAAGTAACCAAGGGCTTTTGCTCCTGGTTGGGCTCCTCCTTCGTCGGAGTACCCTCACTTCGGTCTCGCTCCGTGGGCCCGCGCCGAACGGACATCCATGTCCTGACGGCGCTCTCGCGGCATCCATGCCGCTCGGCCCACTGCGCGAGACCTGCGTTCAGCCTGCACCCAAGTCGCGTTTGGCGGTGTTTGAGCCTTTTGTGTATGAAGATCAAAAGCGCTGCGCAGATCAAGAGCTTCCCGGCTAAAGCCGGTCCCACGGAGTGCGCGTTGTTTCAACGATCTTCGATCGCTCATCGTCGTACCTGACAGAACGCATTTTTTCTGTAGGAGCCGGCTTGCTGGCGAACGCGGTGGGTCAGATATGAAGACGTAGGCTGACAACCTGCATTCGCCAGCAAGCCGGCTCCTACGGTGAAATCGCGTTCACCCAGTAGGATCGGCTTCAGCCGGGAAGCTTCCGGTTTTGCTGTTGCTGTTGATCTTCTACGCGGTAGTCCGAACATCACAAAACGCGACTTGGGTGCAGGCCGAACGCAGACGACGCGCAGTGGGCCGAGCGGCATGGATGCCGCGAGAGCGCCGTCAGGACATGGATGTCCGTTCGGCGCGGGCCCACGGAGCGTCGTCGGAGTGAGGGTACTCCGACGGAGGAGGAGCCCAACCAGGAGCACAAGCCCTTGGTTACTTGGGGCTTTATCAACTAACTCGCCGAAGGCGAAACAGGAGGCCGTTAGGCCGACCATTGCTCATCCCGCAGCCCTTCAATCAAATAACTCATCAACCTGCGCAACCTCCAGCGCGGGCCATGGTCGTAATGGCAGCTATCTATAAGATCAAAGGCGTTCAAATGAGCTCTGATGCAGAAAATGTCGTACTCATCGTCGAAGACGAGCCGCTCATTCTGATGCTGCTGTCCGATTACCTGTCGGGCGAAGGCTATCGGGTGTTGCAGGCGGAGAACGGGGAGCAGGCATTCGAAATTCTTGCCACCAAACCCCACCTCGATTTGATGATCACCGATTACCGCCTCCCCGGCGGGGTGTCTGGCGTGATGATCGCCGAGCCCGCCGTCAAGCTGCGACCGGAGCTCAAGGTTATCTTCATCAGTGGCTACCCGGCAGAGATCGTCGAGTCGGGCAGCCCGATCGCCCAGAAGGCTCCGATCCTGGCCAAGCCGTTCACCATGGAAACGCTGCACTCGCAGATCCAGACCCTGCTCAACTGACCCCTTCGGAAAACAACAAAGCCGGCAATCGCCGGCTTTTGTGTGAGCCGCTGTCTTGCGTCAGCCCTCGATCATCTCCCGCACCTTGGCCGTCAATTGGTCAAAGGCAAACGGCTTGGTGATCATCTGCATGCCTTCTTCAAGGAACCCCGAGCGGGCGCTGGCGTTTTCCGCGTAGCCGGTGATGAACAGCACTTTCAGATCCGAGCGCAGCTGCCGACCAATGTCAGCCAGCTGACGCCCATTCATGCCCGGCAGGCCGACGTCACTGATCATCAGGTCAATGCGCTGGCTCGATTCCAGAATCGGAATCGCCCCGACCGCATCGCCTGCTTCCACGTAGGCATACCCCAGCTCGCTCAACACCTGGCTGACCAGCGCGCGCACGGCCGGATCGTCCTCGACCAGCAGAATGGTTTCGCCTTCACGGGCCTGCGCCGTGTCGTTGGGGAGGGCGGGATCATCTTGCTGCGCCGCCCCGTGGTAACGCGGCAGGAACAGCTGCACCGTGGTGCCGTCGCCCACCTGGCTCTCGATCTCGACATGACCGTGGGATTGCTTGGTAAAGCCGTAGATCATCGACAGGCCAAGGCCGGTGCCCTGGCCAATCGGTTTGGTGGTGAAGAATGGATCGAACGCCCGGCTGATGACGTTTTCCGGCATCCCGCAGCCCGTATCGCGCACGCTGAGCACCACGTAATCACCCGGCAGGAGATTTTCGTAGGCGTTGGTGAAGTCGCGGTCGAGGCGGCGGTTGAAGGTTTCGATCATCAGCATGCCGCCGTCGGGCATGGCGTCGCGGGCGTTGAGCACCAGGTTGAGCAGGGCGCTTTCAAGCTGGTTGGGGTCGGCCTCGGCGGTCCAGAGTTCCGGGTCCAGGCACATGTCGAGACGGATGCTCTCGTTGACGCTGCGGTTCAGCAGTTCGCCCATGGAGTTGACCAGGTCGTTCATCAGGACCGGCTTGGGGTCCAGCGACTGGCGGCGCGAGAACGCCAGCAAGCGGTGGGTCAGGGCGGCGGCGCGGTTGGCCGAGGTGACGCCCAGGTCGATCAGGCCATCAAGGTCATCGGTGCGACCCCGCGCCAGACGGCGCCTTAGCAGTTCAAGGCTGCCGATGATACCGGTCAGCATGTTGTTGAAGTCGTGGGCGATACCGCCGGTGAGCTGGCCCACCGCTTCCATCTTCTGCGACTGCCGCAGGACTTCTTCGTTGTGGCGCAGCTGGGAGGTGCGTTCCTCGACCTGCTGCTCCAGGGTTTCGTTGAGCCGGCGCAGCTGCTGTTCGGCCAGCTTGCGCTCGGTGATGTCCGAGGTCACGCCGGACAGCAGGCTGACGCGGCCATTGCGCGCCCGGATCGCCCGGGCCCTGATATCCACCCAGTGCACCGAGCCGTCCGGCCAGACGTTGCGAAACTCGATGATGAAGTCGTCGCCGCTGTCCACCGTGTGCTGTAGCACGGACTGCATGCGCGGCTGATCTTCCGGGTGCACGGCGCTCAGCCACTCGTGATAGGAGAGTGGGTCGCGCTCGTCCCGACCAAAGTGCGCCTTGGTGATGGCCGAGCATTCCAGCGCCAGAAATTCGGTGTCCAGCTGCCAGGAGCCCAGCCGTCCCGCCTTGAGCGCGTGCTGCAGGCGCTGTTCGCTTTCCAGCAGTTCTTCCAGCCGGGTGCGGGCCTCGTATTGCCTTCTACGCCCGCGCACGGCGGTGCTCACCAGACTAATGAGCGTGGCAGGGTGAAACGGCCGCTCCAGAAACGTGACGTTGCCGAGCATCTTGCCAAGGTGCGCCGAGGGGTTCTGTTTCGGGCCGCCGTGGTGGGTCAGCAACACGATGGGGAAGTCCGACCAGGCCGCTTGATTGGCCAGCAGGCTGAGCAGCGGATTGATGTCCGCGCTGCGCAAGGCCTCATCGGCGATGATCGCCAGGCCGGCACCGGACATCAGCTCACTGCAGAGCTGCGCCAGGTCGTGGGTGATGATCGCCGGGTAGCCCGCTTCCTGCAGCATGGTCAGCGCAATCTGGCTGTCACGTCCAACAGGGGCCAGGATAATGGCCCGTTCCGATAACTGTCCCGGAGTGCTCACGCGTCGGTGTCCCGCAACAGGGGGTTTTTCTCACCGTGATATTGAGGGATGCCACGCAATACGCCCTGAAAGGCTTCCAGCGGTTCGCCGATGGTCATGCCGGACGAACTGATGCGGTATTCACGAATGGTTGATTCATGGGTGCCTGTGCGTTTTTTGATGACAGAAATGGCCCGACGGACCTGACCCATTGCCTCGAAGTAACGCAGCAGGATCACTGAGTCGGCGAGGTAGGTGATGTCCACCGGGGTCTGCATGTCGCCGACCAGACCGTGCTGGGCGACGGTCATGAACGTCGAGGCGCCATGACGATTGAGGTACAGCAACAGTTCGTGCACATGCAGCACCAGCGCGTTCTCTTCGGGCATCGCGGCCTGATAGCCGTTGAGGCTGTCGATCACCACGGTCTGGATGCCCAGTTCGTCGACACAGCGGCGAACGCGGTGGGCAAATTCACCCGGCGACAATTCAGTCGCGTCGACTTGCTCGATGAGCAGATTGCCGGTCGCTTCAAGTGCTCGAAGATCAATGCCCAGCTTGCTCATCCGCGTGTACAGCAGGCCGAGCTCTTCATCGAAGATAAACAGCGCCGCCTTTTCACCACGCTGCACCGCGGCCGCAGCGAACTTGAGCGCGATCAACGATTTGCCGGTGCCCGCAGGACCCAGAATCACAGTGCTGGATCCGCTGTCCAGTCCGCCACCCAGCAGGGCATCGACTTGCTTCATGCCGCTGCTCAGCTGTCGGCTGACATACCCGGCACGATGCTCGGCCGCGACCAGGCGCGGGAACACCTGAATGCCATCGTCCATGATGTTGAAGTCGTGATAACCACCGCGGTACTTCTGGCCGCGGTACTTCACCACGCGCAGGCGTCGGCGATCAGTGCCGTAGGCGGGTGTCAGACCCTCGAGACGGATCACGCCGTGGGCAACGCTGTGCACGGTTTTATCCAGGGATTCGGTGGTGAGGTCGTCAAGCAATACCACCGTCGTGTCGTAGCGCGCGAAATAGTGCTTGATCGCCAGGATCTGCCGGCGATAGCGCAACGAACTCTGCGCCAGCAGGCGGATTTCCGAGAGGCTGTCGATGATCACCCGCGAAGGTTTGACCTGCTCGACGATTTCGAAAATCTGCTTGGTCGCCTCGCCCAGTTCAAGGTCCGAGGAGTACAGCAAACTCTGCTGATGGGCAGCGTTCAACAAATCTTCAGGGGGTGTCAGTTCGAACACCGAGATGTTCTCGTCCAGCTCCCAGCCGTGGGAGCGTGCGCCGTCGCGCAATTCGCGTTCGGTTTCAGACAGCGTGATATACAGACCACGTTCGCCCGCCGCTGCGCCTGCCAGCAGAAACTGCAGCGCGACGGTGGTTTTGCCGGTGCCGGGCTCTCCTTCGAGGAGAAACACGTGACTGCGCGAAAGGCCACCCGCAAGGATGTCGTCCAGGCCCACGATACCGGTTGCCGCTTTTGATGTAGTCAAGAATCGCCCTCTTGCGACCTGAGAAAGGGTCGGGCGCCGAAACGGGTTCGACTGCCCAGGCAGTCATGGTCGGGAGTGTCCGATCCCATGCAGCCATCACTCTGGACCGTTACCGGCTGAGACCGTTCAGTTTATTGCTGGCCGACCGATGGCAAATGTGGCGGCCCCGGCGGGTTCACTGTCCGGCAAATGGCGCAACCGTGGCCTGCGGGCGCCCATACTGACTTGCTATGATCCGCGGTCAAGAAATAAACCTCGTCTGGCCTCTACAAGGATCTAAAGCCGTGTCTGACTACAGTGCGTTCAAGGTCGAGATGGCCGACCACATTGCCCACGTGCAGATCAATCGCCCGGAAAAAATCAACGCCATGAACGCTGCGTTCTGGCAGGAAATCATCGAGATTTTCCGCTGGGTCGAGGACACTGACGACGTGCGCGTGGTGGTGCTCAGTGGCGCAGGCAAACACTTCTCTTCCGGCATCGACCTGACCCTGCTCGCGTCGGTGGCCAGCGAGCTGGGCAAGGACGTGGGCCGCAACGCCCGCCTCTTGAGGCGCAAGATACTGCACATGCAGGAATCCTTCAGCGTGGTCGACCGTTGCAGTAAACCCGTGCTCGCCGCTGTTCAGGGCTATTGCATCGGCGGCGCCATCGACCTGATCAGCGCCTGCGACATGCGCTACGCGGCGGACGATGCACTGTTTTCCATTCGCGAAATCGACATGGGCATGGCGGCGGATGTCGGCACTTTGCAGCGCCTGCCGCGATTGATCGGCGACGGCATGATGCGCGAAATGGCCTACACCGGCCGCAACGTCGGCGCCGAAGAAGCGCTGCGCATCGGCCTGGTCAATCGCACGTTTGCCGACCTGCCGCAGTTGCTCGAAGGCGTGTTCGCCATCGCCCGGGACATCGCGGGCAAATCCCCCATCGCCATCAGCGGCAGCAAGCGCATGATTAGCTACATGCGCGATCACAGCGTGGACGACGGCCTCGAATACGTTGCCACCTGGAACGCTGCCATGTTGCAATCGGCCGACCTGAAGCTGGCGATGATGGCTCACATGAGCAAACAGAAGCCGGTTTTCGACAATTGACTGACCTAATTGAATGCGTCGCCACCTGCCGCTTTTGAGCCTCTCTGGAGCTGCAGAAGGGAAGGTCGGTGATCAGAGGAGTTGAGGCATGACGCGCCCGAAGCGTTGGACCACCGCCGTGCTTGATGTTCAGGGGCCCGGCGGTTGGGCTGTGGTTCAGAGTGACCAGGGCTTTCTGAAAGACAGCAACGGCGTGCTGTTCCCGCGTGAATGGCTGAAGCGGCAGGAGCTGTCGTTGATGCATGAGCACGGCATTGGCCACTTCGATGGCGAGCCGGTGTACGTGCAGACACTTCGACATTCGCCGGAGTCGGCGTTGGATTTAGAGGGTGCGCAATGGCAGACCCTGCGCCAGTTCATGCTCGCCGATGACGCCGATGTGTTCCAGATGCTCGGCTACGCGGCGCAGATCAGCACATGGGCCCGCGAACACGGTTTTTGTGGCAGTTGCGGTCAGCCGGCGCAGCAAGTGCCGGGGGAGCGGGCGATGTATTGTCCGCACTGCGATCTGCGCGCCTATCCGCGGATCTCGCCGAGCATGATCGTGCTGATCACCCGAGGCGATGAGGTGCTGCTTGCGCGCTCGCCGCGTTTTGTGACCGGGGTCTACAGCACGCTGGCCGGGTTCGCCGAGCCGGGTGAGTCGGCCGAGGACTGTGTCCGGCGGGAGGTGATGGAAGAGGTACAGGTGACGGTCAAGAACATCCAGTACATGGGCAGCCAGTGCTGGCCGTTTCCGCACTCGATGATGCTGGGCTTTCACGCTGAATACGACAGTGGCGACATCGTGCCCCAGGCAGACGAAATCGAAGACGCTCAGTGGTTCAGCATCCATGACCTGCCGCCGTTGCCGGCCAGTCGCTCGATTGCGCGCTACCTGATCGATCTGTATCTGGCCCGGCGCTCAGGCTCAGTTGAACCAGTGCTGCCAGGCCAGGCGGACGGTTAAGCCCAACACCACGGTGATGAACACAGGGCGGATGAACTTGGCGCCGCCCTTGATCGCTGTTTTAGCGCCCATAAAGGCGCCGGCCATCACCGCCACACCCATCGTCAACCCGATGACCCAGTCCACCGAGCCGTTGATGGCGAAGATCATCAATGCGGCGGCGTTGCTGACGAAGTTCATGCTGCGGGCGACGCCGCTGGCCTTCACCAGATCGACTGGGTACATCAACAGCGTGCTGACCGTCCAGAACGCCCCGGTGCCGGGACCGGCCACGCCGTCGTAAAAGCCCAGCCCGAGGCCCTGGGGCAGCTGCCATTTGGTCTTGATCGGCGCGTTGCTGTCCAGCGGCGCCTTGGGCGTGCCGCCGAACAGCAGGTACAGCCCGCAGCCGAACACGATCACCGGGAGCATCTGGTTCAGCAGTTCAGCCGGCAGATAATGCGCGACCACGGCGCCGATCAGCGCACCCACCGCCGTCCCGATCAGGCCGCGTTTCCACTGAGCGGGGTGAAACAGCTTGCGGCGGTAAAAGGTGTAGCTGGCGGTGGCCGAACCGAAGGTCGAGCTGAGCTTGTTGGTGCCCAGCACCAGGTGCGGCGGCAGGCCCGCGGTGAGCAGGGCAGGCGTGGTCAACAGACCGCCGCCGCCGGCAATCGCATCGATGAAACCGGCGACAAAGGCAACGACGGCGAGCACCAGCAGGGTGGTGGGTTCAACGGTGAGTTCGAACGGCATGGGAAGGCGCTTATCGGGCAGATGGGCAGAAGGGCTGCCCGGAAGCGCAGCATTCTACCTGCAAGGCGCGCGGTGGAGTAGGACCGGCTTCAGCCGGGAAGAGGCCGGCACGAACACCCTGAATTTCGCGGTGTGGCGCCCGACGCCTTCCCGGCTAAAGCCAGTCCCACCAACCGCACACGCGGTCAGTCAGTAGGACCGGCTTCAGCCGGGAAGGGACCGGCATGAACATCCTCCATTTTCGGGCTCATACCCGACTCAAATATCCGAAACACTCACCCAACGCATTTCCTTCGCCGCAATCCGAATCGCGGTAGCCAGGCGCTCGACTTCCATCGCTTCGGCAAAATCCGTCCCGTTCGAACCCTGCCCACCCAGCGCCTGAATCAGTTCATACACTTCCAGCGTCTTCAGCTCGTTGTACCCCAGCTGATGCCCCGGCGCCGGGCAGAAAGAGGCATACCCGGGTTGCGCGGGCCCCGCCAGAATCCGCTGGAACCCGTCGCGTCCCGGCGCGCCCGCGCGGTACAGCCGCAGCTCGTTCAAACGTTCCTGATCAAACGACAACGTGCCTTCGGTGCCACCGATTTCGAAGCTCAGGTGATTCTTGTAGCCGTGCTTGAGCCAACTGCTGCCGAACGTACCCCGCGCGCCGTTGGCGAAGCGCAGCAGCGCGTAGGTCTGGTCATCGATGCTGATCGCCCGTCGCTCTTCGCTGCCGCGCGCGACCGGTCGCTGTGGGTGCACCGTTTGCGAGTCCGCGCACACCGCCTCGACATCGCCGAGCAGGTACCGCGCCATCGCCAGCAAATGACTGCCGAGGTCCGCCAGGGCGCCGCCGGCATGGGCCTCTTCACAGCGCCAGGACCACGGCGACAACCCGTCGCCCATGAAGTCCTCGCTGAACTCCCCCTGGAAACTGACGATCCGCCCCAGCTCGCCGCTTTCAATCATCTGCTTCGCCAATCCGATGATCGGATTGTGCTGATAGTTGTAGCCCACCCTTGTGACCACCTCGGCCTTGCGCGCTGCGGCCTGCATCTCCCTCGCCTGTGCCAGACTCACCGCCAGTGGCTTCTCGCAATACACCGCCTTGCCCGCTTCAAGGGCGGCCATGGCCATGGGGAAATGCAGCAGGTTCGGCGTGGTGATCGCCACCAGATTGACCGCCGGATCGCTGATCAGCTGTTGCCAGTCGCCATGACTGCGCTCGAACCCCCAACTGGCTGCGCACTGTTCCGCGCGCGCAGCATCTGCATCGGCCATCGCGACAAGCGTGAGGTTGAACGGAAGATCAAACGTGGTGCGTGCGTTGTGGAACGCCAGGGCATGAGCCCGGCCCATGAAGCCTGTGCCGATCAGGCCGACGCCCAGTTCTGGAAGAGAATTTCCGCGCATGACAGCGTGTCCTTTAAGACCTGTTGTTGTGCGGAAAATGTAGGCGGTTGGGGGTGCCCGATGGAATCTTTATTCCATCAGGAACACCTCAGTTTCACCTCATGGGCAGATGCTATGGGGGCGCGCTTGACCCCGATTGCAGTGTGTCAGGGAGTGAATGAACACCAGATACATCGAATTCGCGGGCAAGCGCGCTCCTACAGATGATCGCTCAGTGGCTCAGGACAGGAACCCGCCGTCCACGTTCAACGCCACGCCCGTCGTGTAGCTGGACGCATCGCTGGCCAGGTACAGCACCGTCCCGGCCATTTCGCTCGGCGCCGCCACCCGCTTGAGGGGAATCTGCGCCAGGGCGGTGTTGAGGATCTTCTCGTTGCTCACCAGCGCCGAGGCGAACTTGGTGTCGGTCAGGCCGGGGAGCAGGGCGTTGCAGCGGATGCCGAACTGCGCGCATTCCTTGGCGAAGACCTTGGTCATGTTGATCACCGCCGCCTTGGTCACCGAATAGATGCCCTGGTACACGCCCGGCGAGACGCCGTTGATCGACGCTACGTTGATGATGCTGCCACCGCCGTGTTCGCGCATCAGCTTGCCGGCCTCCACGGACATGAAGAAGTAGCCGCGGATGTTCACGTCGACGGTCTTCTGGAACGCGCCGAGGTCGGTGTCCAGCACGTTGCAGAACTGCGGGTTGGTCGCCGCGTTGTTCACCAGAATGTCCAGCCGACCGAACTGCTCGCGGATCTGCGCGAACACCGCCGTGATCTGTTCCATTTCACCGATGTGGCAGGCAATAGCGGTGGCTTGGCCGCCGTCGGCAATGATCGCGTCCGCCACCTGCTGGCAGCCGTCGATCCTGCGGCTCGAGACGATGACATGGGCGCCTTGCTGGGCCAGCAGTTTTGCGATGGCTTCACCGATGCCACGGCTGGCGCCCGAAACGAAAGCGATCTTGCCATCGAGGTCGAACAGTTGAGTCTTGGACATTGTTGTTTTCCTTGTCGTGTCGCAATCAGAGGCTGGAACGCTCAATCACTTGCAGGGCCATGCGCTCGAGCAGGGCGTTCATGTGAATGAACTGCGCGAAGCGCTTGTCCTGTGTCTGGCCGTGGAAGAAGCGGTAGTAGATCTGCTGGACGATGCCCGCCAGACGGAACAGACCGTAGGTGTAGTAAAAGTCGAAATTGTCGATGGCAATGCCCGAACGCTCGGCGTAGTACGCCACGAACTGCTCGCGGGTGAGCATGCCCGGGGCATGGCTGGGCTGGCGACGCATCAGTTGCACCGGCGCCGGGTCGTCCGCCTGAATCCAGTACGCCAGGCTGTTGCCCAGGTCCATCAGCGGATCCCCCAGCGTGGTCAGCTCCCAGTCCAGCACGCCGATGATCTGCATCGGGTTGTCGGGGTCGAGGATGACGTTGTCGAAGCGATAGTCGTTGTGCACCAGGCTTGAAACCGGGTGGTCGGCCGGCTTTTTCTCGTCCAGCCAGAGGGCGACCTTTTCCCAGCTCGGCGCATCGGCAGTGCGCGCTTTCTCGTAACGCTCGGTCCAGCCGCGAATCTGCCGCTCAACGTAACCCTGGGGCTTGCCCAGATCGCCGAGCCCACAGGCGGTGTAATCCACCTGATGCAGCTCGACCAGCCGATCAATGAAGCTCTTGCACAGGGTCTCGGTCTGCGCGGCATCGAGGTTCAGCTCGGCGGGCAGCTCCGAACGCAGGATGATGCCCTTGACCCGCTCCATTACGTAGAACTCGGCGCCGATCACCGTCTCGTCGGTGCAATGCAGGTACGCCTTGGGGCAATAAGGGAAGGCGTCGCGCAACTGATTGAGGATGCGGAATTCGCGGCCCATGTCGTGGGCGCTTTTCGCCTTGTGGCCAAAAGGTGGACGGCGCAGAACGAATTCCTGCTCGGGGTACTTCAGCAGGTAGGTCAGGTTTGACGCGCCACCGGGAAACTGACTGATCTGCGCGCTGCCGCTCAGGCCGGGGATATGGGCTTTCAGGTAGGGGGCGATCAACCCGGCGTCGAGTTCTTCGCCGGATCGAACCTGGGTGGACTGGTCGGTGAGCGCCATGCTTATCCCTGCAGATTATTTTGGTTGGCCAGGATCATTGGCTAATCTAATGCGCCCCGCCGCCTGCGAACAAGGGCTATTGGCGTGGGTGTTACGGGGCAATCAGCATCCCTGATTCACGGCTGCGGCCGCTGTCCTCACATCGCCCGGACGAAAAAAAACCGAAGCCGGGCAGCTTCGGTTTTTCGGGATGGAACAGTCCCTTGTAGGAGCGCGCTTGCCCGCGATTGCGGTCCATCAGCAACACAAACTGCCACCGACAAACCTCGCAGCCCGAGCAAATACCTGCACGCCTGTCCTCAGGAAGGAAACAACTCGCTCAGTTTCATCGCCAGCATCATGTCGCCTTCAGCGCGCAGTTTGCCGCCCATGAACGCCTGCATGCCGTCGGTTTCGCCGCTGACGATGCCTTCCAGGGTTTCGCCGTCCATCACCAGGGTGACTTGCGCGTCCGGGTTGACGCCTTCCTGCAGTTCGCAGGTGCTGTCCTTGACGATCAGGGAGAAGTTCTTGGTTTCGTCGATGCGGAAACCGAACACCAGGTCCAGGCCCGCAGCGGCGGACGGGTTGAACTTGGCTTTCATGGCTTGGACGGCGTTTTCTACGGAGCTCATGGTGTGATCCTTTTATATGAGTGATGACGAGCACTTTGCGGGTGCGATTGGCCGGGCTCAGCGGTAGGTGATGAGCTCCGGCGCCTTCATCAGTTGCAGGTGCGCGTAACTGTTGAAGGAAGCCAGGGACACCTCGCGCTCACGGAACTTGAGGTGATTGAGCGAGGTGTTGACGATGTGCCAGTTGAGTTCAAAGGCCTGGGTGGCCGGCATTTGCGTGATCAGGTGGAGCAGGGCGGTGATGGTACCGCCGGAGGTGAACACGGCGATGCGATCGCTTGGCCCGGCGCTGTCGAGAATGCCGCTGAGGCCGGCTTCGACCTGCTCGACGAAGGCCTGCCAGCTCTGCAGCGCCGCAGCGTCATGATCGCCCACCAGCCAGCGGCGAATGATCGCGGCAAACAGGCGCTGGAACTCGGCGCGGTTGTTGGCGGCGTCGCGCATGATCTCGAAGGCGTGAGGCTCGTCATCAAGCATCGCCGGGAGCAGCGCGCGGATCACGCCTTCGGCGTTGAATTCGTTGAAGGCGATGTCGGTTTCGAGTTCGGGTGTGGCGAGGCCGGCGGCATTGAGCTGCGCGATCACCGTCTCGGCCGTGTGGCGCTGGCGGAACAGCGCGCCACTGATGCAGCGGTCGAAGCTCAGACCCAGCTGCGCGAGGTGGGCGCCGAGGATTTCCGACTGACGAAAACCGGTGGGCGACAGGACGTCGTAATCGTCTGCACCAAACGAGGCCTGGCCATGTCGTATGAGATAGATGCTGCCCACGACCGCTTCACCCTGGCACGTTGAAAGTGCTGGGAGGTTATGAGGACGGCCCGCGGTCTGTCAATGAAAAAACATACGCTCGTTTGAATTGGCCGATCTGTCCCGTATTCACCGTCTCGTCGCTGGCCCGGTCACCGGCGCGCCGGTATGCTTGGCCCCATTCGCGATCCTCTGCCGAGGGTCTGCTGTACCGGTAAGGAGTTTCTGTGGAGTTCATTTTCGATTACGCCAGCTTCCTGGCAAAGACTGTCACCATCGTGATCGCGATCATTGTGGTGCTGGTGGTCATCGGTTCGATGCGCGGTCGTGGCCGCCGTGGCGCAGGCGGCCAGCTGCACGTCACCAAGCTCAATGACTTCTACAAAGGGCTGCGTGATCGCCTTGAAGGTTCGCTGCTGGACAAGGCCCGGCTCAAGGCGCTGCGCAAGGCCCAGGCCAAGGAGCTGAAGAAGGACAAGAAGTCCACCGAGGTCAAGTCGCGGGTTTACGTGCTGGATTTCGACGGCGACATCAAGGCCTCGGCCACCGAGAACATGCGCAACGAGATCACCGCGCTGCTGAGCCTCGCCACGCCCAAGGATGAAGTGGTGCTGCGCCTCGAAAGCGGCGGCGGCATGGTGCACAGCTACGGACTGGCCTCGTCGCAACTGGCGCGGATTCGTCAGGCGGGCATTCCGCTGACCATCTGCATCGACAAGGTCGCGGCCAGCGGCGGCTACATGATGGCGTGCATCGGCACCCGGATCATCAGCGCGCCGTTCGCGATCCTGGGATCGATCGGCGTGGTGGCCCAACTGCCCAACGTCAATCGCCTGCTGAAAAAGCATGACATTGATTTCGAAGTGCTGACCGCCGGCGAGTACAAGCGCACGCTGACGGTGTTTGGCGAAAACACCGAGAAGGGCCGCGAGAAATTCCAGGAAGATCTGGACATCACCCATGAGCTGTTCAAGAACTTCGTCGCCAGCTACCGCCCGCAGTTGGATATCGACGAAGTCGCCACCGGCGAAATCTGGCTGGGCATCGCGGCCAAGGACAAGCAACTGGTGGATGAGCTGAAGACCAGCGATGAATACCTGTCGGAGAAAGCCAAGACCGCCGAGGTGTTCCATCTGCACTACGCCGAACGCAAAAGCCTGCAGCAGCGCGTTGGCATTGCCGCAAGCACATCGGTAGACCACTTGGTGACCGGGTGGTGGGGCAAGCTGACGCAGCAGCGGTTCTGGTAGGTGAGCTGATGTGCATGAGTCTGTAGGAGCGTGGCTTGTCCCGCGATCGGTTGCGCAGCAGCCGCAATGGCCGCAGTTTTTTGCGAAACTGACACACCGTTGAACTGATCTACTGCCGCTTCGCGGCAGATCGCGGGACAAGCCACGCTCCTACATGAACCGTTCACCCTCTCCATTAAAAAGCCCCGACTTCTCACGAAACCGGGGCTTTTTGTTGCCTGTTGATCAGTGTCGGATCAACGGCGCCGGAACAGCGGCAGCGGCTCGTCGGTGGCCGCCTGATAGGTTACCGAGAAGTCTCTCAGACCTTCCAGCGCCTCATACGGGTCCTTGTCGGCACGAATCGCGAACGCGTCGAACCCGCAGCGGTGCAGGTAGAACAGCTGATCGCGCAATACATCGCCAATCGCCCGCAGCTCGCCCTTGTAACCGTAGCGGTCACGCAACAGGCGCGCGTTGGAGTAGCTGCGGCCGTCGGTGAACGCCGGGAAGTTCAGGGCGATGACCTGGAACTGATCCGCGTCGTCACCGATTTCCTCGGCTTCCTCGTCGCTGTCCAGCCAGACACCCAGACCGCCGTCACGGGCCTTCAACGCATGGGCATGCTCGCGCCACAGGTTCAGCGGCACGATCAGGTCGTCGCAGTTGGACAGACTGTCGAACGTCGTGTCCTTGGGCAGCAGGTGCCAGGTCTCGTCGATGACCGCGTTGTTCTTAATGATTCGCTGCATAGACGCGCTCCTTGAAAGGGTCGATGCCAATACGCTGGAAAGTGTCGATGAAGCGTTCGTCTTCGTTACGTTTTTCAACGTAGACGTTGATCAACTTCTCGATCACATCCGGCATGACGTCCTGGGCGAATGACGGGCCGAGGATCTTGCCAAGGCTGGCGTCACGGCTGGCGCTGCCGCCCAAGGACACCTGGTAGAACTCTTCGCCTTTCTTGTCCACGCCGAGAATGCCGATGTGGCCAACGTGGTGGTGGCCGCAGGCGTTCATGCAGCCAGAGATGTTCAGGTCCAGCTCGCCGATGTCGAACAGGTAATCAAGGTCGTCGAAGCGACGCTGGATCGACTCGGCAATGGGGATCGACTTGGCGTTGGCCAGCGAGCAGAAGTCACCACCCGGGCAGCAGATGATGTCCGTCAGCAGGCCAATGTTCGGCGTCGCGAAGCCCTGCTCGCGCAGCTCGCCCCACATCGTGAACAGCTGGCTCTGCTCGACGTCGGCCAGAATAATGTTCTGCTCGTGGGAGGTGCGCAGCTGACCGAAGCTGTAGGTGTCGGCGAGGTCGGCGATGCCGTCCAGTTGCTTGTCGGTGAGATCCCCCGGCGCGACGCCGGTAGGTTTCAGCGACAGCGTCACCGCTGCGTATCCCGGCTTTTTGTGGGCCAGGACATTGCGCGAGCGCCAGCGGGCGAAACCCGGATGCTGTTGATCCAGCTGAGCCAGTTCGGCGCTGTAATCGGGCAGCGCCTTGTAGTCCGGGTCGACGAAGTGCTTGGCGACGCGATGCACTTCGGCCTCGGTCAGGGTCGTCTGGCCGCCGCGCAGGTGGGCCATCTCGGCTTCGACCTTCTCGGCGAACACTTCAGGCGTCAGCGCCTTGACCAGAATCTTGATGCGCGCCTTGTACTTGTTGTCGCGACGGCCGTAGCGGTTGTACACACGCAGGATGGCGTCGAGGTAGCTCAACAGGTCCTGCCACGGCAGAAACTCGTTGATGAACGCGCCCACCACCGGCGTACGGCCGAGGCCACCGCCGACCAGCACGCGGAAGCCGAGCTCGCCGGCAGCGTTCTTCACCGGCTCCAGGCCGATGTCGTGGACTTCGATGGCGGCGCGGTCGGACGTCGAGCCGTTGATCGCGATCTTGAACTTGCGCGGCAGGTAGGCGAATTCCGGGTGGAACGTCGTCCACTGACGGACGATTTCACACCAGGGGCGCGGGTCTACCAGTTCGTCGGCAGCGACGCCGGCGAACTGGTCCGTGGTGACGTTGCGCAGGCAGTTGCCACTGGTCTGGATGGCGTGCATCTGCACGGTGGCCAGCTCGGCGAGAATGTCGGGAATGTCTTCGAGTGCCGGCCAGTTGAACTGCACGTTCTGGCGGGTACTGATGTGCGCGTAGCCCTTGTCGTAATCGCGGGCGATCTTCGCCAGCATGCGAGCCTGGCGCGAGGTCAACTGGCCGTAGGGCACAGCGACGCGCAGCATCGGGGCGAAGCGTTGGATGTAGAGGCCGTTTTGCAGGCGAAGCGGGCGGAACTCTTCTTCGCTGAGCTCGCCGGCCAGATAGCGGCGGGTCTGGTCGCGGAACTGCTTGACGCGGTCCTCGACGATCCGCTGATCGTACTCGTCGTATACGTACATGGTGGTCCTGTTCTCAGGCGGTTCACTGCTGCTGGGCCAGCCGGAAAGGCGATGCGTTGTCGTCTGCTTTCAGGCTACCGAACAAATCTGCGCGCACGGCCGCGCACTCCTTGCGGAGCCGGGGGAGGTTACCAGTTTGCAGATATGCGCAAAAGTGATGTTTGAGTATATGCACAGAACCAAAAGTGCTAAGCAGCGCGTCGGGCCAGCTTAACCTCACTTGTGATAAGGGCATGGCTAAACTTTACTCTGGTGATGGCCGCCGACACCTGTCGACGGTCTGCGAGTTTTGCGATCACCCATAAAACAGACAAAAGGCGATGCAATGCGAAATCACCCGAAAGTAATCAAAACCGGCAGCCATGTGGATGCATGGGCCATTCTCTTCATTATTGTGCTGGTGGTGGGGGCGGCGCTGTTCTGGGTGAATCATCAGTAGCGCGGCCCTGCGTGCTCCTGAAATGTTTTGACTGATGCATAGGCTTGGCGGATACCGCCCATCCGTAGGAGCCGGCTTGCTGGCGAATGCGTTCGTGCAGACACTGCAACGATTTATGCGAAATCGGGTTCGCCAGCAAGCCGGCTCCTACGGGCACCGTGTGCCGCAGATCGGTGCAGGAGCGCGCTTGCCCGCGAAGGGGTCAGTACATCCGACGCTTCTTTGTCGTTTGCGGATGTCTCCGCGGGCAAGGTGAAGCGCTACCCCGGTCGCTCCTACAGGCTGACGTCCGCCGAATGGGCGAGGTTTGGCGCTAGTCATTGACACCGCCATTTCCCGTTTCCACTCTTCATATTTCGGCCCTGACGATTTAAATACTCAGGTGTTCCCGGCTGAATCGGGTAAAGGGTCTGCATTTAAAATTTAAACAGTGGGCAAACGTTCCGTTAAACGGAATGTGTATTCGGGCTGTTCGCCGATGAATATAAAACCTTGCCGTTGTGTTGGCGTTCACAGTGCCGGCTTTAACTCACTTCAGATTCTGGCTTCGTATTCATTTCGCTTAGCGTGTCAGAACTTTCCGTAGGATCGCTCCTGATCTTTGTAAGAAGTTTCTTGATATGAAAAGTCGGGTAGCATTTTATTTTTTCAGTGATTAGCCTTGCTTCTCAACGCCGGGTGGACTCTGGGCGACGTAGCTGCGGCCCAGGGCTGTCGGCCCCTTGGACACGCCGCGGGGTTCGCGTTGTGCACATTTCCGCGGTCGAGTTCCCGCCCTTAAATATCGATTATCAAGGCGGATGGCAAGCCAGCAGTAACGACATGCGTTATCCAGTGCGCGCACTTTATTGATGTGGGCCGGCATCACGTTATCGCCTGGGTGATCGATTAATCATTCAATCCTGAAATTGTTCTCGGTGTTACCTATGAATCCAGTCAGTCATGAGCCCTCCGGTACTGCGCCGATCAATGTAGACCTTATCTTCCAGGACACCTATTTGCTGGCCGTTGAACTGAATTATGGTTGCACCATGACCAACAGCAAAATATTGCGCGAGACGTGCATTGCCCAGGTCGAAGGCGCGCGCAGCGCATTGCAGGAAGCAGGCATGTGCCGGCGCAGTGTCGACTTGATCATCCATGCGCAATGCGCGCTGCTCGATGAAGCCGTGCTGGCCAACGTCGGGGAAGGCGTCCGACAGATATGGATCAACGAATCGTTGCAGGCGAGGTTCTGCGGGCATCACCGAGCGGGTGAAATCCTGCATGAGCAAATGCGGGAAGTACTGCGCGAGCCTGCGCCGGACATGCACGTCGTGACCCTATTCCAGCGGGTGATGATGTTGGGATTTCTGGGCAATTATCGATCGCTGGATGACGAAGAGCGCATGGTCTTGAAAAACCAGCTGGACGCACTGGCAGGGCCGCAACTGTTCCCGGTGCGGCCGACCTGGATAGACGCCAGAGGGCCTGTCCGCAGATTCCCCTGGTGGCTACGTTCTCCACTCCTGCACCTGGCAATCGCGGGGCTGGCGCTGGTCGTCGTGTGGTGGTTCCTGAATCGTACGCTCGCCAACATGGTCGACGAGCTTGTCGTGAGGGGCGTCTGAACATGACGGACTCACTCCCGGCCTTCTTTGACCACAGCCGTCACACCCTGCGCGTCGATGAGCTGGATGCCGACCTTGACGTGCTGACGTTCACGGGCGAAGAGCAGCTCAGCCAGCCATTCATCTATGTCATCGAATTCACCTCGTCGAGGCAGGATATCGGCGCCGGTCAGATGCTCGGCAAAGCCGCGCGGTTCACGCTGCACACCGCGCCCCACGTGCTGTCCAGCGCCATGGGCGGTCTGCCGCTACCCGCCGTACCCCCGCTGCGCACCCTGTGTGGCGTGGTCACCGGTTTCAAGTGCCTGTCAGCCTCCAGAGACGAGGCGCGTTACGAAGTCACCCTTGAACCGCGGCTGGCGCTGCTCTCCCGCGGGCATCAGTACCGTATCTACCAACACATGTCGGTGCCGGAGATTGTCGACAGCATTCTGCGCAGTCGCCACGGCATGGAAGGCCATGATTTCCGCTTCAAGCTCGTCCGTGACTACCCCCGGCGCGAGCAAGTGATGCAATTCGGCGAAAGCGATCTGGCGTTCATCTCACGGCTGCTGGCCGAGGTGGGCATCTGGTTTCGTTTCGCCCACGACGCCCGTCTCGACATCGACGTGATCGAATTCCACGACGATCAGCGCCACTACCAATGGCCGCAAACCCCGGTGCCGTGTCGCTCGCCATCGGGTCTGGACAGCCATGATCAGGACGCGGTGTGGCAGCTGCAATCCGACCATTGCGTGGTGGAAAAGAGCATTCACTTTCGTGCCTACGACCCTCGCGATGCTGATGCGTGGCTCGACGGGGAGGTCGATCAAAGCCGTCGCGCCACCACCACCTACGGCGAGGCCTATCACTACGCCGAACCCTATACCGTGCTGGGCGACCCACGGGATCAGGACGAAGACCTTGAAAGCGAAAGCGGCTTTTTCTATGCCCGGCTGCGCCACGAACGTTATCTCAATGCCCAGACGCGTTTAACCGGTGTCAGCAGCAGTGCGACCCTGGCGCTGGGGCAAATCCTCGACGTCACCGGCGACGCCCCCCACGCCTTCGAGCCTGGCGCCGTGATCACGGGCCTGAGCCTGCGCGCCGCCCGGGACCGCAGTTTCGAAGTCGCCTTCGTGGCCATTCCCTTCAGCGAGACCGTTTGCTTCCGTCCCCCGGTGCCGCGCAAGCCGCAGCTCGCCGGCACCGTGGCCGCCCGGGTGACCAGCGTCATCGCCAACGACCCTTACAGCCACATCGATAAGGAAGGTCGCTACAAGGTCAACTTTCTGTTCGACCGTGACCACTGGGAGCCCGGTGAAGAAAGCGCGTGGCTGCGTCTGGCCCGGGCCTACGCCGGCGACACCCACGGCCTGCACCTGCCGTTGATTGCCGGCACCGAAGTGGCCGTGGCCTTCGAGCACGGCGACCCCGACCGGCCCTACATCGCCCATGCCTTGCACGACGACCGGCATCCTGACCCGGTAACACTGGCGGACCGGGACTTCACCCGCAACGTGCTGCGCACCCCCGCCAACAACAAACTGCGCATGGAAGATGAGCGCGGCAAGGAACACGTCAAGCTCAGCACCGACCACAGCGGCAAGAGCCAGCTGAACCTGGGGCATCTGGTGGATGCCAACAAGGACAAGCGCGGCGAAGGCTTCGAACTGCGCACCGACGGCTGGGGGGCGATTCGCAGCGGCAAAGGGATGTTCATCAGCGCCGATGAACAGGCCGGCGCTCAAGGGCAGCAGCTGGAGATGGCTGCGGCGATTACCCACCTGCAGCACGCGGTGGAGCAACTGCAAGGGCTGTCCCAGGATGCCCAGGCGAGCAGGGCCGAGCCCGCTGGCGTTCAGGCGCAAGTGGACTTGCTGGAGCAGAATCTCGAACAGCTCAAATCCGCCGTGCTGTTGCTCAGCGCACCCCAGGGGATTGCCCTCACCAGCGGCAAGCACCTGCAACTGGCCGCCCACGACAACCTCATGCTCAACGCCGGCGGCGAAGCCGACATCAGCGTGGTCAAGCGGATGTTCATCGGGGTCGGCAAAGGCTTGAGCCTGTTCGTGCGCCAGTTGGGCATCAAGCTGATCGCCAACCAAGGGCCGGTCACCGTGCAGGCCCAGAACGACACGCTGGAGTTGTTGGCCCGGCAAGGCCTGAGCATCACCAGCACCGAAGACGAAATCCACATCGTCGCCAAGAAGAAGATCGTGCTCAACGCCGCAGGCAGCTACCTGACGCTGGAGCAGGGCCTCATCGAGTCGGGGACGGCGGGCGACCATCTCCTCAAGGCCGCGAGTTTTCAGTTCATCAAGGGCGGCGCGACCATGGCCGCCGACCATCCCGACTCCCCGAAACAGCTGACCCGCCAGCCCCTGCGCCTGAAGCTGGCCGCAACGCCCAACCTTGGCAGCAGCTGGACTCACATGCCCTACAAGCTTTATGCCGATGGCGGACTGATCAGCGAAGGCGTCATGGACGGCAGCGGGCACGTCGAGGTTGATCATCAGCCGACGACGCAGGAATACCGGCTGGAAATGGCCAACGGCGTCAGCTACCGCATTCCCGCCGTGACCGCTTACAGCCATCCCGAGCAGGGAAGGCTGGCCAATCAGGGCCTGCACAACCACCGTTCCGCGCCCGACACCCCGGTCAATCAGCCGGCTTCACACACCGACCACCGCACGCAGTATGCCGCCGTGCTGAATAACACCGCCGATCAGGAAGAGGAGGCCCCATGACGCAGCCCGAAATCGTCGCGCCCGTATCGTTTCAAGAAACCGACACCGTGACTCTGTGTGCGCCCTGGTACGTGCAGGAGTCCGAGTACGGACCGGCCCTGGCCACGTATAAGTCGCTGGTCAATGGAGAGGAGACCTTTGGTGCCGTGCACGAGGCCATCGAAAACGCGACCCATTCGGTGGACATCATCTGCTGGGGATTTCAGCCTTCGATGTATTTCATTCGTGGGGCATCCCATCCGGCCTGCACAACCGAAGTGCCCAAAGTCGGTGGTTTAAAAGGGGTGACGTGGCACCACGCGTGCATCGGCGAACTGCTCATGCAGAAGGCTAAACAGGGCGTAAAGGTACGCGTATTGGGCTGGGAGGCGCCTTTCAACGCCGCAGGGGTGGCGGGTGAGGCCAACTTGCCGGGGAAGCGGGGGTTGCCGATTGACGATCGCAAGATGCAGAGCGCCACCGATGATCAATACGCCTATGACCGCAAGTGGTTCGCGATGTGTTCTATCGCAGGTATTCCTATGCCGTTATGGCGTGACCTGGAAAGGCCTGCCTTCGCCAGTCGCGGCTTTAGCCTGTTCGACCGCGCCGAGATCATTCACCAGGCCCGGTATCACGGCTCCGACCCGAACCTTAGTGTCAGCACACTCGGGGCTCTTGGCGCGTTCGCCACCCACCACCAAAAAACCGTGCTGGTGGACTATGAAGCCCCCGAACACGCGGTGGGTTTCGTCATGGGCCACAACACCCTCGACGAATATTGGGACACCGACGCTCATTCGGCGCTTAAGCGCGACAAATCCAGTAAACCCGCGCCCAATGCCGGGCCTCGCGGTGACACGCCGCGTCAGGACATTTCCAGCCAGGTGGCCGGGCCGATCCTGGAACACCTGCACCACAACTTCGCCACCGCCTGGTTCGACGCGACGGGCGAAGACCTGATGACCACTCGCGACGCCATGGCCCTGGGCAAACGCCTGCAATGCCCGCCCGACCAGCAACGGCACTTCGCCCAGATCCTTCGCACCCAGGCCCAGGAAGGCCGCCGCGACATCGAGACGCTCTACCTGCAAGCGGTGAACAACGCCACGGGCTTCATCTACATCGAAAACCAGTACTTTCGCTGGCCGCCCCTGGCCGAAATGATCAAGAAGGCCGCCCTCGCCCAGACCCAGGGCGGACGCGACCCCGGCAAGCACGGCGCATTGCACCTGTTCGTGATCACCAACGTCACCGACGACGGCATCGGCAAAGGCACCGTCAACACCCAACGTATGCTCGACAGTCTGGGGCGCGCCGACACCATGCCGGAGATCACCCGACTGCAACGCATCGAGTCAGCCAAGGCACAGGCCGCTGCGCAAGAGCCGGACCTGAGCGAATTGATCGCTGATCAGGCGATGACCTTTGTGAGCCATTTGCTGACCGGGCCAAATAGCGAGATGAGTGAAAAGGCCCTGCAAAAGCAGCGCGACGCCGAAAGCGCAGCGGCCTTCCGGCGGGCCGTGCTCGAAGGCCAGATCAAGGCCATCGAACAGGAAGTGCTCAAGCCCGAGGACATCCCCAACCTCAAAGTGCATATCTGCTCGCTGGTGGCGCCCGACTCACTTCCCGGTAACTGGATGCCGGTGTACATCCATTCCAAGTTGATGATCGTCGACGACGTGTTTACCACCCATGGCTCCGCCAACATCAACACCAGAAGCATGCAGGTGGACAGCGAATTGAACATTGCCCATGAGTGGGCCGGTGAGACTCAGGCGTTGAGGAGGAGGTTGTGGGACCTGCATACGGCTGGAGTGGGGGTGCAGGATGATCCGAAAGTGGCGTTTGAGGCTTGGCAGAAAATTATCGAAGAGAACAAAAAGAGTCAGAGTGAGGAAGGGGGAGGCAAACCCTACGCCCCCCTCGTAGAGTTTCACTATTGCCCCGCCACGCTGACGAACCTCGACTGATGCGCCGCTTACTGCTGCTTGCTTGCCTAACCCTGCCTGCCTGCGACAGCGGCAACGGCTTACCACCACCGGACAAGGACATCCACATGAAATCCCTCGCTGCCATTAAGGACAACCTGGCCTTTACCTGCAAACACGAAGCGCTACCTCTGGCGAGTCCTGACAGCGATGTGCTGTTTCAATACGCCCGTTGGCTGGAGAAAAACAATCAGCTGAAACAAGACCCGGATATCGACCTTGAAATCGCCCGGCTTTACCGGATCGCCACTGAGAATGGTCATCCGAAGGCCAATATCAACCTGCAGAACGGAGGCCTGCGCGGGAAATACAAACTGCGGGGTCACGAACACCTGCGCTTCAGTCAAGACCTGATCGATGCAAACGTAGCCACGGGTTACTACTTTGTGTCGGCGTTTCTAAAAAACGGTATCGCCGATCTCAAGCAGGACATGGAAATCTCACTGCGCTATCTGCGCAAGGCCGCTGACGAGGGTAGTGCGCAAGCCCAATACGAAATCGGTGATGCGCTTGCTCCCAGTAGCAGGGCCCCGGACGTCGCGCGACAGATGCGTCATTGCGCAGCTGAGCAAGGGCAGGGGCGAGCCGCTCGCGCGCTAGGCGTTGATCTCAAATACACCAAGCAATACGGTGAAGCGCTTGAGGTCTTTCAACTCGGGGTCGCTGCAGGTGATTCAACTTCAGCTAGTTTTTTAGAAGGAGGATTTTCAGGCCCTGAGCCAGCGAATAAGTTGGATTATCTAGGTCAGCAGAAAGACGCTGAGCGGGCCGAGCGCTACAACAAAATCTGGAGCATCCTCGCCGACTACTCCTACGCCCACCCCAAAGTCCCCGAAATCAACGACATCCTCCCGCTGCCCCCGGCCAAACTGCCGCCGTGGGACGGCAAGCTCCAATGGCTGGAAGCCCGCGAAGCCAATGTCCCGCCTGAAAAGCCTTCGCCGGAGTTAATTCAGCGCCTGACCCAGGACCTGAAGCTCGACCCTGCCACCGGCAGACCGATGCCGGGCGCCAAGGGCTTCAGCCAGGCAGACCTGTCAGCCGATCAATGCGTCGCCGGGACCAAGTGCCCGGTCAGCGGTTGGTGGCAGGTGGTCGTTCACCGGGAGCTGCACACCCCCGACGGCCAGCCGATTGTTCGTCACTTCGAGCAAGGAGACGTTTTCCCTGTCGAGCGCATGCGCTACTACCGTGACCGAATCTGGCCGCTTGCCAAGAGCGAGCACGAAGGCCCGGTACGGGTCTGGTGGAGGCTGGCATGAAGAAATGGTTTTTGATGGTGCCATTAATGCTGTTCGCAATAAGGTGGCTCGCCATAGAGTCTTTCGAGCGCTACAGCGAAGTGCCGGTCTGTGAAGAGCGGGAGAACCGGTGGGATGCCCCTATCCGCAGTTGCTCAACCTATGACCAGACGCTTGCATCCCACTATAGGGTTTTAAAGGGTGAGGTATATTGGGAGCACCAAAACTATGCCCCTGAGTTTGGCTGCGGACAAGGTCCGGGTGCGATTGGTGGAAATCTTATAAGTTTCAAGTGCTGGATGCAGCGGGATGGGTACGCTCGCACAGTAGAACATCGAACGTTAATAAAAGTAGAGACGTATTCACCATCATTCAAGATATTAGAGGGTCGGAGTTCCGTCCCTTTGGAATGGCAAAAAAGGCAATTCAATAACTACGCTATAGGTCAACGTGGTGTCTATTATAAAGGTTATTTGATGGAGCACGTTGATCCGGATGACTTTGAAGTGATTTTTCCTTTCGGCAATGAAGAAGAGTGGAGCTTCATCAACGTGGCTCGCGCTGGAAAGATGACGTTTGTGCAAGGGGTGGAATTTGGTGAAATTGACTTGGCTAAATTCCGCTTGATTAAGCCTTCAAAATGTCCAGAAAATTCTCGCGAATGTTTCTCTTATGATCTAACGAAATTGCTCAGCGGGGATCGTGATAGAGGTGTGTTTGGGTCGATAGGTAAGGATTTGATTTTTTTAAGTGCGGACGGCGCAATTCTTTTTAAAAACAAATCTTCTTCGGGTATGTTCACATTTTCTGATAAGTTGGGCCAGTATATTTATACCGGTGGGGTTCTATACGAACTCTCCAGAGCGTCGGATGAGCTTACTGTCGCCAATTCGTACGCAATAAAAAGGTCGAGATGGTTTCGCCCAGATCACAAGCCGCTTGCGCAGCCTCTAGAAGGAAACCTCAGATGGCAGCACGAGCAGATCATGCGATATGACCTCACCAGTGAAGCAGTCTATTTTGATGGTGAGCGGTTGCCGGGGGCTGACCCTAATGACTTAACTGTTGTCTTTCCTTTCGGGACAGATGAGCGCTGGAAGATATTCAATATATCGAGGAGCGGTAAATCTTCATTCGTTGGGGCTCGTAATGTCGGAAAGATCGACTTCAATGGGCTAAGGATTTTGCCTCCATGTAAGGTTTTCTCAAGCGGCGTCAGCAGTGCCTGCTGGTCTGAGCAGCGTATTTTGAGGTCGATTCGTGAGCAAGGGGTAGTGACTATTGTTGGGGAAGATGTCTTTTACTTTAGTCCTTATGGAGGGGTGCGTCGTTTTACAGGTGCGGCTTCGGTCGACCTCTATGCATATGAGAAAAGTGGGGTTTTCTACATTCATAGTGATGGCGAGAACTATAAAGTATCCAACTATACTCGGCGCTACGAAGTATTGAATACTCGCCTAGGCCAAGGTATGGAATGACTGAAAGTTTAGCGAGTATGAAGTGCTTTATGCGTCAGGAGAAAGCGTGCACGTAAGTAGCCTGCGATAATTATCTCAATATATTGCTCTATCTTTTTTATGAAGGTGCAAACCATGAAAGGCATCATCCGCATCGGCGACACCATCACCGGCGGCGGCATCGTCAAAACCGGCTCGGACGCAATGATCTTCGAAGGCATTGGCGCAGCACGCGTAGGCGACATCGTGCTTTGCCCGCTGCCAGGCCATGGCACCACCCGCATTGCCCAGGGCAACTCAGGCTACAGCGAAGACGGCGTGCCGATCGCGTTTAACGGCGACCTCTGTGAGTGTGGCTGCGCATTAATCACCTCGTTGCCGGAAGCCACCGCCGGCTAAGCGGGGATGATGTATTCCAACACCCGAGACATCCAGGACAAGGACATCTGCCATGAGCAAGGACAACCCGACGCTGGCCTACTTCGACGCCGAGATGCGCTACCTGCGCGAAGCGGCTAAAGAATACGCCGAAGCATTTCCCGACCGCGCCGCCGCGTTGAATCTGGACAGACCCGGGGCGCAGGACCCCGCGGTCGAGCAGCTGTTCCAGGGCTTTGCGTTTCTCATGGGGCGACTGCGGGAAAAGCTCGACGACGATTTGCCGGAATTGACCGAGGGCTTGGTCGGGCTGGTCAGGCCGCAGTATCTGCGCATGATTCCGTCGCTGTCGATCGTTGAGTTCTCGCCTGACATCCATGAGATGAAGACCTGCGAGACCCTGCGCAAAGGCTTCGAGGTGCGCTCGCGGCCGGTCGGCCCACAGGGGACTCGCTGCCGTTACACCACCACTCAGGACCTGACGCTGCGTGCGCTGTCCCTCGATGCCGTGGAGGTTGGACAGGAGGTGGATGGCCGCTCGGTGATCAGGCTGCGTTTCTCCCGGGGCAAGCTGTTGCAATGGGACACGATGGACCTGCGCCAACTGCCGTTGTACCTGAACGCCAGCGCTCCCGTCGCCAGCGCGCTGCATCAGGCGCTGACACTCAATGCCCGCAAGGTCTATGTGCGCAAGGGCGACGCTGAACGCGAGCAGATCGAGGGAGGTTTCGGCCCCAGCGGCTTTGGTCCCAACGACCGTCTCTGGCCTCAGGGCGATGAGCGTTTCAGCGGCTGCCCGCTATGGCTGGAGTACTTCAGCTTCCCCGAGAAGTTCATGTTCGTCACGCTCCATGGGCTGGAGCAGGTGAAGTTCGAGGCCCACACCAAGGCGTTCGAGCTCGAGGTGGTCCTTGATCAACCCTGGCCCCGCGGGTTTGCGCTCAGTGCTGAGCATGTTCGTCTTCACGCCGTGCCGGTCGTTAACCTGTTTGCCCTGGAGGTGGACCCTCTGGCCCTCGACCCCTTACAGACCGATTACCGGGTGCGGCCGGTGCAGGTGGAGGATGCCGACGCGGAAATCTACTCCGTGGACAGCGTTATCGCGGGCAAGCGTGATGCGCGGCATGAGTATGTGCCCTTCACCCATTTTCAGCACCGGGGCGGAATGCTGCGTGACGACGCTCCGGAGCGCTATTTCCATACCCGGCTCAAACGCGCGCCGGATGGGTCCCACGACACATGGCTGGTTCTCGGGGGAGACGGTTTCGAGCAGGACCGCTCGAACCCGGCACACCGCCTGACGCTGCAGTTGACGGGCACCAACGGTCAGTTGCCGCGGATGGCGTTGGCGGAGACGGTGCTGGACCAGCCTGCGAAGTCGAGTCGGCGGACATTGACGGTGCGCAACCTGTGCGCGCCGACAATGCCCTGTTACGCCCCCGACAAAGACCGCTTTCATTGGCGTGTGCTCAGTCACCTGGGCTCAAGTTTTCTGCCGCTGCTGGACAGTGCCGAGGTCTTGCGCAATACGCTGGCGCTTTACGACTGGACCGACAACGAGCTGAACCGGCGACGGCTGCAGTCGATCATCGAGGTTCGCCATCACCTGATCCAACGCTTTGAGGGCGGTTTTCTGCTGCGGGGTGTGGACATCGAAGTCACGCTGGAGGCGGGCAATTTTGCCGGGGAAGGGGACATCTGCCTGTTTGGTGAACTGCTCAGCCGCTTCTTCGCGCAGTACGCCGACATTCATCTGTTCAACCAACTGACGTTGATCCTGCAACCGCAGGATAAATGTTTGCGGTGGAGTGAAAATCACAGCCAGCGAGTGCCTGGATAAGCGTTCGGCCTGAACAGTATGTGGACTCTCACCGGATCAGGCGAGGCAACGGGGGTGCTAAATCGGGTTCACAGCAAGCGGCTCCTGCACATTGTGCGCAGGGCCTCGGAATAGACGCAGCGCAAATCCACTGTAAGAGCCGGCTTGCTGGCGAATGCGGTCGTGCAGACACCGCAACGGCGTCTGCGAGATCGGGTTCGCCAGCAAGCCAACTCCTACAGGCCCGGCATTGGCCGAATCCCGCTCGGCCGAAAATGACTGGGCCGTGATTACTCGTCATACCCCAGATTCGGCGCCAGCCAGCGTTCGGTCACGCTCAAATCCTGCTGCTTGCGCGCCGTGTAGCTTTCCACCTGATCCTTGTCCACTTTCCCCACGGCGAAGTATTGCGCCTGAGGATGGGCGAAGTACCAGCCGCTGACCGCCGCCGCCGGGAACATTGCGTAGTGCTCGGTCAGGAACACGCCGCTGACGCCGGGTTTGCCGTCGCCCTGGGCCGGGTCGAGGAGGTCGAACAGCACGCCTTTCTCGGTATGGTCCGGGCAGGCTGGGTAGCCCGGGGCAGGGCGGATGCCGGTGTATTGCTCCTTGATCAGCTCGTCGTTGCCCAACTGTTCGTCGCGGGCATAACCCCAATATTCTTTGCGCACCTGCTGGTGCAGCCACTCGGCGCAGGCCTCGGCCAGCCGATCCGCCAAGGCCTTGACCATGATCGCGTTGTAGTCGTCGCCCTTGTCCTGATACGCCTTCGACACCTCTTCCGCGCCAATGCCGGCAGTGGTGATGAAGCCACCGACGTAATCGGTCACGCCGCTGCCCTGGGGCGCCACGAAGTCGGCCAGGGAGAAGTTCGGTTTGCCGTCGGTCTTGATGATCTGCTGGCGCAGGTGATGCAGCTTGGCCAGTGGCGCGCCGTTGTCGTCGAGCAGTTGAATGTCGTCGTGATCGACCTGATTGGCCGGCCAGAAGCCAAACACGGCGCGGCTGCGGATCAGCTTCTCGTCGATCAGTTTGCGCAGCAGCTCCTGGGCGTCCTTGAACAGTGAAGTGGCCGCTTCGCCCACCACTTCGTCGGTGAGGATGCGCGGGTACTTGCCGGCCAAGTCCCAGGAAATAAAGAACGGCGTCCAGTCGATGTAATCCACCAGCACGTTCAGGTCGATGTCTTCCAGCACCTTGACCCCGGTGAACGTCGGCTTCACCGGCTGATAGCCGGCCCAGTCGAACTGCGGTTTCTTGGCGATGGCCGCGCCGTAGCTCAGGCGCTCGGTGCGGGCGCTGCGGGCGGAGGTGCGCTCACGCACTTCAACGTATTCGGCGCGGGTCTTCTCGATGAAGCCGGCTTTCAGCTCCTTGGACAGCAGCTGCGTCGCCACGCCCACGGCGCGGGAAGCGTCGGTGACGTAGATCACCGCGTCGTTGCTGTACTTGGGTTCGATCTTCACCGCCGTGTGGGCTTTGGAGGTGGTCGCGCCGCCGATCATCAACGGCAGGTGGAAGTCCTGACGCTGCATTTCGCGGGCGACGTGAACCATTTCGTCCAGGGACGGCGTGATCAGGCCCGACAACCCGATGATGTCGCACTTCTGCTCGCGGGCCACCTGCAGGATTTTCTCCGCCGGCACCATCACGCCGAGGTCGACGATGTCGTAACCGTTGCAGCCCAGCACCACACCCACGATGTTCTTGCCGATGTCGTGGACGTCGCCCTTGACCGTCGCCATGAGAATCTTGCCCTTGGCTTCCGGCTTGTCGCCTTTCTCTTCTTCAATGAAAGGGATCAGGTGCGCCACGGCCTGTTTCATCACGCGAGCGGATTTAACGACTTGCGGCAGGAACATCTTGCCCGAGCCGAACAGGTCGCCGACCACGTTCATGCCGGCCATCAGTGGGCCTTCGATGACCTCGATCGGGCGCTTGAAAGACTGGCGCGACAGCTCGGTGTCTTCAACGATGTGCGTGGTGATGCCCTTGACCAGCGCGTGCTTGAGCCGCTCGTTGACCTCCCAGCCGCGCCACTCTTCGGTTTCCGCTTCCTTGACCGAGCCGTCGCCCTTGTACTTGTCGGCGAGGGCCAGCAGCGCATCGGTGCCTTCCGCCGTGCGGTTGAGCACCACGTCTTCCACCGCGTCGCGCAGTTCGGCCGGGATCTGGTCGTAGATCTCCAGCTGGCCGGCGTTGACGATGCCCATGGTCAGGCCGTTGCGGATCGCGTACAGCAGGAACACCGAGTGAATCGCCTCACGCACCGGGTTATTGCCACGGAACGAGAACGACACGTTGGACACGCCGCCGGAGGTCAGCGCATGGGGCAGCTCGTCGCGGATGTAGGCGCAGGCATTGATGAAGTCGACGGCGTAGTTGTTGTGCTCTTCAATGCCGGTGGCGATGGCGAAGATGTTCGGGTCAAAAATGATGTCTTCCGGCGGGAAGCCCACTTCGTTGACCAGAATGTCGTAGGAGCGCTTGCAGATTTCTTTCTTGCGCGCCTCGGTGTCGGCCTGACCGGCTTCGTCGAAGGCCATGACCACCACCGCCGCGCCGTAGCGCTTGCACAGTTTTGCGTGATGGATGAACTGCTCGACCCCTTCTTTCATGCTGATCGAGTTGACGATGCCCTTGCCCTGGATGCACTTGAGGCCGGCTTCGATGACTTCCCATTTCGACGAGTCGATCATGATCGGCACGCGAGAGATGTCAGGCTCGCCGGCAATCAGGTTGAGGAAGGTCACCATCGCCTTCTTCGAATCCAGCATGCCCTCGTCCATGTTGATGTCGATCACCTGGGCGCCTGCTTCGACCTGCTGCAGGGCGACTTCCAGGGCTTCGGTGTAGTTGTCTTCGCGGATCAGGCGGGCGAAGCGGGCAGAACCGGTGATGTTGGTGCGCTCGCCGACGTTGACGAACAGCGAGCTGCGATCGATGGTGAACGGCTCCAGACCCGACAGGCGGCAGGCCTTGGGGATTTCCGGAATCGGGCGCGGCGCATAGGGCGCGACGGCGTTGGCGATGGCCTTGATGTGTGCCGGCGTGGTGCCGCAGCAACCGCCGACGATGTTGAGGAAGCCGCTCTGGGCGAACTCTTCGACGACTTTGGCCATCTCTGCCGGGGCTTCGTCGTACTCACCGAACTCGTTGGGCAGGCCGGCGTTCGGGTGGGCCGACACGTGGGTTTCGGCTTTATTGGACAGCTCTTCCAGATACGGCCGCAGCTCGCTGGCGCCCAGCGCGCAGTTGAGGCCCACGGAAATTGGCTTGGCGTGGCGCACCGAGTTCCAGAACGCTTCGGTGGTCTGGCCGGAGAGGGTGCGGCCGGAGGCGTCGGTGATGGTCCCGGAAATCATGATCGGCAGCTCGAAACCCAGCTCGTCGAACACGCCCTGAACGGCGAAGATCGCGGCCTTGGCGTTGAGGGTGTCGAAGATGGTTTCGATGAGGATCATGTCCGCACCGCCTTCGATCAGCCCTTTGGTGGCCTCGGTGTAGTTCTCCACCAGTTCGTCGAATGTGACGTTGCGGTAGCCGGGGTTGTTGACGTCCGGGGACAGCGAGCAGGTGCGGCTGGTCGGGCCGAGCACGCCGGCGACGAAGCGCGGCTTGTCGGGGGTTTCCAGGGTCTTGGCGTCGGCGACCTGGCGGGCCAGGCGCGCGCCTTCCACGTTCAGCTCGTAGACCAGCGCTTCCATACCGTAGTCGGCCTGGGACACCTGGGTGGCGTTGAAGGTGTTGGTTTCAAGAATGTCGGCGCCGGCGTCGAGGTATTCCTTTTCGATTGCGCCAATCACGTCGGGCCGGGTCAGGATCAACAGGTCGTTGTTGCCCTTCACGTCGCTCGGCCAGTCCGCGAAGCGCTTGCCGCGGTAGTCTTCTTCCTCCAGTCGATAACTCTGGATCATGGTGCCCATGCCGCCGTCGAGGATCAGGATTCGCTGTTGAAGAGCCTGCTGGAGTGCTTGAAGACGCGCGCTGCGATCTGACATGAGGTTACCCGGACGAAGAAGTACAAAATAAGGTGGCGCTGAAAAGTGCGAAATAATAGCAAACCTGCGCGGATTTAAATCATTCCGGGATTTACATGAATTCTGTTCATGTTAATCGGGTGATTCTTTCTGATCGGGGCGCATTCTGATTGCATGGCTTGAGCGAACATCGTTATCGACCTGTCGGAGCCGGCTTGCTGGCGAAAGCGGCATTTCATCCAACACCGCAGCGAGCGGCCAGACGGGTTCGCCAGCAAGCCGGCTCCTACGGGTTTTGCGAAACGCTGCTTCAGGTGTCAGCCCCGCATACGCTGTTTGAAACGCTGAAACCCTTGTAATACATGGCGCGCAGCCATTATGCAGCCCGTCAGTGAGGGCGAACCTTTTCGCAACTTATGAAGTCGGACGTTGGGAGTCGCTCTTCGACACCCGCTCTGTTTTTGCGTGGGACCGAGGGTCAATCCAGACGAAGCAAGAGGTTGCAGATGTTGATTTCGGTTCAGGCCCTGCGGGCGCTCGCCGCGTGGGCTGTTGTGTGTCACCACTTCATGCAGATTTTTTTCGACTTCCATCCGAGCGGGCCGGTCGGTCGCTTTTTCACTGAAAAAGGCGCCGTCGGTGTCGACATTTTTTTCGTCATCAGTGGTCTGGTCATCTACCTGTCGACGGTGGACAAAGATATTCCTGCCGGCCGTTTCATGCTCAACCGTGTCATTCGCATCGTCCCCGCGTACTGGCTTTACACGCTGGTGATGGGCCTGCTGGTCCTCGTTGCTCAGCCGCTGCTGCCCCACCAAGTCGTTGACTGGCAGAGCTTTGTGCTGTCGCTGCTGTTCATCCCTTCGGAAAACCCCGGCGGCTACGGCCTCTATCCCACCCTCAACGTGGGCTGGACGCTGAATTACGAGATGCTGTTCTACGTGCTGTTCTCCATGGTCTTCCTGTTTCAGCAACGTCTGCGCCCGTTGATTCTGGCGGCGGCGCTGTTCGCCATTACCGACGTGCTCGGCCGTTCGGGGCTGGTCAGCCGGTTCTACGCCAACGACATCGTTTATGAGTTCCTGCTCGGCATTTTCGTCGGCGTGATGTATCGCCGGGGCTGGATCAGCGAGCGGCTGTGGCTGCCATTAATTGCCATCGGCGCTGCGCTGTTCACCATCGACCACCTGCAACCGGCGCCGCGCATCATCAACTGGGGCCTGCCGAGTGCGGTAATCGTGGTGGCCTGCATCTCCCTCGAACCGTACCTGCGCGGCTACCGTTTGCTGAAAGTCATGGGCGACTGCTCGTACTCGGTGTACCTGCTTCACGTGCTGGTGCTGTATGCGGGTTGGCTGGTCAGCGAGCGTTATGGTCTGAACCCGTACCTGGTGTTTGCGGTGTGTGTGCCGGTCATCGCGATGGGCGCGTGGCTGAGTTATGAGTGGATCGAGAAGGGCTTGTACCGGCGCATGAAAGGTTGGCTGGACCAGAGACGGGCGAGCAAGGAGGCGGCGCTGTCCTGACCGTCGCCGGGGTGGTGGTCGGGTCACTTACCCGACTAAAACACTAGGGCTTTGTCAGGCGCAGTTGATTGGCGTAAACTCCGCCCCACGTCTGCGAGGAATTTTCATGACCGCTATTACGATTACTGATGCCGCCCACGATTACCTGGCCGATCTGCTCGAGAAGCAGAACACACCCGGCATCGGCATCCGCGTGTTTATTACCCAGCCTGGCACCCAATACGCTGAAACCTGCATTGCCTACTGCAAGCCGGGCGAAGAAAAACCCGAAGACACGGCCATCGGCCTGAAAAGCTTCACCGCCTGGATCGACGCCTTCAGCGAAGCGTTTCTGGATGACGCCGTCGTCGATTACGCCACCGATCGCATGGGCGGCCAGCTGACCATCAAGGCGCCAAACGCCAAAGTACCGATGGTCAAAGCCGACAGCCCGATCAACGAACGCATCAATTACTACCTGCAGACCGAGATCAATCCGGGCCTTGCCAGTCACGGCGGCCAGGTCACCTTGATCGATGTCGTTGAAGAAGACGCGGCGAATATCGCCATTCTGCAGTTCGGCGGCGGTTGCCAGGGTTGCGGTCAGGCGGATGTGACGCTGAAGGAAGGCATCGAGCGCACCCTGCTGGAGCGCATTCCCGAGCTGACCGGTGTGCGTGACGTGACCGACCACACCCAGAAAGAAAACGCGTATTACTGAGAAGTAACCGCGTTGCACGCAAGCCCCGACGAGTTCGGGGCTTTTTTGTGGGCCGTGGTGAGTGACGGTGGTGATGGTCACTGTAGGAGCGCGCTTGCCCGCGAAGCAATTTTCCAGACAATTCTCTAGTGATTGACCCACCGCATTCGTCCGGATGCGGCCCAGACCAAGCGCGCTCCTACGGCCTTCGGCCAGAATCAAAGGCAGATCGGGTTGGTTTCGGGTGCATCGTTCGGCTAGGGCCTGTAGAGATGGGCATGGCCCGCGCGATACAGCGACGATTCGCTGAATACGTCGTTGCCCAGCACGCGACCCACCAGAATCAGCGCGGTGCGGCGGAATCCCTTGGTCCGTACCTTCTCCTCAATGTCCTCCAGTGTGCCGGCGACCCAGTCCTGATCCGGCCAGCTGGCGCGATGCACCACGGCAATCGGGCAATCAGCGCCGTAATGCGGGGTCAGCTCGGCGACGATCTTGCCGAGGTTGTTGACCCCCAGATGGATCGCCATGGTCGCTTGATGCCGGGCCAGATCGCCGAGGGCTTCGCCTTCGGGCATGTCGGTTTTGTCCGCGTAGCGGGTCAGAATGACACTCTGGGAAATGCCCGGCAGCGTCAGCTCGGTGCCCAGCAGCGCGGCGCACGCAGCGGTGGCGGTGACGCCGGGGATGATTTCGAAGGGTATCTGCAACGCGCGCAGGCAGCGGATCTGCTCACCAATGGCGCCATACAGGCTCGGATCGCCGGAATGCACCCGCGCCACATCGTGGCCCTGTGCATGAGCGGATTTCATCAGCTCGATGATCTGCTCCAGGTGCAAAGAAGCGCTGTTGGTCACCTGAACCGCCTGATGGCCCTCCAGCACCGCTTCAGGTACCAGAGAACCGGCGTAGATGATCACCGGGCACATGCGGATCAGTCGCTGGCCTTTGACAGTGATCAGGTCCGGATCGCCGGGGCCGGCGCCGATGAAAAAAACAGTCATGGGGTGTCCTGATTGGAATTCATTTGAGCTTCTGTTTTGCTTTCGTGGGACCGGCTTTAGCCGGGAAGGGGCCTGCAGGTACACCCTCACATTTGCATGTGTGACGCCTGACGCCTTCCCGGCTAAAGCCGGTCCCACTAAAAGCCCGCGTCCAGCGCTTATCACGTGTTGGCACGCTGTGCACTCGCCAGCGCAAATGTCGCGTGGGGGCTTTTTCGGCGGGGGATGATCAGCGTCGCCGGCGAGCCGGTCAAACGGGTCGCCATTGCCAGTGCCGCACTTTCAGCCACGCCGTAGCAACCGGTGCGCTCGAAAGCGATCTCCGATCGATGGCTGAGCTGGGTCTCGTAACCTGCCAGTTCAGCCGCACTGAAAAACCCGATCGTCAGGCCCAGCCCATGACCCAGTTCCGTTAACCCCGCTTCATCCGACTTGCCGTCGATCGAGGCAAGGGCGGCAATGTCCTGCGGTTCAAGCCGACACTCCGGCAAACTGTCTTCGATCAATTGCCGAAGCTCCAGTGCCGAACAGCCGCGCTGGCAGCCGAGGCCGACCACCCACAGCTGTCGATCGCGCACATCATTCACAGGGCGGGGTTCAGACCGGGTCGCGTCGCGGGTGCATCACTGCGACGAAACAGCCAGGCGCTGATCCAGCCCAGGGCAATCCAGAACGCAGCATTGGTCAGCAGCGACGCGATCTTGAATTGCGCTTCGAGGGCTTCCGGGGCCAGTGCCGAATGCACCGCCGGCTGCGGCGCGCCGACAATGTGCGGCACCACCAGAATCACTGCACCCACTGCCTTCAGCAGCCAGTGTTGAGCAAACACTATCAGCGCCAGGCCCACAGCCGTGGAAGCGGCAGTGCCGACCCACCAGATCTGCCGCTGCGTCAGGTCCGCCGCGACGGTACCGGGCAGTTCGGGCGGCAGGCCGAGGGTCGGGGCCAGCACGAACACGGCATAACCGGCCAATCCCCAGAGCACGCCTTCTCTAGCGCTCATCGGCGTACGCAGGGTGTACAGCGCTGCCAGCATCAAAGCGAAACCGACTGCCACCACCAGATTGCCGCCCGCGGTCGACAGCACGCGCTGCCAGCCGTTTTCGGGCTCCCACGCCTCTTCGTCATGGACGTGACCGGCCATGGCGCCCTCGGCATGCTCGTGCATTTCGACGGCGGGTGCTTTCTCGTAGGTCTCTCCCTTCAAAATCAAAGGCGCGACCCAGAAGCTTTGCAACAGCGTCAACAACAGGGCAGCGAGCAGTCCGGTGAACCCGGCCGTTTGCGCGATTCGCTTGAACATGGCGGCAGGTCTCAATGGCAGGGGAAGGCGGAGCTGTGACGGGTGTCGTGTGCCGCGTTGTGCACCGCATCGATATGGGAGAAGCCGGCGAAGTAGACCAGAAACGCGCCGAGAAACATCGCGCTGACCGCGGCGACAAGGCGCTGGCTCAGGGTGGCGGTAACAACCGTCGTGATGGTGGTGCCGGACGTCTGGCGGGGTGTGCTGATGGACATGGCGCTTCCCTCTGAAGTGGATTCAGCGGACGGAAAGGCGCGAAGACACCGCAGGCGAAGGCCGGCAGCGATCAACAGCGCCCGCCCACCGCGGGTTGTTAGGTAACGTTATCGGGCCGGTCTCCGGGCTCGCGAGGGGCGCATGCAACAGCCGTTAAGCCGTCGTGCCTTCAAGAATCCCCTTCCCATGTCGTTGCCGACACAGTGGATCTGATTCTTCACTTGCTTACCGTTGCGGGGGCAGCACCGGACTGATACACACCCGAAGGTCTGCACGCACCGGTTTCCCGTTTCACCCTGTGAAGGGCACCCGTAACAAGGTGTGTAGGAGACCACGGGCTGTTTCACGCGTCAATCGACCCGTCAGTCCATGCATCAGTGGATGCGGCGATCGATGCGTAAATTGGCGTAGCAATCGTTGCAACAGCGCGATTGACCGACTTCCAGTCACTGCGTAGCCTTGCGCACTTGAGGTTCGCCGGCCGCCTGGATGAAGGCCACCGGCGCTAAGAAGGGAATGCGGTTTCAAGCCGCAGCTGCCCCCGCAACTGTAAACGGACAGCTTCATTGCACAGCCACTGCGCGAGCGGGAAGGCGCGATGAATGCCAGTCGCCTGACGATGCCTGTCAGCGACCGGCCGCCGTGAGCCAGGAGACCTGCCTCGAATCGGACCGCCTGCAAGCGGCCGAGGAATTCCACTACAACCGGGCGGGGTGATCCGGTGGCGAATCGAACCGCGCGCCTGCTTCCGCCGGCCCTGCGCTGTTTTCGTCCTCGTTGCCCTGCCGCATGCCTGAGGGCAACCGATGAAAACACTGGCCAAACTTCCCGTCACCATCGTCACCGGCTTTCTCGGCTCGGGTAAAACCACCTTGCTGCGGCACATGCTCGACAACGCCGAAGGCCGACGCATCGCCGTCATCGTCAACGAATTCGGCGAGCTGGGCATCGACGGCGACATCCTCAAGCAATGCACCATCGGCTGCACCGAAGAAGAAGCCGTCGGTCGTGTGTACGAACTGGCCAACGGCTGCCTGTGCTGCACCGTTCAGGAAGAGTTCTTCCCGGTGATGCAGGAACTGGTGGCCCGTCGCGGCGACCTCGATCACATCCTCATCGAGACCTCGGGCCTGGCCCTGCCGAAGCCGCTGGTGCAAGCCTTCCAGTGGCCGGAAATCCGCAACGCCTGCACCGTTGACGCCGTGATCACCGTGGTCGACAGCCCGGCCGTGCTCGCCGGCACCTTCGCCGCGTTCCCGGATCAGGTCGACGCCCAGCGCAAACTCGACCCGAACCTGGACCACGAATCGCCGCTGCACGAGCTGTTCGCCGACCAACTGGCGAGTGCCGATCTGGTCGTGCTGAACAAGGCCGACATGCTCGACGCTGACGCGCTCGCCGCCGTGCGCGCGGAAGTCTCGGAAGAACTGCCGCCGGCAGTAAAAATCGTCGAAGCGAACAGGGGCCAGCTGCCGATCAGCGTATTGCTGGGCCTGGGCGCGGAATCCGAGCTGCACATCGATGGCCGCAAGACCCACCACGACCACCACGAAGGCGACGACGCTGACGATCATGACCATGACGCCTTCGACTCGATTTCCATCACACTGCCCCAGGCTGATGAATCGCTGTTGCTCGATGCCCTGACCCAGGCCGTCGTCCAGCACGGCATCCTTCGCGTCAAAGGCTTCGCCGCCATTCCCGGCAAACCCATGCGCCTGCTGGTGCAGGGCGTCGGCACGCGTTTCGACAAGCATTTCGACCGCGCCTGGAAGACAGACGAAGCCCGTGAAACCCATTTGGTGCTGATCGGCCAGGAACTGGACGCTGGCGTGCTCGAAGCGCAATTGCGCGCCGCGGTCTCATTGCGTGACGCGGTCTCTGGGATCAAAGGCTAACCATGCACCTGCTGCGTACACAGCCCGGCGGCTTCGTTCCCGACGACAGCATTGCTGACCTGGGCCAGACGCCCGCCGAGCTGGTGATCCTGTGCAGCGCCGACTCAAATCTGGCGCTGCTGGCCGAAACTGCGCGGCAACTGCCCGACGACTACCCGAGTCTGCGCCTGGCCAATCCGATGCAGGTGCAAAACCATGCATCGGTGGATCTGTACGTCGACGAGGTGCTGCGCCACGCCAAAGTCATCCTGATTTCCCTGCACGGCGGTATCGGCTACTGGCGTTACGGCGTCGAGCGGCTGGTGGAACTGGCGGCGAAAGGGGTGAAGCTGATTCTGGTCCCTGGCTGCGATCGGCCGGACCCCGAGCTGAGCGCGCACAGCACGGAATCTGTCGAAGACCGCGAGCGGCTCTGGCATTACCTGCGTCAGGGCGGCAAGCACAACGCGCAGTCGCTGTTCAACTTCATCGCCACGCGCTGGCTGGGCGGCGACTACCCGTGGGTCGAGCCGCAGACCCTGCCGCGCACCGTGATTTACCACCCGCAGAACGCCAACGCCGACCTGGCCCGGTGGCAGGCCGACTGGCGCACGGATCAGCCGGTCGCTGCCGTGCTGTTCTACCGCTCCCACCTGCAAGCGGCGAACACCGGGTTCATCGATGTGTTCTGCGAGCGCTTGTCGGCCCAGGGCCTGAACCCGTTGCCGATTGCCGTCGCCAGCCTCAAGGAAGCCGGCTGCATGAGCGCGATACAGGACTGGCTCGACGAGGTGGACTGCGAGGTCATTCTCAACACCACCGGCTTCGCCCAATCCAGCCCGGACGCGCCGGATGTACGGCCGTTTCGCCGGGACATCCCGGTCATTCAAGCCATCTGTGCCCAGGACAACGAACCCGCCTGGCAGGCCAGCGCCCAAGGCCTGGGATCTCGCGATCTGGCCATGCACATCGCGTTGCCGGAACTGGACGGGCGCATCATCAGCCGGCCGATCAGCTTCAAGGACCTGGCCTGGCACAGCGAGCGCAGCCAGTCCGACGTGGTCTGCTACCGCGCCCAGCCGGGGCGCATGGATTTCGTCGCCGAACTGGCCCGGCGCTGGGTGCTGCTGGCCCGTACCGCCAACGTCGACAAGCGGGTGGCGCTGATTCTCGCCAACTACCCGACCCGTGACGGGCGCATCGGCAACGGCGTCGGCCTCGACACGCCGGCGGCCGCGCTGAACATTCTCAAGGCCATGCAGGCCCAGGGTTACCCGGTCGAGGACTTGCCCGAGACCGGCACCGCACTGATCCACGCCTTGCTCGGCGGCGTCACCAACGACCCGGACAGCCTCGATCAACGGCCGTGCCATCAGAGCATGGCCATGGACGAGTACAGGGCGGCGTTTCAAGCCCTGCCCGAAGCCAATCGCGATGCCGTCATCGCGCGGTGGGGCGCCCCTGATACCGATCCCATGTGCCGCGACGGGCGGATGATGATCGCCGGCCTGCGTTTCGGCATGACCTTCGTCGGCATTCAACCGGCGCGGGGCTATAACGTAGACCACAGTGCGGTGTATCACGACCCGGATCTGGTCCCGCCCCACGGCTATCTGGCGTTTTACTTCTGGCTGCGCAAACGCTATGGCGCCCACGCCGTCATCCACGTCGGCAAGCATGGCAATCTGGAGTGGCTGCCGGGCAAAGGCGTCGGCCTGTCCGAGCACTGCTGGCCGGACGCAATCCTTGGCCCGATGCCGAACATCTACCCGTTCATCGTCAACGATCCGGGCGAGGGCGCCCAGGCCAAGCGCCGTACCCAGGCGGTGATCATCGACCACCTGATGCCACCGCTGACCCGCGCCGAAACCTACGGGCCGTTGCGCGATCTCGAACTGCTGGCCGACGAATATTACGAAGCGCAGCTGCTTGACCCGCGCCGTGCCCGGGAGCTGCAAACGGACATTCTCAGGCTGGTGCGCGAAACCCATATCGACCGCGAACTGGCGATGGACGGGGATGCCAACAGCGAGGACGACGCCGCCGTGTGGCTGCCGCGTCTGGACACCTATCTGTGTGACCTGAAGGAATCGCAGATCCGCGACGGCCTGCACGTGTTCGGCGAATCGCCCACCGGGCGGCTGCGCATCGACACGCTGTTGGCGATGGTGCGTGTGCCTCGCGGTGATGGTCGCGGCGGTCAGGCCAGTCTGTTGCGAGCGTTGAGTCAGGCGCTGGCGCTGGATTTCGACCCGCTGGACTGTGATCTCGGCGCGCCATGGATCGGCGATAAACCTCAGGCATTACATGAGGTGAGCACTGATCCGTGGCGCACCACGGGCGATACCCGCGAGCGCCTGGAGTTGCTGGCAGCACAGATGATTGAGCAGATTGCCAGCGCATTACCGCTCAGTAATCGCTTCGAAAACAAAGGCTTGTCAGAGGTTGTTCAGTCTCTGCATGAGGTGGTGATTCCGCGCCTGGACGCCTGCGGGCCTGCCGAAATGGCGAACCTGCTTAACGCGCTAAGCGGTCGCTTTGTCCCCGCCGGCCCGAGCGGCGCCCCCAGTCGCGGTCGGCTGGACGTGCTGCCTACCGGACGCAATTTCTTCTCCGTGGACGTCCGCAACCTGCCGACCATGACGGCTTGGCGCATTGGCTTCCAGTCAGCCAATCTGTTACTGGAGAGGCACTTACAGGATCATGGTGACTATTTACGTCAACTTGGGCTTTCGGTCTGGGGCACGGCGACCATGCGCACCGGCGGTGATGACATCGCCCAGGCCATGGCGCTGATGGGCGTGCGTCCGGTGTGGGCGACGGGCAGCCAGCGCGTCGATGACTTCGAAATCCTGCCGCTGAGCCTGCTTGATCGGCCGCGGGTCGACGTGACCCTGCGGGTTTCCGGTTTCTTCCGCGACGCGTTCGCCAACCTGATCCGCCTGTTCGATGCGGCGGTGCAGGCCGTTGCCGCGCTGGACGAGCCCGACGACATGAACCCGCTGGCCGCCCGCGTTCGCCAGGAGCGCGAACAATTGCTGCGCGACGGTGTGGATGCCGAGCAAGCGGCGAAGCAGGCCGGCTGGCGCATCTTCGGCGCTAAGCCAGGGGCCTATGGCGCGGGGGTGCAGAACGCCATCGACGGGCGCTTGTGGCAGAGCCGCGAGGACCTCGCCGAGGTCTACCTGAACTGGGGCGGCTACGCCTACGGCGGCAGCGACGAAGGCACGCCGGCCCGCGATGGTTTTGCCAAGCGGCTGAGCCAGGTCCAGGCCGTGCTGCAGAACCAGGACAACCGCGAGCACGACTTGCTGGATTCCAACGATTACTACCAGTTTCAAGGCGGCATGCTGGCGGCGGTGGAAAGCCTGTCGGGCGAGAAGGTCGCCAGTTATCACGGCGACCACAGCCAGCCCGATCTGCCGAAGATCCGTACGCTGAAGGAAGAGCTCAACCGGGTGGTGCGATCGCGGGCGGCCAATCCGAAGTGGATCGAAGGGGTCAAACGCCATGGCTACAAAGGCGCCTTCGAGATGGCGGCGACGGTGGATTTCCTTTTCGCCTTCGACGCCACCACCGAGCTGATCGACGATCATCAATACGCGCTGCTGGCCGATGCCTATCTGCTGGATGCCTCGACCCGCGAGTTCATCCAGCAGCACAACCCCGACGCGCTGCGGGACATGACTGAGCGCATGCTCGAAGCGCAGCAGCGCGGCTTGTGGCAGGAACCGGGCGAGTACCGCGAGGCGCTGGAGAATCTGTTGCTGGACATCGAAGAGTCATGAGTCAAACGCCAACGCTTACGGCGCGCGCCTACACCTCGTGCGTCGATCATCGACATGCCACGACCTTACTATCAGATGTGTGAACAGAGCCCGACATGACCGACACCCCACATTTCCCCCTGGCCGCTGTCGTCGGTGCCGATGACCTCAAGCTCGCTTTGTGCCTGACCGCCATCGACCCGAAAATTGGTGGCGTGTTGATCGAGGGGCCGCGCGGCATGGCCAAATCGACCCTGGCCCGAGGGCTGGCGGATCTGCTGGCCAGCGGTCAGTTCGTGACGCTGCCGCTGGGGGCGACCGAAGAGCGCCTGGTCGGCACGCTGGACCTTGACGCGGCGCTGGGCGAAGGCCGTGCGGCATTCTCGCCGGGGGTTCTCGCCAAGGCGGACGGCGGCGTGCTGTACGTCGATGAAGTCAATCTGCTGCCGGACCATCTGGTCGATCTGCTGCTGGACGTGGCCGCCAGCGGAGTCAATCTGGTGGAGCGCGATGGCATATCCCATCGCCACGCAGCGCGCTTTGTGCTGATCGGCACCATGAACCCGGAAGAAGGCGAACTGCGCCCGCAGCTGCTCGACCGTTTCGGCCTGAACGTGGCGTTGAGCGGGCAGACAATCCCGGCGCAACGCGGGCAGATCATCCGCCGCCGGCTGGATTTCGACGCCGCCCCTGAAGCGTTCTGTCAGCAATGGGCCGCGCAGCAGCAGGCGTTGAAAGCCCGTTGTGAAACCGCCCGGGGCCTGTTGCCGAACATTGAACTGGATGATGTCAGTCTGGACCTGATTACCGAGCGTTGCTTTGCGGCCGGGGTCGACGGTCTGCGGGCGGACCTGGTCTGGTTGCGGGCGGCCCGAGCCCATGCCGCTTGGCGCGGCGGTTTGCATATCACCGAGGCGGACATCGACGCTGTGGCCGATTTCGCCTTGCGCCACCGTCGGCGCGAACCGCAACCGCCCCACCAGTCACAGTCCGAACCGCCTGCGCCGTCAGAGCAACGTCCGCCGAAACCCGACAACGGTGCTCAGCCGCAGCCTGACTCGGCAGAAAAAGGCGAGGGCAGTTGGGGTGAGTTGCCCGCCCGCAACGTGCAGGCGGGCAATCGCAAAGAAGTGCCCCGCTGGCCAAAAAAGCCCTAGGCATTCGCCCCCGCCTGTCGAAGGGGGCGAATGCCAGCCCTCGACCGGGCACACTGGGCGGCGGCCGAAGCGGCACTGCCCGCCCTGGTGCCGACGGCGCGATTGCGTGGTTGCCGACCTTGCTCCGAGGTCGCCCTCGGGTGCGCAGCGATCTGGTCCATCAGCCCCGCAGTCGCCGGCCGGAGCAGCTCTGGCTGGTGATCGTCGACGCGTCGGCATCGACCCGGCGTAATCAGGCGCTGAGTCAGGCAAAGGGTTTGTTGGCGGGGGTGTTCGATGATGCGTATCGGCAGCGCGCCAGACTGGCGTTGCTCACCGCCAGCGGCAAGGGCGCGCGCTGGCAGCATCAGGGCCTGAAAGCCGGCGCTGCATTGCAGCCCTGGCTGGATGCATTGGGCGCTGGGGGCGGCACGCCGCTGTTCGATGCCATCAATCAGGCAGCGGACTGGTCTTTGCGCCGGTACAAGCGCTACCCGGCGGAACAGCAACGGGTGCTGATTCTCACGGATGGGCGCGTCAAGGACATGCCGGCGCTATCAGCACGACCGGCGCAGCCGCTTGCCATGTTCGGCGGTCCCGTGCTGTTGATCGATATCGAGCGCGGGCCCATTCGACTGGGCCGCGCGCGGGACATCGCCTTGCAGCTAAACGCTGACTACCGCCACATCGACGACTGCTGACAACGCTTCGTCGGCGGGTGCTTCATCAGCAGGCATTCAGGCAGGCATGGTCCACGGCTCAAGGCTGTAGCCTTCGCCGCTGATCTCGGCACGGGCCTGTTCGAGAAACTGCGCCAGTTGTTTCGGATCGGAGTAAGCGCTGCTCGGGATCTGCTTGCGGCCAATGCGGGTGCTGGTGCGGTCGACGACGGTCAGGCTCAGTTCACCGTTGCCATCCTGCGGGGCCCAGGCCACACACTGGAAGGGTTCAAAGGCGTGGCCGGCAATCAGCAAAGCATCGTTGAAGCGCAAGGGGGCGTTCATGGACTGTCCTCAAAGTGCCCGTATACGTTGTGCACCGGCGGCGGGCGTTTCGCTCGGTGGCTACTGGTGTTCCTACTTGTACTGATGACCGTCCCCCACGACTGAGTCACACCCATTCCTGAAATTTCCTGATTTATTTTAATCGGTGCTTTAGCCGCGCTTCCTCCCCATGCCTGGGCCAAACTCAGGCGAGGCCAGCCTTTCCACGGCCAGGATCGCTGGATGACGCACCCAAGCGCTAAGCACGTTTCGATCTTAGGCTTATAGAGAATCGATCCAAGGGTGCGTCAAAAACCTTGCTATGGTGTCAATCGGCCTTCACAAGCCACTGTTTATAAGAACCTTTTCTCCATGATGATTAAGCGACCCCGGCGCCAAGGAAACTCACATGCATGATCTGGCCTCCATACGCCGCCTGCTGATCGTCGAACCGTGCGAGGAATGCCTGCAACTGGTTCCCGGCTTGCGCATCGCCGGTTGGGATGTCGACAGCTGCACCCTCGAAGAAGCGGCGTTGCGTCCCTGTGACGTCGGCCTTATCCGTCTGCTGCCCGAGCACTTCGAACACCCTGAAGTGGTCAAGTCGCTTATCTCCCGAAGCAACACCGAATGGATCGCCGTGCTGAACAGCGAGGACCTGCGCCGCGAGCACATCGGTGATTTCGTCTGCGAGTGGTTCTTCGATTTCCATACCTTGCCCTTCGACGTTGCCCGAGTGCAGGTCACGCTGGGGCGCGCTTACGGCATGGCGCGGCTGCGTGCCAAAGGCGCCAGCTCTGCCAGCGGTGTCCCTCATGGAGAGAACCCTGGCCAGCAACTGCTGGGGGAAAGTCGGCCAATGCGCGAGTTGCGGCGATTGCTGAGCAAGCTGGCGCCCACCGAATCGCCGGTGCTGATCCGCGGCGAAGGCGGCACGGGCAAGGAATTGATTGCACGCACGCTGCATTTGCAGTCCCAGCGCCGCGAGCGGCCTTTTATTACGATCAACTGCGGGGCGACGCCAGAGCATTTGCTGCAGGAGGCGTTGTTCGGCGTACCGGGCGACGGAGTCGACGCGACACGTCAGCGCAAAACGGGGCGCATCGAAGAGGCCAACGGCGGCACGCTGTTTCTCGACGAGATCGGCGATTTGCCGCTGGAGGTCCAGGCGAATTTGCTTCGGTTCCTGCAGGACCGGCATATTGAAGTGGCGGGCGAGCGGATTCCGGTCGATGTGCGCGTGCTGGCGGCGACCCATGTCGACCTGGAAGCGGCCATTCGCATGAAGCGTTTTCGCGAAGACCTGTATTACCGGCTCAACGTGTTGCAGGTGGGCACCTCGCCTCTGCGCGAGCGGCACGGCGATCTGGCCTTGCTGGCCAATCACTTCGCCCAGTTCTACAGCCGGGAAACCGGCCGGCGGGCGCGCAATTTCAGTCAGGACGCACTGGTCGCCATGGGCAAGCACGACTGGCCCGGCAACGTGCGGGAGCTGGAAAACCGGGTGCGTCGCGGGCTGGTGCTGGCGGAAGGGCGGCAGGTCGAAGCGTTCGACCTGGGGCTGCTGGGGGAAGAGGAGTTCAGCTCCAGCATGGCCACCCTGGATGAATACAAATCCCGGGCGGAACGGCAAGCGCTGTGCGATGTGCTGACCCGTCACAGCGATAACCTCAGCGTGGCGGCCAAGGTGCTCGGTATTTCACGGCCGACGTTCTATCGCTTGTTGCACAAACATCAGATTCGTTGAAAGGGCGTCCGGCGATTTATCCGCCGGCGTTCACCGCCGGCGTGTAGGCATTCAGTCGTCAAGCAGCTGGCCGACCCGCTGTAATGCCCGCTCGCTGCGGTCCCGCCAGCTCCCGCCAATCACCTCGAAAGGCTGCCCGTAGTCCACCAGCCATTGCCGGCTGGCCTCGAAGAATGCCTGGCGTTCGCTCAGGTCCGGTTGGCAACGCTGGCCGTCGCCGATCCATTCGACGCCTTCCGGTGACAGCAACAGGTGCAGATCGTACCGGCGTTGGGCGAGGGCGGTTTCGAGCCACGCCGGGCAGTCGTTGAACAACGTGCGACTCCAGAGGATGTTGCTGAGCAAATGGGTGTCGAGGATCAGCAGCGCCGGCCTGATCGCCCGGGCGGCGTCTTCCCACGCCAGTTGCTCATGGGCGATGACATCGATGTCTGCGTAAACGGTGTCTCGCTGGACTTCATCGATGTACTGGCGCACGTACTCGCCCACCAGCACGCCACCGAACTGCCGCTGAATCTCTTCCGCCAGCCAGCTCTTGCCGCTGGACTCGGGCCCCGTCAGTACCAGCACTTTCATCCCGGTCAACGCGCCAGCGCAGGGTCGGCGCGCCAGTCACGCCAGCCTTGCACGGCGAGCAGGGTGAACAGCGCGTAGAGGGCGGCGGTGAGGTACAACGCCTTATACAGAAACAGCCCGACGAAGATCACGTCCAGCAGGATCCACAGCGGCCAGCACTGCACGCGTTTCTGCGCCATCCAGACCTGGGCCACCAGGCTGTAACCGGTCAGTGCGGCGTCCAGCCAGGGTTGTGCAGCATCGGTGAAGTGGGCCATGGCCGCGCCAAGCACAAGGCTGACCACCGCGCCGGCCACCAGACTCAGCAACAGGCTGCCGCTGCCCAGCGAGGTGACGATACGGCCGCTGTCTACCGCGCCACGGCGGGTCCACTGCCACCAGCCATACACTTGCAGCCCGGCGTACACCACCTGCAGCAACATGTCGGAGTAGAGCTTCACGTCAAAGAAGATCCAGGTGTAGAGCAACACCATGATTAAGCCGATCGGCCAGCACCACGGGTTCTGTTTGACTGTCAGCCAGACGGCAATGACACCGAGTGCAGCGGCGAACAGTTCAAGCCCTGACATGGCAACTCCTGAGGAAACGGTGAAAAAACGGGTCGGCGATTGTAGGCGCTTTATCGCCCGAGGTGGGACGCGATGATGCGTCGGACGCGTCTGAACAGGACGTGCAGAAACAGCCAGAGAACCCCGGGGGGTTCATAGAGGAAATGTAACGACGATGAGACAAACGTCAAAGCCTTCGCGCCAGTATTCATGCTAGCGCGTTCGTCAGAAAGGTCTGCTAGCATCGCCGCGCTCATGCCCGAGCCAGACCGCTTCAGCGTTCATGCTTTTTTTACGCGCGACCGTTTATCGTTCGCGCAACAGTTTGTAATACAAATCAAGAGAGCCTTGCCATGAGCAGGTTCCAGCCGGGGGAATGATGGATCTTTGGACCGCCGCACAGGCGCTGATACTTGGGGTTGTAGAAGGGCTGACGGAGTTTTTGCCGATTTCCAGCACGGGCCATCAGATCATCGTCGCGGATCTGATCGGTTTTGGCGGCGAGCGCGCGATGGCGTTCAATATCATTATTCAGCTCGGGGCAATCCTCGCGGTGATGTGGGAGTTTCGCCGCAAAATCCTCGACGTCGTCACCGGTTTGTCCACGCGGCCCGAGGCGCGCCGATTCACCCTCAACCTCATCGTCGGCGTGCTGCCGGCCATGGTCCTCGGGGTGCTGTTTTCCGATCTGATCCACGAATACCTGTTCAACCCGATCACCGTGGCCGTGGCGCTGGTGGTGGGCGGCTTCATCATGCTCTGGGCCGAGCGCCGCGCGCATGTGGTTCACGCCGACACTGTGGATGAGATGACCTGGGTGGATGCGTTGAAGGTCGGCTTCGCACAATGCCTGGCGATGATTCCGGGTACGTCGCGGTCGGGCTCTACCATCATCGGCGGCCTGCTGTTCGGCCTATCGCGCAAGACTGCCACCGAGTTTTCGTTCTTTCTGGCGATGCCGACCATGGTCGCGGCGTCGGTGTACTCGGGGTACAAATACCGCCACCTGTTCCAGCCCGATGACCTGCCGGTGTTCGCCATCGGCTTCATCGCCGCGTTCATCTTCGCCATGATCGCCGTACGCGCCTTGCTCAAGTTCATCGCCACCCACAGCTACGACGTGTTCGCCTGGTACCGCATCGCCTTCGGTTTGCTGATTCTGGCGACCTGGCAATTCGGCTGGGTCGACTGGTCCAGTGTGCAGGGCTGATCTTCCGATGACTCAACGCTCTGAACCGCAAAACCCGGGTCGGCGGGCCGCTGGCACACCTGTCGTGCGCTTTCTGAAACTCAAGCTGCTGGCGCTGCTGTTGCTGTGCGGCTTGCCGGTTTACGGGGTCGTCACGTATTGGACGAGCGGCGTCAGTTGGCTGCCGGCGGCGATCTACGCGCTGATGAGCGTTATCGCCTTTGCCTTGTACGGCTACGACAAGAAGCAGGCCCGGCAAGACGGCCAGCGCACCCCCGAAAAGCTGCTGCACGCCACTGAGCTGCTCGGCGGCTGGCCAGGTGCGCTGCTGGCCCAGCAAGTGTTTCGCCACAAGACCCGCAAGTTTTCGTACCAGTTGGTGTTCTGGCTGATTGTGCTGTTGCACGAACTGTTCTGGATGGACCGCCTGCTGTTCAGCGGTCGACTGATTTCGCGCCACCTTTTCTGAACGGCTCACCTAAAAAAGCCAGGTGAGCGGTTTTACAACTTCAACGCCACTTGCCGGCGCTTCGACAGTTTGCCGACCACCAGCTGGTGGGAGCGGGTCAGCAACTCCTTAAGCTCCGCCTCGCCCATGGCGAACGGGTAGGTGAGGGTGACCCAGTGGGCCCGGGCCAGGTACGGCGCAGGGCGCACCCCGGGACGGTCGACGTAACCGAGGAACAGCTCGGCGCCGACCTTGAACGACAGGTCATTCCCGGCCAGGCCCATCACCGCGAACATCTTGGTGTCCGCGATGGAGAAAACCCTGACGCCGCCCCATTTGTAATCTTCCCGCGCGCCCGGAAGATTCAGGCAGAACGCGGCGACTGCTTCAATTTGCATGGGTGTTCCCGGGTTCGAAAAACGCATTCTGCCACGGGCGAGCCGGCGTGTTGCAGCATGGAGCGGCTCCTTTCGTGCCACGGCATCAGCGGGAATAACGGGTGAAGATCAGGTCGGTCGCAGGCGGCAATTTGTTGTGGCAGGCGAAGCAACTGTTGGCAAGTTTCTCGCTGGGGTTGGCCTTGCCCTCTTCGAATTGCCCATAACCCCAGCCGCCTGTGCTGGAGAAGCGTTTCGAATCCTTGATTTCAATCTGCACGTTGGTCGGGTCGCCCGCGACGAACGACTGTTCGCGCCCGAAGACCGCGTTGTTCTGCGCCGACACCTCGTAGGTGTAGGCAAGGCGGGCAATGATCGCGCCGTCCGGAAACGGCCGCGTGCCGTCTTTGAAGGCTTGCATCGCGATGTCGTTGCCAAGGATGACGCGGATGTCCTGCTTGTCCCCGGCTTCATGGGCAATGCTCACGAATGGCCAGTCGCGGTAGCCCGGTGGCAGCGTTACGCCGAACACCGGCGAGGCTTCAGCTGGCGCGCCTTGGGATGATTCAGCCTTCGCGGTCTGCGCAAGCCCGAGCCCTGGAGGCCCGAGCCCTGAAAGCCCCAACCATGCCAGACCGGCCAGGGCGCAAAGGGCGCTGGCGGTCACCGAGGCAAAACGCATGTTCCGGGTCATCACGGAATCTCCAGAGGTAAACAAAGGCGAACGCAGGGTTGGATGTCGCTTTCGTCGATGGGGTGAGAGCGTCTGACTGATTTATTGCCGCACTACGATCATCCCCCGATCTGAAAGTCGGCGGAATCAGCCAATCGCGCAATCCAGCATTGCACTGGACGAAATGATCCGGCGGCGCGGGTGCTTTGCAGGCTTACGCGGGCTGATCGGTGCGACCGCCATTCGACGCCAGGTCCGCCAGAATCGGGCAGTCCGGCCGGCGGTCGCCCTGGCAGTGGCTGACCAGATTCTGCAGGGTGTCGCGCAGCCCGGCCAGTTCCTCGATCTTCTGATTGAGCTCGACGATGTGCTTGTGGGCCAGCGCCTTGACGTCGGCGCTGGCGCGGCCGCGGTCCTGCCAGAGGGTCAGCAGTTTGCCGACTTCTTCCAGGGAAAACCCCAAGTCCCGCGAGCGTTTGATGAACGCCAGGGTGTGCAACTCGTTCGGGCCGTACAGCCGGTAGCCACTGTCGGTGCGGGTGGCGGCCGGGAGCAGGCCGATGGATTCGTAATAGCGAATCATCTTGGCGCTCAGACCGCTGCGTTTTGCGGCTTGTCCGATGTTCATGACGCGTCTCCGGTGTCGTTGGGCTGGTCTTTGGTCTTGTCTTTGGGTTCGTCTTTAGGTTCGTCTTTAGGTGTCCAGGTTTTCAACAGCAGGGCGTTGCTCACGACGCTGACGCTGGACAGGGCCATGGCGGCGCCCGCCAGCACCGGATTGAGCAGGCCGAACGCGGCCAGCGGAATGCCGATCAGGTTATAGACGAAGGCCCAGAACAGGTTCTGCCGGATCTTCGCGTAGGTCTTGCGGCTGATGTCGAGGGCGGCGGGGATCAACCGGGGGTCGCCGCGCATCAGGGTGATGCCGGCGGCGTGCATGGCCACGTCCGTTCCGCCGCCCATGGCGATGCCGATATCGGCCGCGGCCAGGGCAGGGGCGTCGTTGATGCCGTCACCCACCATCGCCACCACGCCGGTTTTCTTCAGCGCCACGACAATCGCGGCTTTGTCGGCGGGCAACACCTCGGCGTGCACGTCGGTGATGCCCAGCGCCTCGGCGACCACCCTGGCACTGCCGCGATTGTCACCCGTCAGCAGGTGACTGCTGATGTGCCGGGCATTCAGCTGCGCGATGGCCTCGCAGGCGCCGGGCTTGAGCGTGTCGCCGAAGGCAAACAGGCCGAGCACCTGACGCTGCGGGCTCAATTCGATCAGCCAGGACAGCGTGCGGCCTTCGGCTTCCCAAGCCTGAGCCCGCCCGTGCAGGGCGTCCCCGGTCAAGCCGCTTTCCTGCAGCAAGCCGCTTTCTTCCAGCAGGCCGCTTTCTTCCAGCAAACGCCGATTACCCAGCACCAGCTCGCGCCCCTGCAGGGTTCCTGCGATACCGCGTCCGGCCAGCGCGTGGCTGTTGCTGACGGCCTCCAGATTCAGGCCGCGCTCGTTGGTCGCGTCCAGCACCGCTTTGGCCAACGGGTGTTCGCTGCCCCGCTGCAGCGCCCCGGCCTGTTGCAGCAAGGCGTTTTCGTCACCGTCGAGCGCGGCCATGTGAGCAATGCGCGGCGTACCGGAGGTCAGCGTGCCGGTCTTGTCGAAGACCACCGTGGTGACTTCATGGGCGCGTTCCAGGGCTTCGGCGTCCTTGATCAGAATGCCGTGACGTGCAGCCACGCCGGTGCCGGCCATGATCGCGGTCGGCGTGGCCAGCCCCAGCGCACAGGGGCAGGCGATGACCAGCACGGTCACGGCGTTGATCAACGCGGTCTCCAGCGATGCGCCAACCATCAGCCAGCCGGCCAGCGTCGCGACGGCGATCAACAGGACCACGGGCACGAACACCCGACTGACCTTGTCGACCAGCTTCTGGATCGGCGCCTTGGCTGATTGCGCGTCCTCCACCATCCGAATGATGCGCGCCAGCACGGTTTCCGCGCCGAGCGCCCGGGTGATGATCAGCAGGCGACCCTCGCCATTGATCGCGCCGCCGGTGACCCTGTCGCCGGGCTGTTTCGGCACCGGCAGGCTCTCGCCGCTGATCAGGGCTTCGTCGGCGTGGCTCTGGCCTTCGAGCACCTCGCCATCCACCGGAAAGCGCTCGCCGGGTTTTACCACCACACGGTCGCCAACGCTCAGCGCGCTGATGGCGACGTCCACTTCCTGCCCGTCTACCCACTTGATCGCCCGTTCAGGGCGCAATGCCTCCAGCGCCCGAATCGCGCTGGCGGTCTGGCGCTTGGCGTTGCTTTCCAGGTATTTGCCGAGCAGGACCAGCGCGATGACCACCGCCGACGCCTCGAAATACAGGTGCGGCATCGTCCCGGGCGCAGCGCTTAGCCACTGGTAAACGCTCAACCCATAACCGGCGCTGGTGCCTAACGCGACGAGCAGGTCCATATTGCCCGCACCCCCACGCACGGCTTTCCAGGCGGCGAGGTAGAAGCGCGCGCCGAGGAGGAATTGCACGGGGGTTGCCAGGGCGAACTGCAACCACGCCGGCAGCATCCCGTGAACGCCCAGCGGTTGCAGCAGCATCGGCACCACCAGCGGCAGCGCGAGGACAATGGCGAGTATCAGCTGCCAGCGCTCGGTGTCGTGACGTTTGCGTTGGCCGGCTTGCTGGGCGGCTGAATCCTGATCAAGGCTGGCGCTGTAGCCAGCCTTGTCCACGGCAGCCAACAGCAGGGCAGGGTCCACCTGCCCGCTGACCTCGACGTGAGCCCGTTCGTTGGCGAGGTTGACCGTGGCGACCTGGACGCCGGGCACTTTGCGCAACGCCCGCTCGACCCGGCCTGCGCAGCTGGCGCAGGTCATGCCGGTAATGGGCAGATCGAATGTTGCGGGACTGGGCATCGTGGACACTCCGGTAAGTGGATTGTCAGTAAGGATCAACCTTGCCACGCTGGCAAGGTCAAGGGTCGACAGGCCGATGAATGCAATGCGCCCGAGCGTGGTGAGCGCTGCACAGGACAGCCCATTGGCAACCTGCGACAATCGCAGCCCCTTTCGGCCAGGCGAGCGGCATACCGTGTACGACTTCAACGATTTGTACTACTTCGTGCAGGTGGTGGAGAACAAGGGGTTCGCCGCTGCCGCGCGCAAGATCGAGGTGCCGAAGACCAAGCTCAGTCGGCGCATTGCTCAGCTGGAGGATCGGCTCGGGGTGCGGCTGATCCAGCGCACCACGCGCAAGTTCACGGTGACGGAAGTGGGGCTGGATTATTACCGTCATTGTGTGGCGATGCTGGTGGAGGCCGATGCGGCGGAGAAGGTGGTCGAGCAGTCGAGGTCCGAACCTCAAGGCATCGTGCGCATCAGCTGCCCGCCGGCACTGGGTGCGATGGGGGTGAGCGACACGATCGCGAAGTTTCTGGTGCTGCACCCGAAAGTGCAGATTCAGGTGGAAAGCAGCAACCGTCGGGTGGATGTGTTGGGTGAGGGGTATGACATCGCGCTGAGGGTGCGTTTTCCGCCGCTGGACGACGAGAACCTGGTGATGAAGGTGCTGGGCGAGAGCCATCAGCGGTTGGTTGTTCGCCCGTCATTGCTGGAGGGCAGGTCGATTCGAACGCCGGAGGATCTGGTGGGGCTGCCAAGCATGGACCTGGCACCGGCGAACCGTGAGCACCGTTGGGCGTTGATCGGGCCGGGGGATGCGCGGATCGAGGTTGCTCATCAGCCGCGCTTTGTGACGTCGGATCTGGATGCGTTGCACCGCGCAGCGGTTGAGGGGGTGGGGGTCGTGCAGATGCCGGAGATCATGGTTCGGCATTCGTTGCATGAGGGTCGGCTGGTGGAGTTGCTGCCGGGCTTTCGGCCGCCAAGCGGGCTGATTCATGCGGTGTTCCCGTCTCGCCGGGGGTTGTTGCCGTCGGTGCGGGGCCTGGTGGATTTGCTGGCTGAAGATTTTGGCGCGAATGCGAAGGCGGACCGGGAGGCGTGTGAGTTGGCGGGGCACCTGTAAGGCTGGTGTTTTTTAGATCAGGATCAGGGGCGTCTGCCGAGGGCAGACTCGGCCAGCATCGCCGGCCGAGATTTCAAAGGTCAGCTGAACTTAGCCAGCGACCGGGGAGCGCCAGTCATCGGAACCCGAGGTGCCGCATACTTCGTGGGTCCAGGTGATTTTGCGGTAAGTGAACTCCACGTCTTCCAGGTGTGTGAAGTGGGCGTTCGACGGGTCCTGGCAGTTGTGCATGTAGTCTTTAATGTCGACGATAATCGCGTCTTCGAGTTTGGTGGTGTAGTAGTGCTCCTGTGTGCCCGCTGCCGAGGTGCGATACCACTGGATAGTGATTTCGGTCAGGCGTTCGCCCGACGTCAACGCGGCCAGCAACAGTGGCGAGGATTTGTCGAACACCTTGGTGATCTTGACCGGCTTGTGCACACGTTGACCGGTTGGCTGACCCGACTGCGGGTCGCGCGGGATGATCATTTCATGTTGAAAACCTTGCACCATGACCTGATCTTCGTGGCCTTCCTGAAACGTGTTGCCAACCGAATCTGCGGTGAAAGCGCCTGCGGTGATCAGGCCCTGCTTGGTGCCTGTAATGGACATATATGCTGGTGTCGCCATGAAGATGCTCCTTGCATCATAAATTAAAATGCCCAACAGCGAATTCGCCTGATGGGCAGAAGTGTTATTTCAAGCTTCGTGCCAAGTCAGTAATTGTCCATGTGTAACTTAGGTTTGATGGGTGTTTGACGACGTCTTGCCGTATCGGAAATGACTGTGTGGCGTGAATGTGCGCAAGAAGTTGCACAGCGTTGCGCAACTTCTTGCGCACTCGCCTGCGAGGCCCACGCTATAAGGGCTGCACGGTCTCAGTAAGCGGCTTTTCGATCAGGAAGTGCGCAAGTTCTTGCGCATGGAGGCCACGTGCTATTGCTTTTCGCGAGTGACTGCAGGGCAGTTGAAGAAGAATGCTCGATCGCCCTTACATCTGTTTGCATAATCGAGAGATGCACACGCCTGTGCTCTGGACGGGTGCTCCCCCGCCGCTTAAGCATCGACAGAGAAAGGTACGTGTAAGAAGCTGCTCTGAAGCTCGATTTCTAAAGAAACTTCCTACAACTAGAGTGGAATTATCGCGTTTATAGAAAGCTTGATAGTGTAATTGGCCCTGAGTATTATTCCCGGCCTCTGAGGGGTAGACGTTTTGTTACATATCAAACTGCCCAACTAGCGCTTATTAGTTTCGTTATGCTCGCCGATTTAATTGTCGGTGCCTGGTACGGTTTTACACTGAAGATCTCGAATGTCTTTCTCAAGTCAACTTTCTGAATATTATCTTGAAGCTGCTGGAGCCTCTATAACCACCGAGAGCTTCGCGGGTGAAGACGTTCGTTTTTCAAATGAATACGAGGCGTTGGAAAGTGAAGTCAGCAAAGCTCAATCCATGCACGAAGCGGTTCAGATCGACTGGCTGAAAGTGCGTGAACAAAGTGAACACCTGCTTCGCACCCAATCCAAAGATCTCCGCGTCGCGGCCTGGCTTACGTGGGCCTTGCATCAGCGTGAATCGTTTCAGGGACTGTTGGCAGGACTTGAGCTTCTTCACCATCTTTGCATGCGCCATTGGGATGACGTTTATCCCGTCAAGGCCCGTACCCGTTCCGCAGCCATCGGCTGGCTGCTCCCCCGTCTTGAGCAAGTGCTTTTTGATCACGTTGCAATCAAGGCGCAGTTACCGCTGTTCAGTCGCCTCGTCGAGATACTCGAAGACCTTGATACGGTGTTTACACAGCACATGGGCGACGACGCACCTTTGCTGTTGCCAATCTCCCGGCGTTTGAAAAATATGGCCCAACGCGCGGTTCACGATCTCCCCGACGCCGGGATGGTCGGGAGCGCCGACGCGCCAGTCAAGCCGCCTGCTACCCAGTCACTCCTCCCAAATGCGCCGATCGACAACGAGAAAGATGCGCACAAGTCGCTGCGACTTCAGCAGGACAGCGCGCGCTCGTTGTGTGCCTGGTGGCTCAAGCAGAAAGCCAGCGACCTGCGTGCCCTGCGCCTGAATCGGACACTGCTGTGGTTGCCTGTCGAGGCACTGCCAGAGCGCAACGCAGAGCATATCACCGCGCTGCGCGGGCTTCCGGCAGACAAGCTCAAGGGCTATCGAGACCAATACGATCAGGGCAACTACGCCGATCTGCTTGTCGAACTGGAGGCGAGTGTGGCTAAGGCGCCGTTCTGGTTCGATGGCCAGCGAATGGTCTGGGAGTGTCTGCACGCGATGAACGCCGAGCCGGCAATGCGCGAGGTAGAAGTTCAATTTGCGCTCTTGATTCAGCGGCTGCCGGGAGTGATCGAACTTCGCTTTCACGACGGCACCCCGTTTGCGGATCCGGCGACTCGCGCCTGGATTGGCGCCAGCGTCATGCCTCGCCTGCAGGCCGCCAGTGCGCCTCGCAACGTCGAACCCACCGATGAACCGCCGGCCTGGGAATCCGCCCTGGAGAGCGCGGTCCCGGTATTGCGCAATGACGGACTCAGAGCCGCTGTGCAGCTCCTGAAGCAAGGCCTGCACAGCGCCCGGGGCGCGCGTGCACGATTTTTCTGGCAGTTCGCCCTGGCGCGGCTGTGCTTCACCGCCAGGAAATACGAACTCGCCAAGACCCAGCTCGAAACCCTCGACCAAACCCTGCAGGACTCTGGCATCAATGCCTGGGAACCTGATCTCGCGCTGCAGGTGCTGCATCTCTTGCACAGCTGTTTCGAATTGCTGCCTCAGGGTCATGGATCCCGGGAGCGCAAGGACGAGGTCTATCGCAGGCTCTGCCACCTCGACCTAGAAGTCGTACTTGAATAGGCCTCTGGGCCCTAATTACCAGGAGAACGGCCATGGCCAAAGAAGGATCGGTAGCCCCCAAAGAACGCATCAATGTCACGTTCAAACCCGCCACGGGTGGTGCGCAGGAAGAGATCGAGCTGCCGCTGAAGCTGCTCGCAATCGGTGATTACACCCTGCGTAAAGACGAGCGAAAAGTCGAAGAGCGCAAGCCCATCAGCATCGACAAGATGACGTTTGACGAGGTGCTGGCGAAACAGGCCCTGAGCCTGACGCTGAGCGTGCCAAACCGTCTGCAGGAGGTTGAGAGCAACGAAGAGCTGGCGGTGCAACTGCACGTCAAGTCGATGAAGGACTTCAATCCGGCCTCGCTGGTTGACCAGATACCCGAACTGAAAAAACTCATGGAACTGCGCGACGCCCTGGTGGCGCTCAAAGGACCGCTGGGTAATGCGCCCGCTTTTCGCAAAGCCATCGAAGGCGTTCTCGCCAACGACGAGTCCCGCGGTCGCGTGCTCGGCGAGCTGGGTTTGAACGCAGCCGCCCAGGACACCTGAGTCCATCCGCCAAGGAACCAACATCATGAGTACTACACCTGCTCAGCAGCAGAGCAAAGAATCCGGCGAGTTCAGCATTCTCGACAGCATCATCGCCGAAACCCGTCTGCCTCGAGACGAGGATGCGTATGGCATCGCCAAGCGCGGCGTGTCGGCGTTTATCGAAGAGCTGCTCAAACCCCAAAACGCGGGTGAGCCGGTCAAGAAGGCAATGGTTGACCGCATGATCGCCGAAATCGATGCCAAGCTTGGCCGCCAGATGGACGAAATTTTGCACCACCCGGACTTCCAGTCTCTGGAGTCTTCCTGGCGTGGGCTGCAATTGCTGGTCGAGCGGACCGACTTCCGCGAGAACATCAAGATTGAAATCCTCAACGTGTCCAAAGAGGACTTGCTGGAAGATTTCGAAGACTCGCCCGAAGTCATGCAGGCCGGCCTCTACAAACATATCTACACCGCCGAGTACGGCCAGTTCGGTGGGCAGCCTGTGGGGGCGATCATCGCCAACTACTTCATGTCCCCAAGTTCACCGGACGTGAAGCTGATGCAGTACGTTTCCAGCGTCGCCTGCATGTCCCACGCGCCGTTCATCGCCGCCGCCGGCCCCAGATTCTTTGGCCTGGAAAGCTTCACCGGCCTGCCAGACCTGAAAGACTTGAAGGATCATTTCGAGGGCCCGCAGTTCGCCAAATGGCAGAGCTTCCGTCAGTCGGAAGATGCCCGTTACGTCGGCCTGACCGTACCGCGCTTCCTGCTGCGCAACCCGTACGACCCGGAAGAGAACCCGGTCAAGTCGTTCGTCTACAAGGAAACCGTTGCCAACAGCCATGAGCACTATCTGTGGGGTAACACGGCGTACGCCTTCGGTACGAAGCTGACCGACAGCTTCGCCAAATTCCGCTGGTGCCCGAACATCATCGGCCCGCAGAGCGGTGGCGCAGTCGAGGATTTGCCGCTGCATCACTTCGAAAGCATGGGTGAAATCGAAACCAAGATCCCTACTGAAGTACTGGTCAGCGATCGGCGTGAATACGAACTGGCGGAGGAGGGTTTCATCTCCCTGACCATGCGCAAGGGCTCAGACAACGCGGCGTTCTTCTCCGCCAGCTCGGTACAGAAACCGAAGTTTTTCGGCACCAGCGCGGAAGGCAAGGCGGCGGAGCTGAACTACAAACTCGGCACCCAGCTGCCCTACATGATGATCGTCAACCGTCTTGCTCACTATTTGAAAGTTCTGCAACGCGAGCAGCTGGGTTCCTGGAAAGAACGCACCGACCTGGAGCTTGAACTGAACAAATGGATCCGCCAGTACGTTGCCGATCAGGAGAACCCGAGCGCTGAAGTCCGTGGGCGTCGTCCCCTGCGTGCCGCGCAGATCATCGTCAGTGACGTGGAAGGCGAGCCCGGCTGGTATCGCGTCAGCCTGAACGTGCGCCCGCATTTCAAATACATGGGCGCCGATTTCACCCTGTCGCTGGTGGGCAAGCTGGACAAAGAGTGAAGGGATTCGATGCATGACTGGATACGGCAGCCTTTTCGAACGCCTGGGTGGCGACGCAGACAAGCGCGTCGGCTGGAGCCGCGAAGACGCTGCGACGGCGTCGGTGGCTGCCCATCTGGCCAAGATGCTCAGTACCCGGGCGGGCAGCGTTCAGACGCTTTCGGACTACGGGCTGCCGGATCTCAATGACATGCGGTTGAGCCTTCATGACGCTCTGACGAAGGCACGGCTCGCTATCGAGGTCTTCATCGAAACCTACGAGCCCCGTCTCAGCAGCGTCCGGGTTGTCTCACTGCCCCACGACAACGACCCGCTTCGCCTCGCCTTCACGATCGAAGGGTGGCTGGAAGTTGAGGGTTTCAAGCGTCAGGTGACTTTCGCGGCACGTCTGGAGGGTGGCGGTCAGGTACAGGTCAACCACAGAAAAACCTGATGTCAGGAACCCGCTGCCTGGGGTTGCACTGATGACATAAGGCGCCAGCAGACGGTGTTTCCGCACGCCCACCCTTGAACCAAACAGCTCTGCCCGAAGGTAATGCCATGTCCTTTAACCACTACTACCAAAGCGAACTCACCGCGCTTCGCCAGTTAGGTCGTCGATTCGCCGAGCGCAGTCCGGCGTTAGCGCCTTTTCTGGGGCAGGCCGGGCGAGATCCGGACGTGGAACGGTTGCTGGAGGGTTTTGCGTTCCTGACCGGACGCCTGCGGCAGAAGCTCGATGACGAGCTGCCTGAGCTCAGCCATTCGCTGATGCAACTGCTGTGGCCCAATTACATGCAGCCACTGCCGGCCTTCAGCATTCTCCAGTTTGACCCCTTGAAGCTGGCAGGGCCTGCGCTGAGGGTAGAGCGGGATACGCCGGTGGACAGCGTGCCGATCGATGGCGTGCAGTGCCGCTTTCGCACGTGCTACCCAACCGACGTCCAGGCGCTGGATCTGGTGGAACTGACGTACTCGGTCAAGGGCGAGGGCTCGCTGTTGAGTTTGCGTCTGGAGATGAGCGGCGAAGGCCATTTTGGTGAGTTGGAATTAAGCCGTTTGCGCCTGCATTTTGCTGGCGAGCGCTACATCAGCCAGATGCTCTATCTAAGCCTTCTGCGCAATCTGGAGAGCATAGAACTGGTGCCGCTGGACGGGGACGGCAAGTCCCTACACGGCGTTAACGGAATGCCCTTGGCATTCAAAGTGCCTGGGGATCGTGTCCAGCCCGTTGGGTTTGCCGAAGACGAAGCGCTGATTCCGTATCCGCTGAATACCTTTCGCGGCTATCGCTACCTGCAGGAGTACTTCGCCTTCCAGGACAAGTTTCTGTTCGTGGACGTGAATGGCCTGAACGTGCTCGCCGGGTTGCCGGAAGCCAGGCTCAAACAAGTGCGCGGGCTTGCATTGCGTTTCGACATTCGCAAGAGCGGCGTCCTGCGGCTGCGCCCGACGCTGGACAACGTGAAGCTTCATTGCACGCCCATCGTGAATCTGTTCAAGCATGATGCCTCGCCGATACGCCTTGAGGGCAGACAGGACGAGTACCTGTTGATGCCGTCGCTCTACAGCCCGGAAAATTGCGGCGTGTTTTCGGTCGAATCCGTGATCGGCTGGAAGCCCGGGGGCTTGGGTTACGAGGCCTACGTGCCCTTCGAATCCTTCGAGCATGACCCCAGTTTCGATGTGCCGAACCGCCGTGCCCATTACAGCATTCGCCAGCGTTCATCGTCGCTGCACGATGGCCTCGACACCTATCTGAGCTTCGGCATCCGTCACACCGAAGCCTCTGAAACGCTGTCGGTCGAGATGATGTGCACCAATCAGAACCTGCCGCGCAGGCTCAAGCTGGGTGACATTTGCATCGCCTGCGAGCAGACACCGGAATTTCTGACCTTCCGCAATATCACCCCGGCCACACCCAGTTATGCGCCGCCGCTGAACCGGGACTTTCTGTGGAAGCTGATCAGCAATATGTCGCTTAACTACCTGTCCCTGGCGGACGTCAACGCCTTGAAGGTGATCCTCGAAACATACGACCTGCCTCGCTATTACGACCCCCACGCAGAAAAGGTGAGCAAGCGCCTGCTCGGCGGGCTCAAGTCGATCAGGCACCAGCATGTCGACCGGCTGCACAGAGGGCTGCCGGTACGCGGATTGCGCACCGAGCTGACCATCGACCCGCAAGGCTATATCGGCGAGGGCGATGTGTTCGTGTTCGCCTCTGTTCTCAATGAGTTTTTTGCGCTTTACGCCAGCCTTAATTCGTATCACGAGCTGCGCGTGAAGAGCACACAGGGAGAGGTGTACCGATGGACACCCCGTATGGGCCTGCAGCCCCTGCTTTGAGCGGGCTGATCCAAGGCATACGCGAATACTCGCTGTTTCAGGCCGTCTTGCTGGTCATCGACCGGCTGCGCACTGCGCACCCGCATCTGAACGATGACGACTTGTACGACCTGCTGGAATTCCAGGCCAACCCGAGCCTGGGCTTTCCGGGCAGTGATGTGGACCGTGTGGAGTTTTTTGAAGAGTCCGGGCTGATGCGCGCGCGCCTGCGCTTAAACCCGCTGGGCCTTTTCGGGTCCGGATCACCCTTGCCTGCGTTTTATAGCGAGCAGGCACTGGGCGACAACGAGGAGGGGAATCCGACCCGCCAGTTCCTCGATCTGTTTCACCATCGCCTGCATCGGCTGATGCTGCCGATCTGGAAGAAATATCGCTACCGCGCCTGTTTTGAAAGCGGCGCAACCGATCCGTTTTCGTCGCAGCTGTTCTCGCTGATCGGACTGGGCAGCGTGGAGATTCGAAGTGCGCGGGAGCTGAACTGGAAGCGCCTGCTGCCGTACCTGGGGTTGCTCAGCCTGCGCGCACATTCGGCAGCGCTGATCGAGGCGGTGCTGCGGTACTACTTCAAACATGCCGAGCTGACGATCGAACAGTGCATGGAGCGTCGCGTGGGCATTCTCGAAGAGCAACGCAACAGCCTTGGCCGAACCAATAGCCAGTTGGGGGAAGACCTGGTGCTCGGCGAACACGTTCGCGACCGCAGTGGCAAATTCCGCATTCATGTCCGAGAGCTTGGCTGGCAGCGTTTCCACGAGTTCCTGCCAATCGGCACGGGTTACCAGCCGCTGTGCGCATTGGTGCGATTCACGCTGCGTGACCCACTTGATTACGACGTCCGCCTGGCGCTGCGTCAGGAAGAAATTCGCGAACTGCGCCTGGCCGGACAGAACGCATGTCGCCTGGGATGGACCAGTTGGCTGGGCCGCGAACGTGCGGACGGCATGGTGACCCTGGGTAGTCAATCATTAAGGACAGCCGAACGATGAGTAACGTCAACCTGCAACATCTTATTCAGGCGCTCGACGCCGAAAGCCGTCGCGACCTTGAGCACGCCGCCGAACGCTGTGTGGGACGCGGCGGCAGCAAGGTCCTTGTCGAGGACCTGTTGCTGTGCTTGCTGGAGCGCCCACAGGGCCTGCTGTTCCGCGCACTGCAGGATGCCGGTGTGGACGCGGGCGAATTCGGCGCCGCGTTGCAGATGCGGCTGGAAAACAGCGCGTCCCGCAACCCGGTATTTGCGCCGGAACTGGTGCAGTGGCTGCAGGATGCGTTGCTTGCGGCCAGCCTTGAACTGGGCCAGACCCAGGTTGAGCAAGGGGCGCTGATCCTTGCGCTGTTGCGCAACCCCATGCGCTACGCAGGCAGCCGTTATCAGGCATTGCTCGCCCGACTGAATCTCGAGCGACTGAAAGCTTTCGCCTTGTCGCAGAAGGTGCACTCAGACACAGGCAAACATGGTGCGGCCGGCGAGTCATTACTGATGCGCTTCACCCATAACCTCACCCAACAGGCCCGGGACGGCAAACTCGACCCGGTGCTGTGCCGAGACGACGCCATTCGGCAAATGGTGGATATTCTCGCTCGCCGGCGGAAAAACAATCCGATCGTCGTGGGTGAGGCCGGTGTCGGCAAGACGGCGATCGTTGAAGGGCTGGCGTCGCGCATCATCGCAGGGGAAGTGCCGCAGGCCATAAAGGGCGTTGAGCTGCTGTCGCTGGACATGGGGCTGTTGCAGGCCGGCGCCAGTGTCAAAGGGGAGTTCGAACGTCGCCTCAAGGGCGTGATCGACGAGGTCAAGGCGTCGCCCAGGCCGATCATATTATTCATCGACGAGGCCCACACCCTGATTGGGGCCGGAGGCGATGCGGGCGGTTCCGATGCGGCCAACCTGCTCAAGCCGGCCTTGGCGCGCGGCGAACTGCGCACCATCGCGGCGACCACCTGGAGCGAGTACAAAAAATACTTCGAGAAAGACCCGGCACTGGCCCGTCGGTTTCAGCCGGTGCGGCTGCACGAACCGACGGTCGATGAGGCAGTGACCATTCTGCGGGGCCTTGCTCCCGTCTACGAACGGAGCCATGGCATCTATTTGCGGGACGACGCAGTGGTGGCGGCCGCTGAGTTGTCTGCTCGCTATCTCGCCGGCCGCCAGTTGCCGGACAAGGCCGTCGATGTGCTCGACACGGCGTGCGCCCGCGTTCGCATCAGCCTCGCCGCCGCGCCACAACCTCTTGAGCGTCTGCGCAACGAACTGGCTGAAGGCAGCCGCGAGCGTCAGGCGTTGCGTCGTGACGCCGAAGCCGGTTTGCTCATCGATCATTCGGCACTGGACGCATTGGAAAACCGTCTGCGCGCTGCGGATGCAGAACGCCTTGCGCTCGAATCCCTCTGGCTGGAACAGAAAGGCCTGGCCGAGCGCCTGCTGGATGTGCGCCAGAAACTGGCGCAGGCCCGTGATGCCGATGAAACGCCAGGCCTCGAAGACCTGCAAACCGCGCGTGACGAGATTCACCGCGCCCTGACTCAGGCCCAGGAGCGGCTGGTGAGCTTCGAAGTCTGTCCGCGTCTTGTCGCCGAAGTGATCAGTGCCTGGACCGGCGTGCCCCTGGCGCAATTGGCGCGAGAGCACAACGCCAAAGTCGCCACCTTTGCAACTGACCTGCGTGCCCGCATTCGCGGTCAGGAGCAAGCTGTTCACGCCCTTGATCGCTCGGTGCGTGCCACCGCAGCCGGCCTTAACAACGCTGACGCACCCGTGGGCGTGTTCCTGTTGGTCGGGCCGAGCGGCGTGGGCAAGACAGAAACCGCGCTGGCGCTCGCCGACTTGCTGTACGGCGGCGAGCGGTTCATCACCACCATCAACATGTCCGAGTTTCAGGAGAAACACACCGTCTCGCGCCTGATTGGCGCGCCGCCCGGCTACGTCGGTTACGGCGAAGGCGGCATGCTCACCGAAGCGGTGCGGCAGAAACCGTATTCCGTGGTCCTGCTCGATGAAGTCGAAAAAGCTGATCCGGACGTGCTGAACCTGTTCTATCAAATCTTTGACAAGGGCGTGGCCAATGACGGGGAGGGGCGGGAGATCAATTTCCGCAACACGCTGATCCTGATGACCTCGAACCTTGGAAGCGATCTCATCCATGACCTCTGCGCCGATGGCGCGCGCCCCTCTGCGCAGGTGCTTGAGGAACGTATCCGTCCGGTCCTCGCCAGCCACTTCAAACCGGCGCTGCTGGCACGCATGCGTGTCGTCCCTTATTACCCGGTGAGCGGTTCGGTGCTGCGTGAACTGATCGAGATCAAACTGGGAAGTCTGAGAGAGCGCCTGAACCGCCGTCAGCTGGCGTTCAGCTTTTCCGAGGCGTTGGTCGATCATCTGGCTGAGCGCTGCAGCCAAAGTGACAGCGGCGCACGTCTGATCGACCACTTGCTGGACCTTCACGTTGTGCCCCGGGTGGCTGACCGGTTGCTCGACGCGATGGCGGCAGGTCAACGTCTCACGTCTGTGCACGCAACGCTTGATCACGAAGCCGCCGTGACCTGCGAGTTTGCCTGAGGTGGGCGCGATGTTCATTCAGGTTCCGCAGCCGCTGGCCTACGCAGAAGCGTTGCTGGAGCAATTCGCCCGGCTTGCGTGCGCCGCCGACGATGCTGCGCTGCTGGGCGGCTTCGTGCATGGACTCGCCGAATTGAGCGGCTGCGAGCTGACACAGCTTTATCTTCTGGACGCAGCCCATACGTGTCTGGGCCTGACCGCCGAGTGCCTTGACGGCAGCGTGCAACCCCGTAAGGGACAAAGCCTGCCCGCCGATTACAACGGTGAGCAATTGCTGCAGTTTGCGCTGTGCCAAAACCGCGTTGTGTGCCTTGCCGATTTACCGGGCAGCCTTCACGAAACTAGCTTTCTGCCGACCATGGCCGTGCCCTGGCAGTCGCTGTTGTGCGTGCCCATCGTCAGTGATCAGCAGACGGTGGAAGGCCTGCTCGTCTGCGCGAGCAGTCGACATATCGAGCTGCAGGCCTTTGCCGATTCCCTGGGGCGGCTGGGCACGTTCGTGCTGCGTCAATTGCGCCTGCTTCAGCGCTTGAGGCGACGTACGGATGATTCACAAACCGTGCGCATCAGTGTGCCAAGCATCAGCGCCTACGGATTGATCGGCAGAAGCGCACCCATGCGCCAGACCTGTTCGATGATCAGTAAAGTCCTGCACAGCCCGTATACCGTTTTACTGCGCGGAGAGACAGGCACCGGCAAGGAAGTGGTGGCCCGTGCCATCCACGACTATGGTCCGCGTCGCTCGCAGGCCTTTATCGTGCAGAACTGCGCGGCACTGCCTGAAAGCCTGCTGGAAAGTGAGCTGTTCGGCTACAGCAAGGGGGCATTCACTGGCGCTCTGCGTAATCGCGCCGGACTCTTCGACGCAGCCAACGGCGGCACCCTGTTGCTCGATGAAGTCGGCGACATGCCGCTGTCGCTGCAGGCCAAGCTGCTGCGCGTGCTGCAGGAGGGCGAGATACGCCCGTTGGGCTCAAACGATACGCACAAGATAGACGTGCGCATCCTTGCCGCGACCCATCGGGATTTGTCGGTCATGGTCAGCGAAGGCACGTTTCGCGAGGACCTTTACTACCGCCTCTCGCAATTCCCCATCGAGCTGCCCGCCCTTCGCCAGCGAGGCGATGACATCGTCGATCTCGCCCGACATTTCGCCGACAAGGCCTGCGCATTTTTGCAACGCGATGCACTGTGCTGGTCGGACGCGGCGCTTGACCACCTGTGCGGCTATGCCTTCCCCGGCAACGTTCGAGAGCTCAAGGGGCTGGTCGAACGTGCCGTTCTGCTGTGCGAAGGGGGCGAATTGCTTCCCGAGCATTTCGCCCTCCGCGCGGAGGCTTCCCCTGGCGATGTCCGCCTCAATCTGCGCGAACGCCTGGAGCAGGTCGAACGCGGCTTGCTGCTCGATTGCCTGCGTAAAAACGATGGTAATCAGAGCCTGTCCGCCCGCGAACTCGGCTTGCCCAGGCGCACGCTGCTGTACCGCCTGGGCCGCCTCAATATCAATCTGGGTGAAGTCAATGCGTAGGCATGAACGACTTCTTTCCCACTCGCTTTCCATCGCGCCAACCGTCGGCGCCTTGTGCTCACCTCTGGAGACCCTCTGATGTCTGCTCGTCACCGGCACGCTGTTCTGCTGACCCTTGTTCTTCTCTGCGGCCTGTCGGGCTGCAGGGGCAATTACACGTTCAACGACAACGCCTATCGCCCGCTGGGTGATCCCCAGGTTGCCAACCCCGATAACTGACCGCCAGGAGGATGACCATGGAACTGGTTTTCGAAATGCTGAGCGCCCGGCAGTTTGTGCCTGTGGAGCAGTGCCAGAAGACTTTCAGGCAGGCGGGCGGCGTGATCGGACGGGGTGCGGACTGCGACTGGGTTATTCCCGATCGCAATCGGCACGTGTCCCACCACCACATCACGATCAGCTACCGCGATGGCGGGTTTTATCTTACCGACACCAGCAGCAATGGCGTGCTGAGCGGGGAGAGCAGGGCGCGCCTGCCCAAGGGGCAAGCCGTTCGCATCGAGCATGGCAGTCTGTACGTGCTGGGCGATTTCGAGCTGCGCGCCCGGCTCATAGGTGACCCGTCCTCATTTGACGGTGACGTGGGTCATATTTATGCGGCCGGCAGCATCATCCCGGACGACTCGTTTCTGGACCTCGACCCGCTGAATGCGCTTGACCAGCAGGAGCGCGCGCACTCGGACATCGACGAACTGATTTCGCCAGGCGCCACCATCAAGACCGGCCAACAGCGTACGGACTATGCGCGGGTGGACATGGAAAGCCTGCGCGTGCCCGAGCTGGTCGAAGATCCCGCAGCACAGCCCGATCCGGCACCCGCGCCTGCAGCCAGTGAGGTCGAGCACCAGACCGATGATTTCTGGAGCCGGTTTGCCGAAGCGCTGGGCATCGAATTCGACGAGCTGGATCAGGATGCCCGGGAGGCGCTGGCGCTCAATGCCGGCCGTTTGCTCAGGCAGTGCGTCGGCGGTCTGCAGCAGAACCTGCACACGCGCAGCGAGCTGAAAAATGAATTGCGTCTGTCGCAGACAACCGTGCAGGGCGCCCAACGCAACCCGCTGAAGTCAGCGGTCGATGCTGGCCAGGCGTTGTCGGCGTTGTTGCGACCTGGCAAGCCCGGGCAACTGCCCGCCGAGCTGGCGGTAAGCCGAGCCTTCCATGACGTGCAGGCGCACCAGGTCGCCTTGCTCGCCGCCAGTCGCGCAGCAAGCCGCGCCACGCTTGAGCATTTTTCACCGGAGCAACTGACCCTGCGATTCGAACGCGACAACCCGCCACTGCTCGCGACCTCTGGCAGTCGCTGGAGAGCCTATGGCCGCTATTACCAGGCGTTGCGTCAGGACAATGACTGGAGCGAACGTTTGCTGGCGCGAGACTTCGCTCAGGCCTACGAAGAGCAAATTCGTCTGATTTCCACCCTCCATACAGATCACTTGGGATGAAGCGCATGTTTCGCTGTTCAACCGTCTTTCTACACACGCTGACTGCATTGATTGCTGTCCTCATGCTGGCAGGTTGCTCAACGCTGTCGCCGTATTCACACCTGACCAAACTCAACCTCAGGCTCACGGCCAGTGATCAGCTGAACCCCGATCTGAACGGCCGGCCGTCACCGATCGTGGTCCGCCTGTACGAACTCAAGCATGCGGCGGCCTTCGAGAACGCTGACTTTTTCAGCCTGTATGAGCGGGCCAAAGAGTCCCTGGCCCCGGACATGGTCGCCACCGAAGAGCTTGAGCTGCGTCCGGGCGAAACGGTCGATCTAAAACTCAGTGTGCAGAAGGACAGTCGCTATGTCGGCGTTGTGGCGGCGTACCGCGACCTGTCACAAGCCTCGTGGCGCTCCACGCTTTACCTCGCACCGCAAACCGCTACCGACGTCGATCTGACTCTTGATGGAAGCGGCATTCGGCCGTCACATGAAGTGCTCGCCGAGGCGGTTGACCAGCCATGAATACTCACAAAGTCATCTGGCAGGAGGGCATGCTGCTGCGTCCGCAGCACTTCCAGCACAACGACCGCTATTACGATCACCAGTTGAAGGTCCGTACTCGATTAACGGGTGGCTATGCCTGGGGATTCCTCACGCTGGAGATCGACCTGCCGTTTCTCAATATGGGCAAACTGGTGATCAGCCAGGCGTCCGGCATCCTCCCTGACGGCAGCGTGTTCGAGCTGGGCGGCAACGCAGAGTCATTGGCCCTCGACATACCGCCCAATACCGGCAACACGCCTGTTTACCTGGCGTTGCCGCTGGTCACCGGCAATCACGTGGAGGCCCGGCGTGCGGAGCAGTCCGATGTGCTGGCGCGTTACACCGCGTATGAAGCGCAAGTCGCCGATTCAAATGCAGGTGATGACGCGGCGTGTCAGGTCAGCTGCGGTCGTCCCGATTTCAGATTACTGCTGGGCGAACAGCAGAGCGACCACGCGTACGTCAGGCTGAAGATCTGCGATGTGCTCGACACCTCCCCAGGCGGGGTGGTCAGCCTCGCCCCGGATTTCGTGCCCACCTACCTTCAGGCCCACGCCTCCAGCTATCTGCTGTCCTGCCTGAAGGAAGTCATCAGCATGCTCAGTCACCGGGGCGACAGCATTGCCGAACGTATCCGCTCCAGCGGCACGGTCGCGGGCGCCGAAGTGGGCGACTTCATGATGCTTCAACTGATCAATCGTGCCGAACTGCTGCTGCGTCATTACCTGGGGCTGGAGCATGTGCATCCGGAAGCACTCTACCGCGCGTTGCTGACCCTGCTGGGCGATCTGGCGACCTTCTCGAGTGACAGCAAGCGACCGCGTCTGGACAGCCGATATCGACACAGCGATCAAGGAGAAAGCTTTCGCAGGTTGATGGAAGCGCTGCGGCAGATGCTGTCGATGGTGTTGGAGCAACACGCTAATCGAGCTGGTGCTGCAGCCGCGTCAATACGGCATCACCGTTTCTCCGCTGCACGATCGCACGCTGCTCGGTTCGGCCTCCTTTGTGTTGGCGGCGAGTGCCAATTGCGACTCCGAGGAACTGCGCCATCGTCTGCCCGCACATTTCAAGGTCGCACCGGTGGAGCGTATCCGCCAGTTGGTGAACCTGCACCTGCCCGGCATCAAGCTCACCCCGTTGCCGGTGGCGCCGCGGCAAATTGCGTTTCATTCGAACAAAACCTACTTCGTCCTCGAACTCAGCGCCGAGGACCTGACGCAGCTCGAGCGCTCCGGCGGTTTCGCGTTCCACGTATCCGGTGAGTTCGCCGAGCTTGAGCTCAAATTCTGGGCCATCAGGAACTGACCGCCATGATCAGGGATAACGATTACAGCCAGGACCACAAAACCGTGCTGGTCAGCCGGCAGGGTCACGGCCCGGCATCGAAGCCGATCACGGATTCCACGCCGCCGCCGCGCTTCGAGCAACTGGAGGAACGCATGATCTACGCCGCGCATCTGCGCCCGGCGCAGACGTTCAATGTCGGCATGAACCCGCTTGTGGCCGCTGCATCGGAGTTGTTGTCCGAAGTTGTGCGGCTCAAGAACGGTGACCTCCCCCAGGACATGAGCGCGCTCCATGAGCATCTGAGCCGCGTGATGAAATCCTTTGAAGCCCGCGCACTGCACAACGGCGCCGAGAGCAGTCAGGTCGCGGGCGCTCGCTATGTGCTCTGCACGGCGCTGGATGAGGCCGTGGTCACGAGTGGTTGGGGCAACGAAAGCGAGTGGTCGCAGATGAGCCTGCTCAGCCGGTTTCATCAGGAAACTTTCGGCGGCGAAAAGTTCTTCCAGCTGCTGGATCGACTCTCGAAAAACCCGGTGAAGCATCTGTCGATGCTGGAGCTGATGTACCTGTGCCTGTCGCTGGGTTTCGAAGGCCGCTACCGGGTGCAGACCCGTGGCGTGCAGGAACTCGAGAACATTCGCGACGCGGTCTATCGGCAAATTCGTCAGCTGCGCGGAGATGCGCCTCGCGAGCTGTCGCCCCACTGGGAAGGCCTGAGCAACCAGCGCCGCAACCTGGTGCGCATCGTACCCACCTGGATGGTGGTGGGCTTCACCCTGATCTGTCTGATCGTGATGTATTCGGGCTTCGCCTGGGTGCTGGGCGAGCACCGCAATGCCGTCCTGCAACCTTATCAGCCGTTTGATCAGCCTGTCGTTCACCCGCAATCCGAGCCGCAAGCGCAATCGTAGCCGCCGCCGTAAAACAGAGACGTTTGATGAAAAACCTTTTCAAGAAAACCGGCGCGCTTTTGCGTCAGACATGGGCGTGGACGCTGCTGCTGGTATTACTCGTGGCGCTGATGGTCTGGATCATCGGGCCGGCCCTCGCGGTCGACGACCGAAAGTTCTGGGAGGGTTCAACCTCTCGGCTGTTGACCATCAGTTCGCTGTTCCTGCTCTGGGGCCTTGCCATGGTCTATGTCAGCTGGCGTGCCGGAGAGCGCAAGAAGGCGGTCGAGGACAGCGAGGATGGCCAGGCGCGCCTCCTGCGCGACGATCAGATCCACGAGGAGCAGGCTGAACTGACGGCACGTTTCAAGGACGCGCTGAAAACACTGAAGACCTCAAGCCTGTATCGCGGCCGCAGCGAACACTGGCGCACCGAGCTGCCGTGGTACCTGCTGATCGGACCCGAGGGCAGCGGCAAGACCAGCCTGCTGGACTTTTCAGGGCTCGAGTTTCCGCTCAACAAGGTCGAGCGGACAGTCACCCGTGACCCTCGAGGCACTCGCCATTGCGACTGGTATTTTGGAAACAACGCCGTGCTCGTCGACACCGCCGGTCGCTACCTGACCCAGCCGAGTGCCGACATCGACCGCAGCGCCTGGTGCACACTGCTTGACCTGCTGCGCAGATATCGCCGCAACCGACCTCTGAATGGCGTACTCGTCACACTCCCTGTCGACACGCTGCTCCACGGCAGCGACCTTGAGCTCGAAATCCTCGCCCGACACGTGCGTACCCGTTTGCAGGAGGTGCATCAGAAGCTGCACGTCGAGGTGCCGGTCTACCTTGTGTTGAGCAAAGCCGACAGCCTTCCGGGCTTCGACGCGTTTTTCGATCAACTGACCCGTGAGGAACGTGATCAGGTCCTCGGTACCACCTTCCGGAACGGGCAGAGCGGCACCGACGCTGAAGTACTGCGCAACGAATTCGGCGAACTGCTGGTTCGGCTCAACAGTCAGGTGATCACCCGCATCCACCAGGAACGCGATACATCGCGCCGTGGGGGCATTCTTGACTTCCCCCACCAGCTCAGTCGAATCGGCGAGCGTGTGTGCATGTTTGTGGAACTGGCGTTCACGGGCAATCGCTATCAGTCGGCCAGCCACTTGCGGGGCTTCTACCTGACCAGCGCGCCCGGCTTTGAACAGGACAGGCACGCGCCCGATGTCGGCAGGGGAGTGAGTCCGGGGATGAGCACGGGCACGCTGCCGACCTTCGGCAGCGGCCGATCGCGTTTCATCAATCACCTGCTCAGCAGGGTCATCTTCCCGGAGGCGGACCTTGCCGGGCTGGACATGCGCGAGCGCAGCCGTATCCATTGGGCCCAGCGCGCTCTATATGCAGGCGCGTTGGGGTCACTCGCGCTGTTCGGCAGCCTCTGGGCCGTGAGCTTTTCCGGCAACTATGAACGGCTCGACGGTGTGAGTGCCCTTGCCAGAACCTGGGCCGAGCAGCGGTCGGCGAAAAAGGCCCAGGATGACCTTTTCGCAGCACTGAAAGTGTTAGACACCGGCTATGCAGCGACCCAGGTTTTCCCGGGCAAAGGGGAGGTCGGTTATCAGGCACGTGGTGGCCTTTATCAAGGCGACGCGGTGAACCCGGTCGTCGAAGGCGCTTACGAGCGTGAGCTGGAACGGCTGCTTCTGCCTCAGGTGGCGACGCTGCTGGAAGGGCAAATTGCCGCCAACCTTGAGAGTCGCGAGGGCCTGCTCAAAAGCCTGCGTGCCTATTTGATGCTGGGCATGAAAGACCGGCGTGATGCGGCGTGGCTGAAGGAACGGGTCGCCGCTGGCTGGTCAGAGCTGTACCCCGGCAACGCCGCGGCACAAGGCGGGCTGAACAGTCACTTCGAACGGTTGCTGGAGCTGCCCTTCGTCCATGTCCTAAATGATCAGCGCGTGGCGCAGGCACGGCAGGTGCTGCGCGGTGAGTCCCTGGCGAACGTCGTCTACCGGATGCTGCGCGAGCAGGCCAGCAACTTGCCGGACTACAGCTTCGACCAGCATATCGGGCCGCAGGCGGCGCTGTTCGTCGGCGCCGACTATGCGATTCCGGGGTTCTATACCCGACAGGGCTACGAGCAGTACTTTTCGGTGCAAGGCGCCCGAGTGGTGGCCGATATCCTGCGGGACAATTGGGTGCTGGGCGAAGGATCCGGTCTCAGCGACATGGACATGCGGCGTCTGATGGTTGAACTCGAGCAGCTTTACTTCCGCGATTACGCCGACTACTGGGGCGAGGCGGTGAGCGCGGTCGAGCTGCCCGGGCCGTACGATTTTGCCGACAGTGCCGAGCAGCTGGCGGGCCTGACGTCGGCCCATTCGCCGGTGATCAACCTGCTCAGGGAAGTTCGCGAGCACACCCGCTTCTCGCCTGTCGCCGAGGCACTGACAACTGCCGTGGATGCCACCGCGCTGCTGGTGGACAAGGGGGGCAAAGCCGGCAAACTGGCGATCGCCGCGTCCGGTAAAGCCTCCGAAGGGCTGAGTGCATCCCTCCCGGATACCGCGCGCAAATCACTGCAGAACCGGTTCGATCCGTTGCACCGCTTGCTCGACGAAAAAGACGGCCCGGCTGCAGATCTGATGCCCGTTCTGGCCGTGCTCAACGAGCTGCAGATGCAAATGGCCAGTCTGGGCAGGGCCAGCTCGCCGGAGCAGGCTGCGTTCGACATGGCCAAATCACGCATGGGCGGGCAGCGTGACGCGCTGGGCACTTTGCGTGCGGCATCCATTCGCCTGCCACGCCCGGTGAGCGGGTGGTTCAACACCCTGGCCGAGGACGCATGGCGGCTGGTCCTTCGCGACGCCTATCAACACGTGAACCAGCACTACCAGAGTGAGGTGTACAGTTTCTACGCCAAGGCGATCAGCAAGCGTTATCCGTTCAAGGCCGACAGTGCCAGCGAGGTCGCACTCGGTGACTTTCGCGAGTTCTTCAAGGTTCAGGGCGTTGCAGACCGCTTCTTCGACGGATTCCTTCGGCCGTTCGTGACCGGAGAGAAGGGCAGTTACCGTCTGCGCAGTGTCGACGGGCAAAGCTTGCCCATCTCTCGGCCGTATCTCGATCAGATGAGCGCTGCTCGGGTCATTCGACAGGGGTTCTTCGCGGACAACCCGGCCGAGCCTCAGGTGCAGTTCAAACTTGAGCCTCATTCCCTGGACTCTTCTGTCAGCCGTTCCGAATTCAAGCTGGGCGACAAGACCCTGGAGTATCGCCACGGCCCGATTGTCCCGGTGTCATTCAAGTGGCCAACCGATGCGCAGGCCGGTCGAACCAGTCTGGTGCTCGACAGAATGGCTGGCCGCCCATTGGGCATCGAAGAAAGCTCAGGGCCGTGGTCGTTGTTCCGTTTGCTGGAGTCGATGCAGCGCGAGGACTTGAAGGGTCGCGACGTGCTTGTACTGAAGGCCGACGTGGGGGGACTGCGTGCCAGCTACCTGTTGACGAGCCAGCGCTCGCCGAACCCGTTTGACATGACCGTGCTGCGCAGCTTCCGTATGCCGGCACAACTCTGATGCCAGTCGCCGGCCATTGGCGCAGCGCTGCGCGGACCCACACCGGCAAGGTGCGGAAACGTAACGAAGATGCGTATCTGGAGTGCCCCGAGCACGGACTGTGGGTGGTCGCCGATGGTATGGGCGGTCATCAGGGGGGCGATATCGCCAGCCAGATGATCGTCGCCAGTCTGGCGGAGCTGCCTGTGCACGAAAACTTCGATGACAGGCTTATCGGCATAAGACACTGCCTGCACTGGCTGAATCGCCGGCTGGGCCAGGAGCTGACCGTCAATGCAGGCCGACAGGACAGCATCATCGGCAGCACGGTGGTCGCACTGCTCGTGGAAGGAAACCGGGCGGCGTGCGTGTGGGCGGGCGACAGCCGCTGCTATTTGTGGCGCGGTCAGCGGCTGTACCAGCTGTCCAGGGACCATTCGCTGGAACAGCAGCTGATCGACGAACGTCAGATGAATCCTCGACAGGCCCGGGCCTACCCTGGCGGCCACGCCTTGACCCGCGCGGTGGGCGCTGCCGAGCAACTGACGCTGGAGGTGCTGGAACTTGAGGTGTTTCCGGGCGATGCGTTCTTGCTGTGCAGCGACGGTTTGTATCAGGGGTTGAGCAGCGATGCACTGGGCCGCGCATTGGACGTCGCTCTGCCGGCAATGGCACTCAAGCGCCTTTTCGATGACGCATTGCGTGGCGCGGCCCGAGATAACCTGACGGCGGTGGTGATTCGCGGATGACTGATCCTCTGCAAACAGATCCCGATGGACCGGCGCTCGTTGCTCCCCCCAGCGATGACCAGCCCGGCGATCTCACCTATTACGCCTTCGCTCAGTCGAAAAATCGTGAACCTGCTCGCCTGTCGGCCCCATCGGCCTTCAGCACGATGCCCGACGTTCTCGCAGGCCGTTACTGCATTGAGCGTTTGCTTGGCGCCGGTGGCATGGGAGCGGTCTACCGCGCCCGCGATCTGCTGGCCGAGCAGTACGGCGATCCCGATCCCTACGTTGCAATCAAAGTCCTCAACGAAGACTTCGTCGAATCGCCGGACGCCAGCGCCGTGCTCTACAGCGAGTTCTGCCTCACCCGCTACCTGCGCCATGACAACGTGCTGCGTGTGCACGGGTTTCACGTCGACACCGCCTGCGAGCGCGCTTTCATCACCATGGAACTGATGCGAGGCCTGACGCTGGACAAACTGCTCTGCGAGCGGCCTTTGGGTCTGCCGTGGAAAGAACTGCGACACATCGTGCTGCCCATGCTGGACGCATTGGCGTACGCCCACGCCTGCGGCATTGTTCACGGGGACATTAAACCGAGCAACGTCATGCTCAGCGAGAAGGGCGTGCGCCTGTTCGACTTCGGTCTTGGCAGGGCCGAGGAGGGCGCACTGCCCGGCCTGCCGCACCTGAGCCGCGAACGTTTCAACGCCTGGACGCCGGGTTACGCCGCACCTGAACTGCTTGAACACCGGCAGCTTTCGGCACGCGCTGATATCTACGCAGTGGCGTGTGTGATCTACGAACTGGCAAGCGGCAAACACCCCTTTCGCCACCTGCCTTCGACCCAGGCCCGGGATGAACATCTCGACGTCGGCTTGCAGGCGCCAGCCCGTCTACCGAAACGTTGCTGGCCTGCCCTGCGAACCGCGCTGGCTTTTGACGCCGATACGCGCACGATAACGGCGGGGCAAATGCGTGACGCTTTCACCGGCACCTCGTCCTGGCCGTGGTGCAGGAAAATCCGCCCAGCCTGGTAAGAAAAGCTCGCGGCTGAAGCCGGTCCTGCAGTGCGAACGCGGTACTTTCAGTGGGACCGGCTTTAGCCGGGAATGGACGCAGACCGTCCTGGGATGCATACCCACGCAGAGCGTGGGCACGATCAGAGGATCATGGGCGCTCGGCTTTTGCGTTTGATCTTGATCTTGATCTTCAACCGAGATAGTTCAAACACCGCAAAATGCGACTTTGGTGCAGGCCGAACGCAGACGACGCGCAGTGGGCCGAGCCGCATGGATGCGGCGAGAGCGGCGTCAGGACATGGATGTCCGTTCGGCGCGGGCCCACGGAGCGTCGTCGGAGTGAAGGAACCCTGACGAAGGAAGGGCCAAACCGAGAGCAAGCACTTTTGGTTACTTTTGGTGCTTTTTAAAAGTAACTCGCCGAAGGCGAAACAGTCTGCCCCCAGGCAGACGCTCTTGATCTTGGTCTTGATCTACCCGTTTACAACAAAGCGGCGCCTACCAACCCACTTACCACGCCGACCAGCATGGTCAACAACCCAACGGTCACCAGCACCTTGGCGTCGAAGGATTTGCGCAGCATCAGCAGCGACGGCAGGCTCACGCTCGGCAGGGTCATGAGCAATGCCACGGCCGGCGCGGTGCCCAGGCCCAACGTCAGCAGCGTCTGCACGATCGGAATTTCCGCTGCCGTTGGGATCACAAACAACGTGCCGACGATCGCCAACGGCACCAGCCACAACAGGCTGTTGCCCATCGCGCCGTCAACATGGGGGAACAGCCAGACCCGCGCGGCGCCCAGGATCAGCACGGCGATGACGTAGATCGGGATGGTGGTCCAGAACAACTGCCAGAGCGTCTTGCCCCAACGCACCAGCAGGCTGCCTTCCTCCGGCGTCTCGGCAATGGCCACCGCTTCCAGCGCCTGTTCAGGCACAACTTCCGGACGCGAGATGCGTTGCGCCACCAGCGAAACACCGATCACTAAAACAAGGCCCGCCACCAGTCGCAGCGCGGTGAACCCCCAGCCCAGCACGAAGCCCATGAACACCAGCGTCGCCGGGTTGAGCACCGGGTTGGCGATCCAGAAGGCCAGCGCCGCGCCCACCGAGACGTTCTGCTTGCGCAAGCCTGCTGCCACCGGCGCGGCGCAGCAGCTGCACATCATGCCGGGCAGGGCGAACAGGCCGCCGCGAATGGTCGAACCCAGCCCGGCGCGGCCGAACAGTTTCAGCAGCCAGTCCCGGGGAATCAGCACCTGCAACAGCGAACCGAGGATCACTGCCAGCACGGCGGCTTTCCAGATCGCCAGGAAGTAGACCTGCGCATAGGCCAGAGCGGCGGCCCACGGCGTGGCCGGGTTGTCGTTGATGATCGAGCCGCCAATGTTATGGGTGTCGGCAGCGATGAAGGACTTGAGGTAATACGGCGACCACTTGACGTAGTACAAGCCGATGGCGGCCACCAGCAGGAACGCCAGGGGTTTCCACCAGAACGACCAGCCGCGGCGTTCGGAAGTGAGCGGGAGGGCAGTCATGACAGGCACCAGAGCAGGAAATCGTGGGGGCGGGATGATACGCCGTGGCCGGGCATTATAGTAGGTGTCGCAAGGTATGTTGGCTCACGCCCGTCCGCCGAAATCCAGCCCGGAAGCGCGCAGCAGTTCCTGGGTGTAGGGCTGCCGCGGGTTGCCGAAGATCTCCCGTGCCGGTCCTTGCTCGACCACTTTACCGTCCTTGATCACCAGCACGTCGTGGGCCAATGCGTGAACCACCGCCAGGTCATGGCTGATGAACAGATAACTGAGGCCGTGACGAATCTGCAGATCCCGCAGCAAGGCGATGATCTGTTTTTGCACGGTGCGGTCCAGCGCCGAGGTGGGTTCGTCGAGGAGGATTAGCTCCGGCTCCAGCACCAGCGCCCGGGCAATGGCCACGCGCTGGCGCTGACCGCCGGAGAATTCGTGGGGGTAGCGATGGCGGCTGTCCGGGTCCAGGCCGACTTCCCCGAGCACGCGGATCACCGTCTGTTCACGCTGGGCCGGGGTGCCGATGCCGTGGGTCAGCAACCCTTCGGCGATGATCTGCTGCACCGTCATGCGCGGACTCAGGCTGCCGAAGGGGTCCTGAAACACCACCTGAATGCGCTTGCGCAGCGGCCGCATCAACTGCTGGCTGCGCAGGCTCAGCTCCTTGTTACCAAAGCGGATGCTGCCTTCGGAATCGATCAGCCGCAGGATCGCCTGACCCAGGGTCGATTTGCCCGACCCTGACTCGCCGACGATGCCCAGAGTCTGACCTTTCAACAGCTCGAAACTTATCCCATCCACCGCCTTGATGTACTGCCGCTCGCGCCGCAACAACGGCTTGGGCAGGGGAAACCAGACCTTCAGCGCGTCCACCGACAGCAGCGTCTCGGTGTGCTCGCCGGGCACCGGTTCGCCGTCGGGTTCGGCGTTAATCAGCAAGCGGCTGTAAGGGTGTTGCGGAGCGGCGAACAGCGTCTGGCAGTCAGCCTGCTCGGCGATCTCGCCAGCACGCATCACGCAGACCCGCTGGGCAACGCGCCGCACCAGATTGAGGTCATGGCTGATCAGCAGCAGCGACATGCCCAGCCGTTGTTGCAGGGATTTGAGCAGCTCAAGAATCTTCAGCTGCACCGTGACGTCCAGCGCCGTGGTCGGCTCGTCCGCGATCAGCAGCTCGGGTTCGTTGGCCAGGGCCATGGCGATCATCACCCGCTGGCGCTGGCCGCCGGACAGTTGATGGGGCAGGGCCTTGAGCCGCTGCGGCGGGTTCTGAATGCCCACCAAGCCGAGCAGCTCCAGGGTGCGCTCGCGGGCGGCCTTGCCCTTCAGGCCCTTGTGCATGGCGAGGATTTCGCCGATCTGCTTCTCCACGCTGTGCAGCGGGTTCAGCGAGGTCATCGGCTCCTGAAAGATCATGGCGATGCGGTTGCCGCGCAGGCCACGCAGGGCTTTATCGCTGGCGTGCAGCAGATCGACGCCCTTGTAGCGAATGCTGCCCTGGGTGCTCACGGATTTGGCGGGCAGCAGGCGCAGGATCGAGTGGGCGGTCACCGACTTGCCCGAACCGGACTCGCCGACCAGCGCCAGACACTCGCCGGGCTGGATGTCGAGGTCGATGCCGTGCACCACTTCGGCGCCGTTGAAGGCCACGCGCAGGTTGCGGATCTGGATCAAAGGGTCAGTCATGGCGGCGCTCAAGTCCGTGGGTCGAAAGTGTCACGGCAGGCTTCGCCGATGAACACCAGTAACGTGAGGATCAGCGCCAGGGCGCAGAACGCCGTGACGCCCAGCCATGGCGCCTGCAAGTTGCGTTTGGCCTGGCCGATCAGTTCGCCGAGGGACGCGCTTTCGGCGGGCATGCCGAAGCCGAGGAAATCCAGCGCGGTCAGTGTGGCGATGGCGCCGGTGACGATGAACGGCAGGTAGGTGAGGGTGCTGGTCATGGCATTGGGCAGAATGTGCCGCCACATCAGCGCGCCGTCGCTGAGGCCCAGGGCGCGGGCGGCTTTGACGTATTCCAGATTGCGCCCACGGAGGAATTCAGCGCGGACCACGTCGACCAGCGCCAGCCAGGAAAACAGCGACATGATCCCCAGCAGCCACCAGAAATCCGGCTCGACGAAACCGGACAGAATGATCAGCAGGTACAGCACCGGCAGCCCCGACCAGACCTCCTGCAAGCGCTGCCCGATCAAATCCGCCAATCCGCCGTAATAGCCCTGAATGGCCCCGGCGAACACACCGATCACGGTGCTGATGGCCGTCAGCGCCAACGCAAACAGAATCGACACGCGGGTGCCGAACAACACCCGCGCCATCACGTCCCGGGCCTGGTCGTCGGTGCCCAGCCAGTTGCGCGCGCTGGGCGGGCTGGGCGAGGGCTCGCGGAGTTCGTAATTGACCGTGTCGTAGCTGAACGGGATCGGCGCGAAGAGCATCCAGCCGCCCTTGTCGGCGATCAGCCTGCGCACGTAGTCGCTTGAATAGTCCGGCTCGAAAGGCAGTTCGCCGCCGAAGTCGGATTCCAGGTACTGATGCAGGGCCGGGAAGTACAGGTCGCCCTGATAGCTGACGATCAAGGGCTTGTCGTTGGCGATCAGCTCGCCGCACAGGCAGATGACCAACAGCGCCACGAACAGCCACAGCGACCACCAGCCACGCCGATTGGCCTTGAAGTTGGCAATGCGGCGCTGGTTTTGCGGGGAAAACTCGAACATCAGGCGCTCCTCGCGGAAAAGTCGATGCGCGGGTCGACCAGGGTGTAGCACAGGTCGCCCACCAGCTTGATCAACAGGCCGAACAGGGTGAACAGAAACAGCGTGCCGAAGACCACCGGGTAATCCCGGGACACCGCCGCTTCGTAGCTCATGCGGCCGATGCCATCGAGGCCGAAGATGGTTTCGATCAGCAGCGACCCGGCGAAGAACACCTCGATCAGCGCCTGGGGAATGCCCGCCACCACCAGCAGCATGGCGTTGCGGAACACGTGGCCGTAGAGCACCCGCTGTTCGCTGAGGCCCTTGGCCCGGGCGGTGACCACATACTGGCGGCCGATCTCGTTGAGGAAGCTGTTTTTGGTGAGGATGGTCAGGGTCGCGAAGCCGCCGATGACCAGCGCGCTGACCGGCAGCACCAGATGCCACAGGTAATCGCGCAGCTTGCCCAGCGGCGAGAGGCTGGCGAAGTCGTCCGAGAACAGACCCTGGGCCGGAAACCAGCTCCAGTAGCTGCCGCCGGCAAACACCACGATCAGCAGAATGGCGAACAGGAACGCCGGGATGGCGTAGCCGATGATGATCACCGTGCTGCTCCAGACATCAAAGCGGCTGCCATGCAGCACGGCCTTGCGGATGCCCAGCGGGATCGAGATCAGGTACGTGATCAGAGTTGCCCAGAGCCCGAGGGATAGCGTCACCGGCAGCTTTTGCAGAATCAGCCCGGTCACCGTGGCGCCGCGAAAAAAGCTGCTGCCGAAGTCCAGCTGCACGTAGCGGGTCAGCATCAGCCACAGGCGCTCGTGCAGCGGCTTGTCGAAACCGTATTGGTGCTTGATCGCTTCGACCAGCTCGGGGTCCAGACCTTGGGCGCCCCGGCTGATCCCGCCCGTAGCCGCGACTTCGCCACCGCCGCCCCCAATCCCGCCCGTTGGACTCATCCCCTGAACCCGGGCGATGGCTTGCTCCACGGGACCGCCCGGCGCGGCCTGCACGATGAGGAAATTGACCACCAGAATGCACAGCAGCGTGGGAATGATCAGCAGCAGGCGACGCAGGGTGTAGGCGAGCATGTCACTGGCCCTCCGTCATTGGCGCTTTGGAGGTATTCGCCACGGTGCTTTGTGGCCCCACGCGCGCGGCCATTTGCGCGGCCATCTGCACGTTGCTCAGCGGCACGCGGCTGATTTCCCACCAGCTTTCCAGGCCGACGTCGTAGATCGGCTCGATGGCCGGTTTGCCAAAGCGGTTGGCATAGACCACCGGCGTGCCTTGGGAGTAATAGTTCGGAATCATGTAGAAACCCCAGAGCAGGACCCGATCCAGCGCCCGCGCGTAGTGCAGCATGTCGTTGCGGTTGTTGGCCGCGACCAGGCCATCGATAAGGCGATCGACCGCCGGGTTGCGCAGGACCATGGCGTTGGAACTGCCAACCTGCCGCGCGCTTTGCGAGCCGAACAGGTTGTACAGCTCACGGCCGGGGGAGAGGATCGGATTGCCGTTGGCGGGCAGCGTGACCACGATCATGTCGTAGTCCCGGGCGTTCAATCGGTTCATGTACTGAGCCGAGTCCACGCGACGAAAATTCAGGGTGATGCCGATCTGCGCCAGCACGCGCTTGTACGGCAGCACCAGCCGCTCGAAACCGCCCTGGCCGTCGAGGAAGGAAAATTCCAGCGGCTGACCCGCAGCGTTCACCAGCCGGTTGTTCTTCGCGTGCCAGCCAGCGTCGGCCAGCAGCTTGAGGGCCTTGAGCTGCTTGTCGCGGATGTAGCCGCTGCCGTCGGTCTTCGGTGCGCGCCAGACCTGATCGAATACTTCGTCCGGCACCTGCCCGCGCAGGGGCTCGAGAAGGCTCAGCTCTTGGGCATCGGGCAGCTCGGTGGCGGCCATCTCGCTCTTCGGGAAATAGCTTTGGTCGCGCACATAGAAGTTGCGCATGATCTGCCCGTTGACCCACTCGAAATCCCAGAGCATGGCCAAGGCTTCGCGCACACGGCGGTCCTGAAACATCGGTTTGTCGAGATTGAACACAAAACCCTGACCGGCCACCGGGCGGCGTTTGGCCAGAATGGTCTTTTGCAGACGGCCGTCCTGCAGGCTCGGCGCGGTGTAGCCGACGACATAGCCTGCCGAAGAGAACTCGCGGTTGTAATCGAAGTTGCCGGCCTGGACCAATTGACGGGCCACATCGGTGTCGCCGTAGAAATTCACCGTCAGCCCGTCGAAGTTGTAGAGCCCGCGGCTGACCGGCAGGTCTTTGCCCCACCAGTTCTTGACCCGCTCGAAGCTGACGCTGCGCCCGGCATCGACCCGCGAGACCCGATACGGCCCGCTGCCCAGTGGCGGTTCGAAGCCGCCGCCCTTGGTGAAGTCGCGGGTTTTCCACCAGTGCTCGGGCAGGATACGCAGGCTGGCCAGATCCAGTGCGAGGGTGCGGTTGGTGCCGGTCTTGAAGTCGAAACGGATCTGCCCGGGCGCTTCGATGACCGCGTCCTTGACGTCGGCGTACAGCGGTCGATAGCTGAAGCTGCCTTGGGTGATCAGGGTTTGCCAGGTGTAGCGCACGTCTTCGGCGGTGATGGGCGTGCCGTCATCGAAACGCGCCTTGGGGTTCAGATAGAAACGCACCCACAGATTGTCGGGGTCGCGTTCCATTTTCTCGGCGACCAGCCCGTACACCGTGTAGGGCTCGTCCAGTGAGCGATAGGCCAGCGGCGCATACACCCACGTGTCGATCTGGCTCACGGAAATGCCCTGATCGACATAGGGCGTGAGGTAGTTGAACTGGCCGATCTCCTCGGACGCGCGGCTCATCGAACCGCCTTTGGGCGCGTCAGGGTCGACGTAATCGAAGTGCTGGAAATCAGCGGCGTATTTCGGCGCTTCGCCATAGACGGTGAGCGCGTGCACCGGCCCGGCAAACACCTGAGGAATGCCCAGCAGCAGCGAAGTAAAAAACAGCACCGTGTACAGCAAGGCCTCGCCCGGCAACAGGCGCGGCAATGAAAGAGGAGGGGTGCACATGGGCGGACAATCCTTGAGTGCAAGTCGAGGCATCAGTGGCGCCGCGAAAAATCCCCTGACCCGTTCCCGTGGACGAGGCCGGGTCAGGGGGCGCGATTGCGCAGAAGCCGCCCGACGCGCCGGAGCATTAGCGCGTCAGGTGGTGATGCTTAGAAGTGATACGTCGCCCGCGCGAACAGCGTGCGGCCCAGTGGATCGGCGTAACGAGGGTCATAACCGGACTGGAAGTTGTACGCCTGGTTGGTGAACGGCGGGTCGCGGTCGAACAGGTTGCGCACGCCGGCATCGACGTCCAGCACCTTCTCGAAGGTGTGGCCCACCGACAGGTCCCACAGCGAATACGACGGCACGGTGCCGTTGGTGCTGCGGTCGTAGTCGTTGTAGCCACTGGTGAAGCGGTTGGTCAGCGAGGCACGGCTGTCGCCGAGGGTCCAGCTGCCGATCAACACGTGTTTCCAGCGCGCAATCACGCCATCACCCTGGAAGTCGCCGACCTTGTCGGTGTACGGACCGTCGATGATGTTCTGGAAGTCGTAGCGGTTGACGTAGGTCCCGGTCAGTCCCAGACCGAACTGGCCATACGGCGTGTTCGGGAAGCGGTAGTCCAGGGTCACGTCGACACCGTTGGTCTTGACGATGCCCAGGTTGGAGTTGCCGGTGACAATGTTGGCGATGGAGCCGTCGGCGTTGCGGATGATGCGGTCGCCGTACAGGTCCGACTGATCGAACACGGTGGATTCAGGAAACGACTGAATCTGGTTGGAGATGTGAATCCACCAGAAATCCAGGCCCATGGAGAGGTTGTTCATCGGCTGATAAACGAAGCCCAGGGTCACGTTGCGGGCTTTCTCCGGGGACAGGCTCGCGTTGCCGCCGCTGCGGTTGAGGAATTGCTGATTGCAGTCACGCCCGGCCTGACCCCCCGGTTGCACGGTACCGCCCGCGCAAAGCGTCGGATCATCGTAGTAACCCTGGCTGTAGGCCAGGCTTTGCGGGGCATACAGCTCGTACAGCGACGGCGCACGGAAACCTTCACTGTACGCGCCGCGCATGACCAGCTCTTTGAACGGCTGGAAGCGGAACGAGTATTTCGGGTTGGTGGTGCTGCCGAAGTCGCTGTATTTGTCGTGGCGCACGGCAGCGGTCAGTTCGAGGCTGTCGATGACGGGAACGTTCAGCTCGGCGTATTCGGCCTTCACGCTGCGATCGCCGGAGACCGAGCCGGCCGAATCGAGGCCCAGGCTGTCGATGTCGTCGACGAAGTCCTCGTAGTTCTGGTGCAGCTTTTCCTTGCGGTATTCGCCGCCCAGCGCGAGGCCGGATTCGCCGGCACCGAACCAGTTGCCGATCTCGCGGCTGATGCGCCCGTCCACCCCGTAGACACGGCCGACGGCGGTGGAGTATTCGCCGTGGTACGCGGCGTCGTCGATGTACTGCTGACCCGCCGCCGATTGCGCGCCAAACGGGTTGAGCAGACCGCTGGCCAGGCCCGCCTTGAGGGCGGCGTCGCTGGCGTAACCCGAAGTCACGCTGGAAACGACCTTGCTCTGGTTGTAGTTGGCGCCCAGGTTGTAATCCCAGCCGCCGACGGTGCCGTCGAAGGTCAGCAGCAAGCGCTGGTTGGTGTTCTGGTCCTTGCTGCCACGGGGGCCGGCGGCGGTCTCACGCCAGGCGGTGTCCACCGGCTGGGTCGGGTCGAGGGCGAAGTTGTTCGGGCCGGGGGTAATGCCGTTGCCGGGGTAATACGGGGAGGACGGGTCGATGCTCAGGCCGGTCAACGGCGCCGGGCCGATGCTGGTGGCGTTGTTGTTGCGGGCGAAGAAGTATTCGAGGCTGACGTTGTGGTCTTCGGCCAGCTTGCCGGTGGCGCGACCGAAGAACGAGGTCTTCTCGGTCTGCGGCACCAGGTCGATGTAATCGCGGGTGCTGAACCGGCACAGCCCGTTCACGCTCACCAGACCCGGTCCGGCACAGTTGGGCGCGAGGGGGTTGGTGCTGTTGTTGCCCTGGTAGTAGTTGCCGGGGTAAGCGGTGCCCGAGGTCTGGTTGAGGCCGCGGCCCGGGACGTAATCCTTGTCGAACGAACGGTCGTTGGCGTCGAGGTTCTGCTGCTTGTTGTAGTTGAACACGCCCATGACGTTGAAGCGGTCTTCGTCCAGATCGCCGAAACCCCAGCTGGCGCTGACGTCTTTACTGGCGCCGCCACCGCTGGCGGTCGGGGTGTCGCCGCCGAGGCTCAGGGTGCCGTCGGTCAAAGACTTCTTGGTGATGAAGTTAATCACGCCGCCGATGGCGTCGGTGCCGTACAGCGCCGAGGCACCGTCGCGCAGTACTTCGATGCGGTCGATGGCGGCGAACGGAATCATGTTCAGGTCGATGGCACTGCCGTTGGGCGTGCCGACGCCGGACAAGGCGTTGTTGGCCAGACGACGGCCGTTGAGCAGTATGAGCGTTTTGTTGGCGCCGATGCCGCGCATGTCGGCATAGGACGCGCCACCGGTGGACGCGCCGACCGAGCCTGCGCTGTTCATCATCGACTGGCTGCCGGTGATGCGCTGGACCATCTGTTCGGTGGTGGTCACGCCCTGTTTCTTCAGCTCGTCGGCGCGCAGGATGGTCACCGGCACGGCGGTTTCCGCGTCGGCCCGGCGCACGGCCGAACCGGTCACTTCCACCCGTTTGAGCTGGGTGGTCGCCGGCGCCGCAGCCACCGCTGCAGCGGGGACAGCGGCTTCACTGCCGGTCGCGGCATCGGCGGCGCTGTCCGTGCTGTCGGCGCCATAGGCGGGGCTCATGCCGACCGCCAGTGCGCAAATCAGCGCACGGGGGTGGCGTTGTACGGCAACAACAAGGGGCTTGAGGGTAAAACCGGGAAAGCTCATCAGCATGGTAGTTTCCGACTTATTCCAGATGTTATTGAAATGGCCTTGTGAGCCCTCGTTGCTCCGACGCGGTGATGGCGGTCGGGAATTTCCTTATTTCAAGCAAGCCGCTCCCCTCCGGGGCAAAACCCCGGACGGCGGTGAATCGGGAGTAGGGTGAGCGGCGCCGCAGCGGGGTGCGGCGCCTGCTTCAGGTGCAGATCAACTGCGGGTCATGGGCCGATCATTTCGAGGTCATCACTGAAATTTTGGTGATGCCCGAGCGCTCGATCGACGCCATCGCCTTGGCCACCTGGCCGTAGTTGACGTTGGTGTCGGCCTGCAGCTGTACACGGACCTCCGGGTCCTTGGCCTTGACGTCCTTGAGGCTGAGCTCCAGGGATTCGGGCGCGACTTCGGATTTGGCCAGGTAGAACTTGCCGTCCTGGTCGACGCTGACCACCACCGGGTCTTTCTTGTCGGCGGGGGCGACGGCGTCGGTTTTCGGCAGGTTGACCTTGATGGCGTTGGTCATCAGCGGCGCGGTGACGATGAACACCACCAGCAGCACGAGCATCACGTCCACCAGCGGCGTGACGTTCATTTCGCTGAGCACTTCATCGCTGTCTTGGGTGGAGAACGACATCAGCTCGCCTCCCGCACAGCCTGGCTGTGCTTGCTGGCGATGGCCTGACGGTTGATGGCGAAGGCGCTGCGTTGTGCGAGGGCGTCGAAGTCGTGGGCGAAATCATCCATGTCGGCGACGGCGAGCTTGAGGCGGCGCAGGAAGAAGTTGTAGATCAGCACCGCCGGGACCGCGACGGCGATGCCGACACCGGTGGCAATCAGGGCGTGACCGATGGGGCCGGCCACGGTTTCCAGGCTCGCCGAACCGCTGGCGCCGATGCTTTGCAGTGCTTCCATGATCCCCCAGACCGTACCGAACAGGCCAATGAACGGCGCCGTGCTGCCGATACTGGCGAGGATGGCCTGGCCGGCTTCCAGGGCGCGGCGTTCCTTCTGGATCTGCTGGCGCAGGTTGCGCTCCAGGCGGTCCGAGCGGTTGATGGTGTGGGCGAGCTGCTGGGTGTTGCGCGGCGTCTCATCGACTGCCATGGCTTCGAAACCGCTGTTGGCGATGCGCGCCAGTGAGCCCGGGTATTGGCTGGAATGCTCGGCGGCGGTGAGCAGATCCGGCGCCGCCCAGAAGGCTTTGGTGAACTGTTTGTTCTGGGTCTTTAAGCGTAAGTACTGTGCGGATTTGATCAGCAACAGTCCCCAGCTCAGCACGGAAAACACCACCAGCGCCCAGAGTACGCCGGGGACAATCATCGAAGAGATCGATTCGTTCATGGTTACACCTCACCCGCTATATAAAGAGTTGTTGTTGATCGGCTGACCGGGTTCATTCGGGCAGCTTGAAGTCGATGGTTTGCGTCGCGAACCCTTCGATCGGCGTGTCGCCGCGCTTGGCCGGAATAAACTTCCAGTTGCGCACCGCCTCCACCGCCGCATCGTCCAGCACCTGTTTGCCGCTGGATTTGGTCACCTCGACCGTGCCGGCGCGGCCGTTGGGCAATACCTTGATGCGCAGGATCACGCGGCCTTCCATGCCCTTGCGCAGCGCCGCACCGGGGTATTCCGGTGGCGGGTTACCCAGGCTGGCAAGCCCGGAAATCGCCGCCGATTCCTTGGCCGGTGCCGCAGGTGCCGCAGCAGCCGGGGCCGGTGGGGCGGGCGACGGTGATGGTGCAGCAGGCGCAGGCGGGCTCGGCGCAGCGGGTGCAGCAGGCACGGGCGGGGTGGGCTTTTTCACCGGTTCAGGCTTCTTGACCGGCTTGGGCTTCTCGACCTTGGGTTTTTCCACCGGCTTCTCGACAGGCTTTTCCACCGGTTTCGGCGGCGGCTTGGCAGCGTCGGGGTCCTCGACCGGTTGCTCCGGCTCAGGGGGCGGCGGTGGCGGCTCGGGCGGAGGCGGCGCGGGTGGTGGCTCCGGCGTTGGCTGTGTCGGGCTGGTCAGTTCCACGGTCATCTCGGGCACTTGCGGCGCAACTTCCGGAACGTCGGCTTTGGCGGTCTGCATATACCACCAGATGCCGCCGTGAATAAGGACCGAGGCGGCAATCAATATCAACACGTGCGTCCTGCTAAGTTCACCAGGGCGCGACGTATTTTCCTTGAAAGGAATACGTGGCCAGGCCATGGACAGTGCGTCCGGTGCCGGGTCAGGTATGGCTTTCGCTTTTACCGCGTCATTCATTAAAGCTCCCTCGGGTGGTTGAAGGGCAATAAGGGTCCGTTCAAACAAGTCACCCTGTTTGAAGTTGACGTCCGTGCTTTCGCAACGCACGAGGCCTGGGGAGCAGGTCGTTGAAGAACCACTCTTATAACTGCCGTTACAGCATGAGTTATGGAGACGACATTGCAGGTTCCTGATTTCTTGTTGAGTACAAAGAAGTACGTCTTTATTTCAGAATGACTACGTAACGATCATCGCTATTGCAACCGCTATGCCAGCGCAGCGCTCTAGCCTGCTGTTTCTGGCCTTTGGTGTATGGATGTCGCATTCCTGTAACTTTTTAGCGAATTTCATTAGGTCGGGGCCTGTTCGCTCTATTCAGACGGGGTAAGTTGCTGAACCAAGGGGCGAACCTATCCATTCAGGTTCACCGCGTGTTTGCAAGGTGACCTGTTCCGATTCAATCAGAAGTGCGTTGCACCAAACGTGATTAAGTGGGTGCAAGTTGGTGCGTGAGTGCTTAGGTGATCATTGTGATACGTCCTGAAAGTGTGACTTGTCAGTCATGGCGTGAAGTGTGATTAACGGTGGCGCACACGTCCTGAAATGATCACTGATCATTTTTAGTGTGTGTGGATCAACAGCGATCCCGCCGGCGCGTTATTCAAAACCTTATTTGAGCAGACGCATCTGTGCCGAAAAGAAACAATAAAAAGTAGCCGCCGAATCGCTATGAAAGCGACAGCCATTGAAGCGAAAAAAATGTCGGGCACTGCAGCAAATTAATGCTGGGTTTCAGCCGGAACGCTGAAGGGAGATGGGGCGGATGGCTGGCTCGCTGACGGATGCGTGCAGCGGAAAAGGCAAGGCGCAATGTGGACGGATCGGGTGTGAAATACGCATGTCTGGCACGAATCGAATTCCTTATCGACGGACGCCAGACTTCTGGTCGGCGTCCTGCACTGTTTCGGACGGGATAGTGTCCGGTTCCTGCACAAGGGTGCGTGGTGCGCACCGTTTGGCAGCGTAGACTCACGGCAGCCGGGGCTGGACGCGAAGCGTTTCGTGGTACTGACGTTCCACAAGAGAAATACTAGAAAGAAGTGTGCCAAAACGTGTCCGGTTGTAACATTTCTGACGCAGTGTCCTTTTTGCGCGGTATTCGGGCGGACTGGTAAGGGCCTGCAAGCGGGATGTGATCAATTTTGGAGCGCTTCAATGAGCCACTTTTTTCCTGATCGTCCGGGTTATCGCCAGCTTCGCGAACGCTTCATGGCGGCAGCGACCGCCGCTGGCGCGCGGTTGAGCGAGTACCTCCACCCGTTGCCGGGGCCTTTTGGCGAGACGCTGGCCACGGATGTCGCCTGGCTAGGCGATCCGCAGGCGCGGCGGGTGTTGGTGGCGCTGAGCGGTACCCATGGCGTCGAGGGCTATTACGGTTCCGATTGCCAGAGCCGCTGGCTTAAAGGTTTTGACCCACGCTCGCTGCCCGAGGGCGTGTCGATCCTGATGATTCACCTGATCAACCCCTGGGGCACGGCGTGGATGCGCCGGGTCAATGAGGACAACCTCGATCAGAACCGCAACTACCTAGACTTCAGCCGGCCGCTGCCGGACAACCGCGCCTATACCGACGTCCACGGGATTTACGCGTGCGAGCAGTTGCGCGGGCCAAAGCGCGATCAGGCTGATGCGTTGTTTCAGGCAGCGATCGACGCGCGGGGTTGGGCAGGGTTGATGTCGGTGGTGGAGGCGGGGCAATACGCTTTCCCCGATGGCCTGTTTTTCGGCGGCAGTGAGCCGAGCTGGTCCAATCGCACGCTGCGCAGCATCGTCGGCCAGCACTTGCAGCACGCCAAGGTGGTGACCTGCTTCGACCTGCACACCGGCGCCGGGGATTACGGTCATCCGATGCTGATGAGCATTGTGGAGTCAGCCTACCCGGCGCTGGAGGATGCGAAAGCGTTGTTCGGGCCGTGGCTGTTCACGCTGATCACCGGCGCCAATCGCGTCAGCGAAACCGGTGTGGCGGCGACGTCCACCGGCTACACCTCGCAGATGCTCCTCGACGCGCTGCCGGGTGTGCACCTGATGCCGTTTGTCATTGAATGCGGCACGTACCCGGGCGCAGACGTGCATGGGCATTTGCGTGATGATCACTGGCTGCACCTGCACGGCGACCCGCTTGACCAGGCCGGTCGGCGGATCAAGGAGGGGCTGCTGGAGCAGTTTTATCCGGCGGACCCGGACTGGCAGGAAGTGGCGTGGGTCAGGACGCGGCAGGTGTGGGACAGAGCATTGGCGGCGTTGCCGGCGATTCGTGCTACCCGATGACAGATCGAGCCATGCAGGAGTGAGCTTGCTCGCGAAAGGGCTCTCTCTGCACACGGAGATACGGAAGATTCATCAGGCTCTCAACAGCCGCTGCGCCAAGGCCGGCAACAGCACCTCGCACGACGCTTCGATCTTGAGATTCAACAGATCATCGGCCCGGGTTTTGCCGAGGTTGATGGCGATCAGCGGTTTGCCCTGATCCTTGATCGCGCGGCACAGGCGAAACGCCGAGAACGCCATCAGCGACGATCCCACCACCAGCAGGCCTTGAGCGTCTTCCACGCGCTGCATGGCCTTGGCCGCCGTGGGTGGTGCGACGTTCTCACCAAAAAATACCACGTCAGGTTTCATGCGATCACCCCCGCAGTGGGGGCAGTGGGGCACCTGGAAGCGTTCTTCGAAGGCCGGGTCGAGCAAGGTATCGCCATCGGGCGCCTGGACCGCATCGACGCCCGCCAGATACGGATTTTGCTCGACCAGAGCCAGCTGAATGATGTCGCGCTCGGTGCGCTGGCGGCAGTCCAGGCACAGCACCCAATGCAGGCTGCCGTGCAATTCCACCACGTCATGACTGCCGGCCTGATCGTGCAAGGTGTCGACGTTTTGGGTGATGACGCCGCTGATGAGGTCATGCTGCTGCAAGCGCGCAATCGCTTCGTGGGCCGCGTTGGGTTGCGCGACGCGAACCCGCGGCCAGCCCAGCATCGCCCTTGCCCAGTAGCGACGCCGGGCCTCGGGCGCATTGAGGAATTCCTGAAACATCATCGGCTGCCGACCCCGACGCACGCCCTCGCTGTCGCGGTAATCCGGAATCCCGGAAGAGGTGCTGATCCCGGCGCCGGTCAGCACGACGAACGAGCGGTCGTGCATCCATTCCAGCAGGGTATCAACGTGGGTGTCAGAAACATCAGGCATGCACAGGTCCTCAGGAGCGGCTGTGCGCTGATACTAGTGGGACCGGCTTCAGCCGGGAAGAGGCCCGGGTGAGCGCCAGCAATTTTGCAGCGAGGCACCTAGTGCCTTCCCGGCTAAAGCCGGTCCCACAGTCGAGGTCACCTTCATTTTCTCTGGGTACATGCGATCCATTAGTGGGACCGGCTTCAGCCGGGAAGGGGCCCGAGTGAGCGCCAGCAATTTTGCAGCGAGGCACCTGGTGCCATGACCCTGTAGGAGCCGGCTTGCTGGCGAACGCGGTTTTTCAGTCGCCCTTGCTGTGGCTGAACGGACGCTCTCGCCAGCAAGCCGGCTCCTACAGATGTGTGTATCCAAAAGATTTCCGCTGCCTCATCGCGTATGGACGTGAGTCAGTCGCCCCCTAGCTCAACAACTCCGCAAACGCCTTGTCATCTTCCAGCACCTTCGGCAACGCCGCGAACACCGCATCCAGATCAACACCCTCCAGCAACGGGCCGTCCACTTCCTGCTTCGCCTGCGCGGAGGCACCGCCGTGATTTTCCAGGGCGGCCGAGATCGTCAATGCCTGGGCAACAATCCTTGGCTGGGTGGCATCCCCCGGCGCCTGCATGGGCCGCGCCTGATAGGCGATGGCGTTCTGGATGACCTCGGGCAATCCCCAGCGTCGGGCCAGTTCCGCGCCGACTTCCGGGTAACCAAAGCCCAGCTGCAACGTCTCAATCGCCGCACGGCCGGTCGTGCCGGTCTTGGTCACGCTGTTGATGCGCTCGGCAACGGCCGGCGCGCCGGTCTGGATCAGCAGTTCGCCGATGTCGTGCATGACCCCGCAGGTGAAGGCGATTTCCGCATCAGCACCGGACTGTTTCGCCAGCAGACGGCAGATCCCGGCCACCTGAAAGCTCTTCAGCCAGAAGCCCTTCAGATCAAAACTTGGCCCTGCCTTGAACGCGCCGGTCACCGCCGACGCCAGCACCAGTGTGCGCAAGGTGTTGAAGCCAAGACGCATGGCCGCATCCTCGATGCTCGACGACTCCCGCGCCCCGCGAAAGCGCGCGGAGTTGGCCAGCCGCAGAATCTTCGCCGCGATCACCGGGTCTTTTTCGATGTTGCCGGCAATGCTGCCCAGGTCCGAAGACGGACTGTCGAACTGCTTGATCAGGTCCTGCGCCACCTTGGGAATGCTGGGAAGACTGCTCAAACCGGCGAACAACTGATCGATACCCATGGGTGCTGCTCCTGTCTCAGACGATTTACACACCATAGGCAACATTGGCGAATCTGCACACGTCCGGCAGCTGTTTTGCTACAGACGGCACAAACCAGGAGGCTTGAATCGGGCGACAGTGGATCTTTTTCAGCTCATCTGCCGCCGAGGCGGTTTGCCGGGAGAAAAATCAGTAATATGGCGTCACACCGGAACGGGTCGCGTCCTGTACCGGGCCTTATCGATGAAACGCCAGACGCCGGAAACTCCCGGCCGCGCTGGCCTGGACATAGAGGGTGTCATGGGTAACGAAAGCATTAACTGGGACAAGCTCGGCTTCGACTACATCAAGACCGACAAACGCTACCTGGCTCACTGGCGCGATGGCGCGTGGGACCAAGGCACCCTGACCGAAGACAACGTGCTGCACATCAGCGAAGGCTCGACCGCGCTGCATTACGGCCAGCAATGCTTCGAAGGCCTCAAGGCTTATCGCGCCAAAGACGGCTCGATCAACCTGTTCCGTCCCGACCAGAACGCCGCACGCATGCAGCGCAGTTGCAGCCGCCTGCTGATGCCCCACGTCCCGACCGAGCAGTTCATCGAAGCGTGCAAGCAGGTGGTCCGCGCCAACGAGCGTTTCATCCCGCCGTACGGCACCGGCGGCGCGTTGTACCTGCGTCCGTTCGTGATCGGCGTCGGCGACAACATCGGCGTGCGCGCTGCGCCCGAGTTCATCTTCTCGGTGTTCTGCATCCCGGTGGGCCCGTACTTCAAGGGCGGCATGAAACCCCACAACTTCGTGATCTCCAGCTATGACCGCGCCGCGCCACAAGGCACCGGCGCTGCGAAAGTCGGCGGTAATTACGCGGCCAGCATGATGCCGGGTGCCGAGGCCAAGAAGGCCAACTTCGCCGATGCCATCTACCTCGATCCGTTGACCCACACCAAGATCGAAGAAGTCGGCTCGGCCAACTTCTTCGGGATCACCCACGACGACCAGTTCATCACGCCGAAATCGCCGTCCGTGCTGCCGGGCATCACCCGTCTGTCGCTGATCGAACTGGCGCAGAGCCGTCTGGGCCTGAAGGTCACCGAAGGCGAGGTGTTCATCGACAAGCTCGACCTCTTCAAAGAGGCCGGCGCGTGCGGCACCGCAGCGGTGATCACCCCGATTGGCGGCATCAGCTACAAAGACAAACTGCACGTGTTCCACAGCGAAACCGAGGTCGGTCCCGTGACCCAGCGCTTGTACAAAGAGCTGACGGGCATTCAGTCCGGCGACATCGAAGGCCCGGCGGGCTGGATCGTCAAGGTCTGATCCGACGCGTCCTGCACGCCTGAAAACCACCGCCTTGGCGCGGTGGTTTTTTTTCGCCTTCGATTCGGTTACGTACCCGATCGCAGACGCCAGGGTACGGAACGACTGAACTGATCGCCCGGTGCAATGCCGGCGGGTGGGCTATGGTTCAAGCGCGCACGTTCTTTCAGTGGGACCGGCTTTAGCCGGGAGTTCAGCGTCCATCGACGACAACAAAAAAGGATACGTCATGCACTCATCCGACTTTTCCCGTCCCACCGCCTTCAACCGGCCGCTGACCCTGTCCCTCGGCCTACTGGCTGCCACGCTGGTTTCCAGCGCATGGGCCGACGACTACCCCCACGCCCAAGAGCCCATCGGCACGGTCGAGCAGATCTACGACGGCGCCATGCTTCCGGACCTGGCGGTCAGCACCTATCGCAATATCGGCCGGCTGTTTCCCACCCACACCATTCAGGCGGGCGATCAGCCCTATGCGCTGCCGAAGTCGGACCGGCAACTGCCCAATGTGCGCTTCACGGTCGAGGGTAAAAAGTACGACCTGTATGACTTCGTGGCGCTGGACAGCATCACCGCGATGCTGGTGATCAAGGACGGCAAGATCGTCTTCGAGACCTATCAGCGCGGCAACACCGAAAAAACCCGCTGGATGTCGATGTCGATGGCCAAGTCCATCACCTCGACGCTGACGGCAGCGGCGATCAAGGATGGCTTGATCAAAGGCCTGGATGCCCAGGTGGTGGATTACGTGCCGGCCCTCAAAGGCAGCGCCTACGACGGGGTGACCGTGCGTAACGTGCTGATGATGTCGTCGGGGGTGAAGTGGAACGAGACCTACACCGATCCGGCATCGGACCGGCGGGCGCTGCTCAAGGCGCAGATTTCTCAGCAGCCCCATTCGGCCATGGCGCTGATGGCGAGCCTGCCGCGTGCGGCGGAACCGGGCACCGTGAACAACTACAGCACCGGTGAAACCCAGGTCCTCGGCGAGATTGTGCGGGGTGCGGTGAAGATGCCGCTGGCTGAGTACCTGTCGAAAAAGATCTGGCAGCCGTTCGGCATGGAAAGCGACGCGACCTGGTGGCTGGATTCCCCTGACGGCGTGGAAATCGGCGGCAGCGGGATCAGCGCAACGCTGCGGGATTACGGGCGCTTCGGGCTGTTCTTCATGAACGACGGCAAGATCAACGGCACCTCGATTCTGCCGGATGGCTGGGTCAGGGAAGCAACGCTGCCCACTACGCTCAAGGGCGGCAAGAGCCTGGATTACGGCTACATGTGGTGGACCGCCTGGACCGCTCCGTCGGTGAAAGATGGCGCTTATTCCGCAGTCGGCATCCAGGGGCAGAACATCTACGTCAACCCGGCCAACAACGTGGTGATCGTCACCTTCGGCGCGCAACCCAAGCCGGTGGACAAAGAGCCCATCGACCCGATGGCGTTCTTCGATGCAGTGGTCGCGGCGTTGAAGTGATTCCAGGTGTGAGAAGGTCCACTCGATGTACGCGATCCCAGTGGGACCGGCTTCAGCCGGGAAGAGGACTGTGCAAACGACATCATTTTTGCGGAGTCCTCGCAGACGCCTTCCCGGCTAAAGCCGGTCCTACCCGCCCGGCTAACGCCGGTCCCGGGAGCCCTTGCGCTCAACCCCATATTCGCCGAGCAACTCCTCCAGCCAATCCATGAACACCCGGCACCGCTGTGGCAGGTGCCGGCGATGGGCGTAAAGCAGTGAAACCGGCATTGCGGTCGGCCGGTACTCGGGGAGGATTTCGATCAAGTCGCCCCGTTGCTGCTGGTAAGCGTCGGCCAGGCGCGGAATCTGGATGATCCCGAGCCCGCCGACACACGCCGCCTCATAGGCTTCGATGTTGTTCACCGTCACGCTGCAGGGCATCGGCACATGAAAATCCTTGCCCTCGCGGCAATACTCGAATAACGATTCGGCAGCGCCGAAAGCCGGTGCGTAGTTGATGAGCCGATGCTGCTGCAGGTCTTCCAGATTTTGCGGAATGCCGAAGCGGTCGGCGTAGCCCTGGCTCACGCAGTTGATCATCCGAAACAGGCCCACCGTGCGCGCGACCAGCGGCGTGTCCGGCAATGTGCCGATGCGCAACACGCAATCAAAGCCCTCGCGGACCAGATCGACGCGCCGGTCCGTGCTGCTGATTTCAAGTTCGATCCGCGGATGCCGCTCAAGGAATTCGCTCAGCCGTGGTATCACCAGCCGCCGCGCAATGGCGGTGGGCATGTCCACCCGCAGACGCCCGCTCAGCGCCGAGTTGTCCTGGCGGAACAGCCCTTCAAGCTCGTCCATCTGACTGAGCAGGTCCTTGCTGCGTTCATACAGCGCCTGGCCGTCGGGCGTTACTTGCACCTTGCGCGTGGTTCGCAACAGCAGTCGTGCGCCGAGCAACCCTTCGAGGCTGCGCACATGCTCCGACACCGTCGAACGCGGCAGGCCCAAGGCGTCGCCGGCATGGGTGAAGCTCGACAGCTCGGCGACCCTGACGAAGGTTTTCAGCAAATCCAGCTTGTTCATTTCGACGCACCTGCCTTATGCCCGACGTCAGCCCGTCAACCGTTGATGTAGTAAATGCACAGCGACAGCGTCACCAGCGAGCCCAGCGTCGAAATCAGAATCGCGCTCGACACCACCGACGCCTCGCGCTTGTAGTACTCGGCCAGCATGAACGGCCCGGTGCCGGTGGGCAGGGCGCTCAACAGCAGGGCAGAGTTGGCCCACAGCGGCGGCAGGTGAAACACCCGAAACGCCAGAAACCACGTCAGCAGCGGGTGGGCAATCAGCTTGATCAGCACCAGCAGCGTGGTGCCCTCACGGGGGCCTTGCTGTTTCTGAGCGAGAAACAGGCCCAGGGAAATCAGCGCACAAGGCGTCGTCGCAGCACCCAGCAGACTGAGGAATTTGTCCAGCGCGCCTGGCAATGCCACGCCGGTCGATGCCCAGCAGGCGCCGAGGATCGGTGATACCACCAAGGGGTTTTTTGCCAGCGCCAGCAGCACTTTGAGAACGATGCGGTGCACCCGGGCCTCGCTTTGCAGCCCGATTTCAATGCACACCAGGGCGATGCCAAACACCACACAGACCACCAGCAGCGACGCGATGAGGGCCGGTTCCAGTCCGTCCTGTCCCAGCACCATGATGCACAGTGGAATGCCGATATAGCCGGTGTTGGCGTAGGAGGCGCTGAGGGCGTCAATACTGGCATCGGCAAAGTGCCCGGCCTTTCGGCGCCGCAGCAGCAAGGTAATGACGAACATCGCCAGGGTCGACAGGGTGAAGGTCAGTACAAAGCCGGGGTGCCAGATCTGCGCCCAGGTGGCATGGGCAGTGGCGGTGAACAGCAGCGCCGGCAAGCACAGCCAGACCACCATCCGGTTGATTTCCGACGCGGCGCTCGGCCCGAGGCGGTTGGTACGGCGACAGAGGTAGCCCACGAGGATGAGCGCGAAGATCGGCAGCAAGACATTCAAAACGGAAGACATCGAACCCGGGCCTATGGCGCAACAAACGAGAGGCGCAGAGTAGAGGGCGCGATCGTTAGGGTGCAACCTTTCTTGTCAGCGAAAAGCAGAAGGGCCGGGCGTCTGGATAGAGGGCTGGCAACGCGATGCCCGACGGGTGTCGGGCACGGTGACAGGCGTAGCAGTGATTACTTTTTCAGCGGTTTAAGGTTGCCCGGCGCGATGTCGAGGACCTTGCCGTCTTCCATGTTGATCAGCGCATATTTATCGCTGATCAGCACCCATTGCGTGCCTTCTTTGGGCGCGGTCAGTCCCTTGCCTTGCCAGTCCTTGACGCCAACGCGCTCGTCTTTGTACAGGTCATGGGTGGTATCGCCGACCTTGTACTGTTCATTGGTGTGCTCCGCCTGCACGCTTTTGGTTGCAGGGGTTTGCGCCATCGCTGTGAAGCTGGCCCCGCCCAGGCAAGTGACCACTGCCGCGCACGCCATCAGTTTTTTCATGTTCATGGGAATTCCTTTGGTCGTTCTTAGAGTTCTTTCTCAACACACTTCTTGAGTTGGCGCGCGCCCCTAAACCCGACGCGCCGGGTCAATCCCCCGGCTTATTTTTCGATGGGGACAATCTTGGTGATCTGGCCGTTGGTGGTCTGCACTTCGACGTATTTATCGTTGATGCGCACCCACTGACTCATCTTGGCCGGTTCTTCCAGGCCCTTTGCTTTCCAGTCCTTTAGCGCCGCCTCTGGACGCTGAAATTCCTGCGGCGAACGGCTGCCGACTTCGAGCTCCCGCATGTTGTCTCTTGAAGGTTGAATGGTCGGCTCCGTCGCGTTGGCGGCCTGCGCCGTAAAACTTGCAACGGAAACGCTACCCAGAATCGCCAGACAGGCAATGAGCGATTTGCTGTTCATTCGAAACTCCTTGGCCAGCGCGTCGTGCGCTGTCATTAGTTTCGACCCTGGGGGGCGCAAATCATTCAGTGCCCATGCTGGCACGCCGCCCGCCTGCTGTTGCGGGGGCGACAGCGAATGTTATTGAGACAGTGCTTCAGCGATGCGGGTGGAGAGCGGCGTGCTCGGCCGGCCAATCAGGCGGCTCAACTGGCGACTGTCATCAAAAAGGGCACCTTTGGCCGCGGCGGCATCGGAGTTGGCGAGCAATTCGGCCACAAACTCCGGGAGTCCTGCCTGCAGCAGCGCAGCCTTGTAATCGGCCTGGGGAAGATCGGTGTACACGACAGGCTTGCCGGATTGCTGCGCAATTTGAGCGGCGAACTCCTTGAGCGTGTAAGACTCGTCGCCGGCCAGTTCGTACACCTTGCCCGCCTGATCCTCAGTCGACGTCAGGACCACGGCCGCCGCCGCTGCGTAGTCCGCCCGCGCCGCAGAACTGATTTGGCCTTCACCCGCGGCGCCGTAATGCGCGCCGTTCGCCACTGCGTGGGCCACGCCCGCCGTGTAGTTTTCGTGGTACCAGCCATTGCGCAGCACCACCGCGGGAACACCGGATTGCGCCAGCGCCGCCTCGGTCTGCTTGTGTTCCTCGGCCAGGCCCAGCGCCGAGGTGTCGGCGTGGAGCACGCTGGTGTAGCCCAGCAGTTTCACGCCGGCGCGTTTCGCCGCGTCGATTACCGCCTGATGCTGAGCGAGCCGCTGACCCACTTCACTGGACGAGATCAGCAGGACCTTCTCGGCGCCTGCAAGGGCGCGGTCCAGCGTGTCTGGATGTGAGTAGTCGGCCTGGCGAACCTGCACGCCCTTGGCGGCGAGGTCAGCCACTTTCTCCGGGTCACGGGCGGCCGCGACGATCTGCGAGGCAGGCACGGTTTCCAGCAGTCGAGCGATGACGAGGCGGCCCAGTTGGCCTGATGCTCCAGTGATGACGATCATGATGATTACCGAACGAGGTGGAATGAGCGAACAGCATAGTCACCGTGCTAACCTTTCGTAAGTACGTACGAAAAGGTAAGTGTGATGAACGATATTGTCTCTCCCTCTGCAGGCAGCGTCTCGTTGCTGGAGCGAATCCGTACCGGTGAGGTGCTGGCCCGGGATTGCCCGTCGCGGGAAATCCTCAACCATGTGTGCAGCCGCTGGGGCGTACTGGTGCTGGTGGTGTTGCTGGACGGCATGCACCGGTTCAGCGAGCTGCGGCGCAAGATCGGCGGGGTGAGCGAAAAGATGCTGTCGCAGACACTTCAGAGCCTGGAACAGGATGGGTTCGTCGAGCGCAAGGCGCTGCCGGTGGTGCCGCCCCACGTTGAATACCGACTGACGGCGATGGGCGAGGAGGTTGCCTTGCAGGTGGACGGGCTGACGTCCTGGATCGAAGACAATCTGCCGCGCATTCTGGCGGCGCGGGAAGGGAAAGCGTCAGCGCCTGACTAACCGGTTCTTATCATTGCAGACCCGGAATGCCGCGCTCAAACAGCGGCATCCCGACTGTGCCCGTTCTGCCCGGCAAGACAGCAGCCCATTGTTGCTTAACTGCCAGAGCGAATCCTTAACGCTTACGCATCATCAGCAGCGCAACCACGATCGCCAAGGCAGCGATCCCGGTAGCAATCCAGCCCAGCGACCCCAGTCCGAAGTGGCCGATACCCAAGCCGCCAAAAATCGCACCCAGACCAATGCCAGCGTTGGCCGCCGAGATATTCATGGTCGCCGCCAACGCCTGAGCCTTGGCACCGGCTTGCATGACACGCACCTGACACACCGGGAACAGTGCGGTGTACGCAATGCCCCACAGGACCAGCGCGGCGATCAGCCAGAGGTGCTCAGTGGCCAGTGGAATGGCGGCGGCCATGCCGATACTCAGGATCACCAGGAACAACACCATCGCGCCCAGCGGGCTGCGATCGACCAGCTTTCCGCCCCATTGGTTGCCGATCATGCCGACCGCGCCGAAGCCCATCAGCCACCAGCCGACTTGATTGGTCGGAACGCCGGCCAGGGTCTGGAGGATATCGGCCAGGTAGGTGTAAGCCGTGAACATCGCCGTGAACGCCAGCACCGACAGCAACACATGGGCGATAAAGCGCGGCTGTTTGAGGATGTCGGTCTGCTTCTCGCCGTGCTTGGCAGGCGAGGAGGGCAAGGTTGGCATGCACAGTTGCATCAGGACGGCGATGACCAGGGAGATGACGGCCAGCACCCAGAAGCTGCCGCGCCAGCCGAGGGTATCGGCAGCAACGGTGCCCAGCGGCACGCCGAACACCAGGGCGGCGGAAATGCCCAGATAAACCCGCGAAACAGCCTGCCCCGATTTGCCGGGCGCTGCCAGCTGCCCGGCGGTTTCGCTGGCGGTGCCCCAGAACACAGGCAAGCCCAGCGCCGGAATGAAGCGCGCGAGGGCCATGACCCAGATGTTGGTGGACAGCGCCGCCAGCACGTTGGACGCGGCAAACACCAGCAGGATGATGGTGAACAGCTTTTTGCGCTCGACGCCGGCCAGCTTTGCCGTCAGGAACGGCCCGAACAACATCACGGTAAAAGCGAACAGCGTCACCACCTGGCCAGCCACGGCGATGGAAACGCCGAGGTCTTGGGCCATGGCCGGCAGCAGTCCAACGATCAGGAATTCGGTGGTGACGATGATGAATGCAGCGATCGCCATGATCAGGATCTGTACCCCTGATCGAGACGTGGCATCCGGCGCGGACGCCGTTGCGGAATGTGAGGGTTGCATAGAAGAAGCTCCAAAAGTCGATGCCATAGCCTATTGGAGATCTGTGTTCTCATCCGCGACATAAATGACTTACTATCGCGAACTCAGTTCAGTAATGGTGTCCGCTGTGTTTTCGTCCGAGCGCCTCAAGGGCATTGACGTATTTGTGGCCGTGGCCGATTTGGGCAGCTTCGCCAATGCGGCACTGAAGCTGAACCTGACAGCGTCAGCGGTCAGTAAAAGCATCGCCCGTCTGGAGCAGCGATTGGGTCAACGCCTGTTCACTCGCACCACACGCCGCCTGGCCCTCACCGAAGCCGGTGTGAAGTTCTACGCCACCTGCAGCGGCGTGCTGGCTGACCTCGAAGAAGCCGAACTGGCGCTCGCGTCAGAGCGGCATGAGCCCCATGGCCGGGTGCGGATTGATTTGCCTGCGTCCTACGGACGTCTTCATGTGTTGCCGCTGATTCTTAATTTCGTCAGGGAATACCCGCTGCTGCAGCCGCACATTTCGTTTTCCGACCGGTTCATCGACCCGGTGCATGAAGGCATCGATATCGTGGTCAGGATCGGCGGGCGCGACGCCTGGGCCGCAGGGCTGGGGCATCGCTTCATCGGCGCCCAGCGACTGGTGTTCTGTGCCGCGCCGAGTTACCTCGCCGAGCACGGTCGGCCCGAGACAGACGCGGATCTCGAGCACCATCATTGCATCGCCTACGGTCAGTCCGACGGGCAGGTCGGGCCCTGGTATTTTCGTGGGCGCGTGCCGGGTGATCAGGAGCGTCGCGTCATTCATCCGCGCATTGCCGTCGGCGACGGCGAGGGCGAAGTATCGGCCACCCTGGCCGGGCATGGGATCGCCCAGCTACCGACCTGGCTGGTGCAAACCCACCTCAACGAAGGCCGGCTGGTGGAAGTGCTGCCGGAGCTTGCCACCGACGGACTGCCGATGAACCTGGTCTGGCTGAAAGCCCGAGAGGCGCTGCCGAAGGTGAGCATTCTGCTGAAATACCTGAGCGAACACCTGGCGCCGTACGGCAGCGTCGATGCTGCTACCGGTCCGGCCTGATCCGGGGACACACAGGCGGGCTATAAATCCTTGCCCATGGTGATTTCACAGGGAGCCATCCCTGAGGTCTCGTACAGTGTCCGCGCGGCAACGTTGTCAGAAAACACGTTCAGCTCCAGACGGCGAATGCCGCGCTCGATGGCCCACGCTTCGACGGCGTTCAGTGCCTGCCTGCCCAGCCCCTGACGTCTGAAGGCCGGATCAATCTCCAGGTCGTAGACGAACAGTCGGGTGGGCAACGGCGGGTTCTCCACCACCCCTATCCAGAGGCTGCCCACCTCAACATCATCGCCGATGCACAAGCGGTAGAAGTAATGCCCCTCGGTTTCCAGGCCGTCTTCCAAGAGTTCATTGAAGTCAGCGTTGGCGCTGGTGAAGGCCGGCGGGTCGGGCAGCCCGTAGGTGCGGGCAATATCCCGGGCATAACCGGCGACTGAACGGGCGGCAAACGCCTGAAAATCATCAGCGCTCATGGCCATCAGCTTCATGCCGGCGGCCCTCCCTGTGGCGCGGGTGTTTCACTGCGATACGCCACCAACGCCTGCTCCAGCGCTTCCATCGCCAGATCAAGTGTTGAATGCCGCTCGCTGATAATGGCGGCCGGCGCGTCAGCGTCGCAGGCAGTTTCCAGCGCTTCACAGCCCTCGATGACGGCCGTCGCGGAAATGATGTTCGCGGCGCCGCGCACTTTGTGCCCGATGTCTTTCAGCTGCTCCGGAAGACGGGTCGCGTTCAGTTCGGCACGGTCCTGACGAATGCTGGCGATGAGTTGATCGAGCAGCCGCGCATTCATGTCGGCCCTGCCACCGGTCAGCGCTTCGATGGTTTGCGGGTCGAACACGGCCGGCGGCGGCTGAACATGCACGGTTGGGAGCGCCGGCAGTGGCAGGATCTGGCTCAAACAGTCGTTCAACGCCGTCAGGCTGATGGGTTTGAACAGGCAGTCGTCCATGCCCGCATCACGGCAGCGCTGCTTTTCCTCCGGCTGCGCATTGGCGGTGTAGCCCAGCACGGTGCAACGCGGACGTGCTTCGCTTTGCTCCTGCTGGCGGATGGCCCGGACCAGATCGTAGCCGTTCATCACCGGCATGTTGCAGTCCGCGATCACCAGATCGAAACGCTCGGTACGCCAGCGCTCCAGCGCTTCGGCGCCCTGTACCGCCATGTCGCAGCGATGCCCCAGAAAGCACAGTTGCTCAAACAGCAGCAGGCGGTTCGCCGGGTGATCGTCAACGATCAGGATGTGCAGCTGGCTTGACGCGTGGGGGGCTGCTTCGCGGGCGATGCTTTTCGCATCAAGCGGCTCGAGGGTGGTGAACTCGAAGGTCATTTCGATTCGCGTGCCATCTCCGGGACGGCTGCTCAGCGTCAGGGTTCCGCCCATCATTTCGCACAGGCTGCGACAGATCACCAGGCCAAGACCGGCGCCGGTGCGCGCCAGTTGCCCTGACTGATCGACCTGGGCAAAGGGCGCAAACAGCCGCTGCTGGTCCTGCTCGGTGATGCCGATGCCACTGTCGTGAATCACCACTTGCACGCGCATTTGCTGGGGACTGCGGCCGGCTTCGGTCTGCAGGCTGATCTTGACCTGACCCCTCTCGGTGAATTTGATGGCGTTGCTGATGAGATTGGAGAGGATCTGCTTGAAGCGCAGCGGGTCGATCAGCACATCCGTGTTGGTCCGAGCGTCAAGATCCAGTGCCAGGGTGAGGCTTTTTTGCCGGGCCAGGCCGTCGAACACCCGCACCACGGATTCGACCAGTTGGCGCAGATTGGCGCGCTCGGGGCTCAGGCTCAGTCGGCCCGACTCGATGCGGGCGATGTCGAGAATATCGCCGATCAGCTCCAGCAAATCCTTCGCCGAGCTGTAGGCCACTTCGATGGCGGGGCGGTCCAGATGGCCTTGGTCCGCACGCTTCAGGGCCAGCTCGAGCATGCCGATGACGGCGTTCATCGGCGTGCGGATCTCATGGCTCATGGTCGCCAGGAAGGTGCTTTTCGCGCGGTTGGCATCGTCCGCCAGATCCTTGGCCGTCTGCAGTTGTTCGATCAATTGCCGCCTTTCGCTGATGTCGATCCAGCCGCCGATGATGCCCTGGACTTTGCCGAGGGAGTCGCGGAACGGCAGGATCCAGTGGTAGATGGTCAGCTCGCGGCCGCCGATGTGCAGCGAACGATCAAGAATCAGGGGCTCGTCCTCGGCCATGACGCGCTTGTAATCGTCGACGTAGCCCAGAGCCTCTTCGGTATTGCTCAAGATGCCGTCCAGAATACTTTTGCCGATCACGTCCTCGCGCCGCGCGGCGAAGGCGGTGAGGTAGCTTTCGTTGCACATTTTCAGCAGGCCGTCGCGGTCGCGGACATAGATTGGATGAGGCGTGCCGTTGACCAAAGCGCCCATGAATTCAACCTGATCGTTGAGCGCACGCTCGGCTCGCTCGCGCTGCTTGATCTGGCGGCGCATCCAGGCATTCCAGGCCAGTGAGCCCAGCAGCAACAGGCCCGCACCGGCGATGATCTGATAAATCACCAACTGATAGTCATGCCACGCGCCGCTGCCCCTCGGTGTGTAAGTGCGCCAGCGATTATTGATCGCGGCCAGGTCCTCAGGGGCAATGCTGGAAAGCGCCTTGTCAAGAATCGAGGTCAGTTCAGGGGCATTGCGTGAGGTCGCCATGGCGATGCGAGCAGGCTCCTGCCCGACCGTCACGCGCATCTGCAGCGTGTCGTTCAGTCCTCGGGAGGAGAGAAAATAACTGGCGCTGAACAACGAGGTGATGGCGCCCTCCGCCCGACCGTGAGCGAGCAGGTCCAGGGCCTGCGCGGGGTTATCGACCTCTACCGGATAAATGCCGGTGTACTGCTCGTGCAGAAAGGGCAGAATCGGGCTCCCGAGCGTGAGCGCAACGCGTTTGCCGTCCAGCTGATCGAGATTGGAGGGCGCAGAAGTTTCCTTGCGCGTCACCAGCACGAACACGTTGTCCAGATACGGACGGCTGAAGTTGAAGCGGTTCTGCCGCTCTTCGCTGGGGATCATCGCGCCGATCAGGTCGGCCTGGCCCTGGTTCAGCTGGTGGGTCATGTCGTTCATGCTGGCGGCACGGCTGACCTTGAACGTGAGCCCGGTGCGCAGGCGGATGAGTTCGAGCAAGTCGGCGGTCACCCCGCTGAAATTGCCGGCCGCATCAAAGAACGTGAGGGGCGCATAGGCTTCGTTGAAGACCACGCGAACAGTCGGGTGCTGAGCGATCCAGCGTTCTTCGCGTTGATTGAGCTGCAGCTTCTGGTCAGTGAGCATCAGGTCGCTGCCGGCGCCCCAGCGTTTGGAAATGGCGATGCGCTCTTCCACCGGAATGCCCTTGAGCACCCGGTTGACGATGTCCAGCAGCGTCGGGTTGGAGGCCTGCACGGCGAAGCTGAAACCGTTGGCCTCGTGCTTGCCGAAATTGGCCATCTGCACGTTGTTCAGATAGCCCTTGTTGATGACGTAGTGGGTGGAAATCGTGTCGCCCAGAAACACGTCGGCCTGATTGAACGCCACGGCGTTGATCGCGCTCTGGAAGGAGGGAAAGGTCTGCAGGCGCGCCTTGGGATAAAGCGCGGCGATTACGTCGGGCGGCAGGTAGTGATAAGCCATGCTCAGGCGCAAACCGTTGAGGTCGCCGTTCAGGGGGCGGGCCTCTCCGGCACGTGTGACCAGGACCGGCTGGTCAACGGCGTAGGGCGTGGACAGCACGATACCGCTCGACGCCGCCTCATAGCCATTGGCGCTGCCCAGCAGGTCGATTTCGCCGTTGTTCAGCGCCTGGACCGCCTCGTCGCGGCTGGCGAAACGCAGGACCTTGACCGGCAGGTCGAGCACGCGTCCGAGAATGCCGATGTAATCGGCGGTAAAGCCTTCGTAGTCGTGCCCGGTGAGGGTCATGTCGAAGGGCGGATAGTCCGGCGCGGAGGTGCCGACCACCAGCTCGCGCTTGTTGCGCACCCATTGCCACTGGGCGCGCTCCAGCGTCACGTCCATGTGCGCCGGGTTGGAGCGGCTCAGCAGCGAATAGCGTTCCGGCGCCAGGGTATCTGCCTGGGTATCAAAGCCAAGGCAGACAATCACGGCTGCTATCCAATAGTCCTTTAACGCCTTTGGCATCCTGTTTCTCACACTAGCGAATTGCGTTTTGCCATCTCGATAAGTTCTACCAGAGTCTTGGCCTTGAGTTTTTGCATCAAGCGGGTTTTGTAAGTGCTGACCGTTTTGTTGCTGAGGAACATGCCCTTGGCGATTTCCTTGTTTGTCCGCCCTTGGGCAAACAGTTGCAACACCATCAGTTCACGGTCATTGACGAGTTTGAAGCGCTCAAGCTCGTTGGGGTCACCCTCTTTTTTGATCGACGCGGCAAGGGCCTGACTGGGAAAGTAATTGTAGCCGGATAATACCGCCTTCACCGAGCTGACAAGTTCGCTGAGATCTTCCTGCTTGCACACATAACCCGAGGCGCCCGACTGCATGCATCGGATGGCGAACAGGCTCGGCGCCTGAGCGGTCAGTACGAGAATCTTCGAGGGCAGGTTCATGGCGTTGAAGCGGGCGAGGACTTCGAGCCCGTCCAGCTTGGGGATGCTGATGTCCAGGATGATGAGGTCGGGCATGCACTCTCGGACCATCTGCATGGCGTCAACGCCGTTGTCGGTCTCTCCGACCACCTCGTAATTCTCGTTTTCCAGAAGCATACGTATGGCCATTCGTATGACCGGGTGGTCGTCGATAATAAAAATAGAGTTCATGATCAATCCATAACGGGTGGCAAGAAAGCGCGCACCTTATCCCAGATGTTCAAAGGCGCACATAAAGAGATCATGCCCGAAGCGCTATATAGGAATGTTCCTACAGAAATAAGCGTATGTGCGTACATGATTACACGCAGCGGTCATGAATGTTTAATACGTAACAGCATTTACCGTTGACTAATATGCCTTTCAGAACGCGTGTTTATTTCGAATCGGAATAAACCTGCGCATTCGTTAAACTGCACCTGCCGGTATAAACACGTCGGTTCAACGATATCAACGGCACAGTGGAAACGCGCGTTCCGCAGCGGCCTGGATCGGTACCGGGACGTCCCCGGAAAAGACCGGCATGCAGACGAAGTTACTTGGGCGTGGACAGCAGGCCGATCAGCTCCAGAGTGTTGAGCGGTTTACTCAGGCAACCCAGCAGTGGCAGGCCCATCGCCCTGGCTTCGGACTCGAGGGTCGCCAGCGGATCCGCATCGAGGCCGCTGAGCAGCACGGCGCGCTGGACCAGGCCGCGCTGGCTCGCCGTCTGTATCAGCTCCAGGCCGCACATGCCCGGCAGACGCTGGTCGCAGAGCAGCAGGTCATAGGGCTCGGCGCTGCGCTCCATGGCGCCGAGTGCTTCGCTGGCATTGAGCGCCGGCGTGACGCGGTACAGACCATGGTTGTTCAGCAGGATCTGCAAGGCGATCAACTGAAACGGATGATCCTCAACCAGCAGGATTCGGAAATCTTTAGTGAACATCGGCGGTTCCAGACGTAGGGGGAGTGAGCGCGTCCGCGTAACGGCGGACCGGCGGCGCACTCGCAGGCGGGGCGGTGTCTTCGGGAGGTAATGGGTCCGGTTGTCCCAAGGCGCGGGATGGCGCGGATTATTCGGCAGGGATGTACGACCAGCGATAAGGGCATTCCGACGGTTGTGTAGGAAATATCCGAAGTTGCTGTTGGATTTCCTGAAGCCCCAATGAGAAAAGCCCGAATACCGGCTGGTATTCGGGCTGTCTCAAGCGTCCTCGAACAGGCGCCACGGCCAAAGGCGGTGCTAGACGGGGCTGGAGTGTCCCGTCATCTCGCGGGCCATTTCGCTGGCGTAACTGTCGGTCATGCCGGCGATGAAATCGATGACCCTGAGAAAGGACGTGTGCAGCGGCCAGCTCGGGTCGGGCGCGTTATTACCGAGCAGATCGAGAATGCGCCGGCTCTTGAACGAAGGCTCATGCCCGCCGAACTGCTCCAGCGCCGCGCCGCAGAACGCATTCAGCAGAATCTCCAGGGTGGTGTAGGCGCCGATTTCGTGCAGCGTCTTGCGCTTGTCCTGAAAGATCTTCTTGCGCGCCATGTCCTTGGCATTGAGCACGCAGCGCTTGGCCGGCCCGTGCATGTGTTCGACCAGATCACCGTGCAGCGTGCCGGCCAGCAGCGCGTCCTGCTGTTCGACGAAAGCGCGGGCGGCGGCGTTGGTCAGGTGCTCGATGGCCTTGCCGCGCAGAATCGCCAGCTTGCGACGCCGCGAGTCATTGGGGCCCAACTGGCGATAGGTTTCCGGCAGATCATCGCCTACCAGACCCAGCAGCAGCGACTCGACCTCGTCGTAGGTGAGCAACTCCATTTCAAGGCCGTCTTCAAGATCGATCAGCGCGTAGCAGATGTCGTCGGCGGCCTCCATCAGGTACACCAGCGGATGCCGGGCCCAGCGTTGGTCCTCGAGCTGCGGCAGACCGAGTTTGCCGGCGATTTGCTCGAGGATCGGCAGCTCGCTCTGGTAGCAGCCGAACTTGTGTTTCTTGTAACCCAGGGAGTCGGCGTGACGCGCCGTCCACGGGTATTTCAGATAGGTGCCAAGGGTCGCGTAGGTCAGCCGTGTGCCGCCCTCGAACTGGTGGTATTCCAGCTGAGTCAGGACGCGAAAGCCTTGGGCGTTGCCTTCGAAATTGAGAAAGTCATTTCGCTCGACCTCGCTCATCGCGTCGAGCCAGCCGCGGCCTGCGGCCTGTTTGAACCAGTTGCGAATGGCGTCTTCGCCAGAGTGGCCGAACGGCGGGTTACCGATGTCGTGGGCCAGGCAGGCCGATTGCACGACCATGCCCAGATCGCTGGGGTCACACCAGTCGGGCAGGGCGCTGCGCAGGGTTTCGCCGACGCGCATGCCCAGCGAGCGGCCGACGCAGCTGACTTCCAGCGAGTGGGTCAGGCGCGTATGAATGTGGTCGTTGCTGGTGACCGGGTGAACCTGGGTCTTGCGGCCGAGACGGCGAAAGGCGCCGGAGAAAATGATCCGGTCGTGATCCTTGTGGAACGGGCTGCGCCCCAGTTCTTCAGGACTGTGCAGGGTCTTGCCAAGGCGCTCGCGGGTGAGCAGGGTTTGCCAATCCAAGGCCGGTACTCCGTCGGGTGATTACCGCGCTAGCTTCCCGGTTCGCCCCGCACGCTGCAAGTACAAGATCGCTGAGCGTGCATTCAATGGGCGAGGTCGAGCGGCCTCATCAAAATCCGGCCGCGTCGACATCGATCAGCAACAGTCGCTCGCCGTTATCGAAGAACTGCCCGGCCGTCAGGCAATACTGATTGCTGGTGGCGTCGCGGTAGGTGCTCGACAGCCTCAGGCGCCGCTCGTGCCAGCCCTCGGCAAGCAGGTGATAGAAATAGGGGCGCCATGACCAGTTATGGCCCAGGTACCGGTCGTCTGCGGTCCACGCACCGTTTCGCCACTCCAGATTGGGCGTGAGCTGCGTGCCGTGGCGGTCGCACTGATAAAAGCGCAGCAACCACGGGAAGTCGGTGACCTGAGGCAAATCACTCAGCGGCGCATTGCCTTCGGCCCAGCGCTGCAGCCGGGACATCAACTGGGTGAGTTGCTTGCGCAGGGTCATCAGCTGTTCACGTTCGCCGACTTTCTTCATCACGTAACGATCACGCAGGGCCGCGAAGCGGTCGACGAACGCATCGGCTTCAAAGAAATCCAGCTGCGCTGCGGCGAACAGATAGCCCTGCACGTAACGCGAGCCGCATTCCAGGGCGAAGTCCAGCTCGGCTTCGGTCTCGACGCCCTCGGCGATGATCCAGCAGCCGGTTTTCTCCGCCATCTGCGCGAGGGCCTTGACCACATCGCTACTCGGACCGCCCCGCGCGGCGGCCTGAAACAGGCGCATGTCGAGCTTGAGGATGTCGGGCTGCAACGCCAGAACCCGGTCCAGCTGCGAATAACCGGCGCCGAAATCATCGATGGCAATCCGCGCGCCGGCGTCCCGATAACGGGCCACCACCTCGTTGAGGCGCTGGCCATCACCGCTCAACTCAGTGATCTCGAAGACGATCCGTTCTGCGGGAATGCCGTGTGTTTGCAGCTGTTGGAGGCTGGGCGGCGATTCGTCGGGACGCAGGCGACTGATCCAGCGCGGGGAGATGTTCAGGCTGAGGAACCAGTCGCTCGGCGCCTCGTGAAAGCGGCTCAAGGCATTGTCGCGAACCTGACGATCCAGCCGGCGCAATTGCACGGCCGGGCGGCGTGGGTCCGCAAACAGCGGGCCGACCGATTGCAGGCTGCCGTCCGACTGGCGCAGGCGGCCCAGTGCTTCGATGCCGGCGATGCGGCCGGTCGCGGTGTCGATGAACGGCTGAAAACAGGCGAGGGGTTGCCCATCGAACACATGGCCTCCTTAGTGGCGATTGATTGGAGTGGCGTTGGCGAGGGATTGGCGGCGGGCAGTCGTTCGACAAGCACCGTCGCCTCACCCGATACGTATATCGGGCAAGGCGGGGTTTGTTAGCAAGAATGCAGCCAGAAGGCTTTTAGCGACGGCGGGACGAGTTTTGCAGGGCCATTTTGATCAACGGCAAAACGGTGGCACTTAACTTGATCAGCCGGGTGACGCTGCCGGTTTTTTTGCTGCGCGTGCCCTTGCCGGTGAGAAACCCGAGCAGGGTAACGACACCGACGCCCCACAGCGGCCCATGCTTGATGCCGAGGGAACCGGGCAGGTCGGAGGCCATGCCGCGCATGCGTTGCAGGGGATGCATCAATCGCGAGGACTCCTGACGGATCTCTTGACGATGCATCTCCATGCGCAGGCGGATCAATGCCTTGCGCAGCTCGCGACGATTGTGGGTCTGGGGCAATTGAGGTGTGCTCATGGCATCAGTCGCTCGCGGTCATTAGCCAGTTCTTCCAGTGTCGAATGGAAGGGTGAAGACTCATCGAAAACAGCTGCCTTGAGCCGCATTGCACAGAAAATCGCCGCCAGGGTGTAGAACCCGCACAGGCCGATGATCCCGTAGAGGCGATAGCTGTCCCAGACGAGAATCAGCAGCAGCGCGGAGAGGCCGATGAGCAACAGCAGAGCGAAAACCAGCGCCAGGCCTGCAAACAGCAGCAGGCTGACGGTACGCGCCTTTTGTTCCTGAAGCTCGATGCCGAACAGCTCGACATGGGTGTGCAACAGCCCCAGAAAGGCCGCACCCAGACGCCGTGGCGAAGAGGATTGATCGGTCCCGGTTGGACCTGTCGGCTGCGTCATGGCCGTTAGCGCCGGGTGGCCAGCAGGCCCAGCAGGAAGCCGACGCCAGCTGCGATGCCTACCGATTGCCATGGATTGTTCTGGACATAATCCTCAGTGACGATGACCGCTTCCTTGCCGCGTGCGCGCAGGGTTTCTTCGGTCAGTTTGAGGGTTTCGCGGGCACGCAGCAGGCTTTCGCGAATCTGCTCACGCAATTCGTCAGCCTGTTCACCGGCCAGGGAGGCCGTGTGTGCCAGCAGTTTTTCCGTATCGGCAACCAGCGTCTGGAAGTCAGACATCAAAATGTCCTGGGCTTTTTCTGCTGTAGGTCGAGCCATGGTTTTCTCCTTAGGGGATGACGATATGGGGTTTCGAGTATGGCGCATTCCTGAAGGTTCATTCCAATCGCGAGAACAAGGCTGCCGTTTCGCCCGAGTGGTTTCTGCGCCGTTCCGGTGCGCCCGCCGAGCGTCGCGCTCCAGTGTGGGTGGGCGACAGGAGGGAGGGCGGGAAGCGTGGGGCAGCTCGACGATACTGGGGGTCAGTTCTAGACTTGCCGATCAAACCCTTGGAATCGCCGCCACAGAGGGGCCGAGCCATGCCACCGGAATGTCAGCTGTTCGGAACGTTGGGGTGTCACTTGTGCGAGGTGGCCGAAGCCGAATTGATGCCGCTCGTGGAGCACGGCTTGATGGTGGAGCTGGTCGACATTGCCGAGACCGAGGCGCACTACGAAACCTATAGCCTGAGGATTCCCGTCCTGAGGCGGGCAGACACCGGTGCCGAACTGGACTGGCCGTTCGACACCGATCAGGTCGTGCTGTTTCTGAGCGACTGACGCGTGCGATCAGGGCACAAGGCCGCGCGTCAGCGTGGCATCAGAGATTGCGTGTCAGAGATACTGCGTGTCGACCACCATGGCTTGAGCGACGGCAGCTTTCTGCTCATCGGTCATGCCGTCCCAGACGTGTACTTTGGCGTAGTAGCCCAGGCCGGCGACGATGTACAGGCTCAGGGTAAGGACGATGAACACCGACATGAATGTCCAGCGACCCACGTCGTGGTCTTCGTTGGAAAAGGACTGGGAGTAGTTTTCGTCGTTCTGCGATGAAGTCCCGGTGGAGAGACGTTTGATCCATTGGAAGAATTGAACCAGCATGGGCGTAACCTCAAAGTTGCGAAAGGAAATAGTCGTAGGCAGTGGCGCTCAACGCGCGGAACAAATCCTGAAAACGAAAAAAGCCCGTCGATGACGGGCTTTCTTTTTATGGTTTCAGGTCTGGCAGGCGTTTTCGATTTCAGTCACGAGAGTGTTCGTGTCCGCTCGGATTCGCGCCTGCGTGCCGATTTCGAAACATTTTAGGACAATTCATTTTGCGCATCCAGCGCTGTACCGTAGTTGTCAGACAACTGGCGCCGGTTTTCCGTGCGACATAACGTCGCGCACTTCCGTGTGGCGCGGGCTAGAGCCTTCCGGCAAAACCGACATTAGCCCGGTCGCGCAAAGGTTCTTCGGCGTAGATAATGCCAGCCTTGCCGCCATCACCCTTTTTATTCTGAGCCGTTTATGTCCGCACCCGTGTTTACCGCCGCCCACCGACAAGCCAGCACGTTGTATCTGCCGCCAGGGCCTTGGCAGACAGTGCTCGACTGCCTGTGCGAGCGCTTCAGTGCCATCAGCCGCGAGCAATGGCTGGACCGGATCGCGCGGGGCAAGGTGCTCGACGCCGACGGCCAGCCGATCGCAGCGGACCTTGCGTACCGCGAAGGCCTGCGTATCCATTACTTTCGCGAAGTGCCCAACGAGACGCCGATCCCGGTGCAGGAGTCGATTTTGTATGCCGACGAGCATCTGGTGGTCGCCGACAAGCCGCACTTTCTGCCCGTCACCCCCGCGGGCGAGTACGTCGAGCAGACCCTGCTGCGGCGTCTGATCCGTACCCTCGACAACCCCGATCTGGTGCCTTTGCATCGCATTGACCGGCACACGGCAGGGCTGGTGCTGTTCTCGGCCAACAAGCAGACGCGGTCGGCCTATCAGGCGCTGTTTCCAACCCGCCAGATTGAAAAGCGCTACGAGGCGATCGCGCCTGCGCTCCCGGACGTGGCGTTTCCGCGCGTGCACAAAAGCCGCCTGGTCGATGGTGAACCGTTCTTTCGCATGCAGGAGGGGGAGGGCCCGAGCAACACGGAAACCCGCGTGGAAGTCAGCGAAAAAAATGGCGCGCTCTGGCGCTATGCGCTGTATCCGGTGACCGGCAAAAAACATCAACTGCGCGTGCACATGGCCGCCCTGGGCGCCGGCATCTGCAACGACCCGTTCTATCCCGACGTGCTCAAGGATGCCGTGGACGACTACGCCCACCCGCTCAAACTGCTTGCCCGGGGATTGCGTTTCATCGACCCGGTGACCGGGCAGGAGCGGGTGTTTGAAAGCCGGATCACACTGGATTGGTAGCCCGACCTGGGCCCGGTGCGTCGGGATTATCCAGGCAAAAAAAGACCCGCTCGATTGGCGGGTCTTTTTGCTTGCGGCGGCGGTCTTTTCAAACCCTCGCGATCAAGCCGGTATCACAGTTCTTTAACGGTACGAACCTGATCTTTGTTGATGCGGGTTTCTTTGCCGTCAAGCTGTTTGAACTCATAGAAGCCCGACTCTTCGTCGTACTTCGGCTCGTCCGTGGCCTGGATTTCACGGCCGTCGTTCAGCGTGATCACCGTTGGCGAGGAGCAACCGGCCAGAGAGGCGAGGCTCAGTGCGAGCAGGAAGGCGGCAGGAAGAGTCCGTTGTTTCATTGCTGTGTCTCCGGGGTATTTTGTTTAGTGATGTGTCTGACGCAGAGTGTAACGGCAAAGTTCCATGAAACCTGCCCGTTGCGCTCAGGGCTTGATCTCGGTCAATAGCTCTGGCGTGTTGAGGTTGGCCAGACGCGGGTCGTCGGCCTCGCACTGCAACGCCACGGCGTGCAATTCTGCCAGAGTTCGGCGCGGGCTGCGCTGGCCTTGCTGCCAATGCTGCTCGAACACAGTCGCGTGATGGGTGGGAATGCAACATAACAGCGGCTCCCACTGCTCGCCCTGGCGAACCATGACCGGGGCGCCGGGATTCGCAGCAGCGGTCTGGCGCAGACCATCGAGCAGCGCGCGATCCAGCAGCGGCATGTCACAGGGCATGACCAGCAGGTATTGATGCTTCGCCACGGCGAGGCCTGCGCGAATACCCGCGTAGGGGCCGGGGAAATCCTGTTGCTCGTCCTCGACCAGTTGATCGGCGTAGGGGGCGTACTGCTCGCGGTTGCGGTTGCACGAAACGATCACATCATCTGTGAACGGGCGCACCAGCCCATGCAAATGTTCAATAAAAGGCTTGTCGCGCCAGACGATCAGGCCTTTGTCACGCCCGCCCATGCGCCGTCCCTCACCGCCGGCGAGCAGCAGGATGGAGCAGGGCGGGAGGGCGTCGTAAGGGGTCATGATCAGCTCGGTTGGCGCGGCAAAAAACAGGTGCTGTGATATAACACCGCCCTGTTTCCTCTACAACCGGACCTCGCCATGAAAGCCAAGGCAGACTCGCCTTTCGTACCCCTGAACATCGCTGTTCTGACGGTCAGTGACACCCGTACTTTTGAAACCGATACCTCCGGCCAGATGTTCGTCGACCGCCTGACCACCGCCGGTCACGGCCTGATCGAACGCGTGCTGCTCAAGGATGACCTGTACAAGATCCGCGCCCAGGTAGCGACCTGGATCGCCGATGACGAAGTGCAAGTCGTGCTGATCACCGGCGGCACCGGCTTTACCGGCCGCGACAGCACCCCGGAAGCCGTGGCCTGCCTGCTGGACAAACAGGTGGACGGTTTTGGCGAGCTGTTCCGCCAGATTTCCCTGCCCGACATCGGCACTTCGACGATTCAATCCCGCGCCCTTGCCGGTCTGGCCAACGGCACGCTGGTCTGCTGCCTGCCGGGCTCGACCAACGCGGTGCGCACGGGCTGGGACGGCATTCTTGCTGATCAGTTGAACAACAGCTTTCGCCCGTGCAATTTCGTGCCGCACCTGAAGAAGGCCGAACCCTGCGCGACTCGCGGGTGAGCCTTTATGAGCGCACCTGAAATGAGTCGCCTGATGCCGGTCGAAGAGGCCATGCAGCGCTTGATGGACCTCGCTGCCGCCGCGCCGATCATCGAGCGTGAAACTGTGGCGCTGGCCGATGCCCTGGGGCGCGTACTGGCTGAGGATCTGGTTTCGACGCTGGATTTGCCGCCTTGGCCCAACAGCGCCATGGACGGCTACGCGATGCGGGTCGGGGACTGGACCGGTGAGCCGTTGCCGGTGAGCCAGCGCATCTTCGCCGGGCATGCGCCCGAGCCACTCCAACCCGGGACCTGCGCGCGAATATTCACTGGCGCGCCGGTACCGGAAGGGGCTGACTGCGTCGAGATGCAGGAGAACGCCGAAGTCCAGGCCGACGCGACAGTGCGCTTTCTCGAACCGTTGAGCGCCGGCCAGAATATTCGTCCGAAGGGGCAGGAGACCACGGTCGGGGACAAGGTGCTGGATGCCGGCACGGTCATGAACCCGATTGAGCTGGGTCTGGCTGCGAGCATGGGCTTTGGCCACTTGCAGGTGATGCGCCGCGCCCGGGTCGCTGTGCTGTCCACGGGCGATGAGTTGATCGAGCCGGGGCAGCCGCTGGGCCCGGGGCAGATCTACAACAGCAATCGCGTGTTGCTGTGCAGCTGGCTGACGCGGCTGGGCTGTGAAGTGGTCGATGCGGGCATCCTTCCCGACAATCTGGAGAAAACGCGCGCGGCGCTGGGCAGCCTGGACAACGTCGACCTGATCCTCTCCACGGGCGGCGTGTCCGTCGGCGAAGCGGATTTTCTCGGCCACGCGCTGCGTGAAGAAGGCGAGATCGCCCTGTGGAAACTGGCGATCAAACCCGGCAAGCCGCTGACCTTTGGCCATTTCCGTGGCGTGCCGGTGATCGGCCTTCCGGGCAATCCGGCCTCGACGCTGGTGACCTTCGCGTTACTTGCCCGACCTTATCTGCTCAGGCGACTGGGCGTGCAGGCCGTCAAGCCGCTGCAGTTCCAGGTGCCGGCTGCATTCACCTGGACCAAACCGGGGAACCGGCGCGAATACCTGCGCGGACGCCTTGAACAGGGCCGGCTGGTTGCCTACCGCAACCAGAGTTCAGGTGTGCTGCGCAGCGCCGCCTGGGCCGACGGGCTGATCGAGATTGTGGAAGGCACCACGGTGGCGGAGGGCGACCTGCTCAACTTCATCCCGCTGAGCGAGGTCATGGGCTGAAGAGGTGAGCCTTCTTCAGAAGGCTCACCCGTGGAGCTACTGTTTTTTAGCCTTCAACGAAGGCAGCGCATCACTCGCTTCCTCGTCCATCCGGTCGGACTCGAACAGTTCGGACAGTTCAGTCCGGGCTTCCAGCGCGCTTTGCATGACCTTCGCGGCATCGTCGTAGATCAAGTGCTGGCGATTGAGCACTTGTTCGTCATGGCGCTTGAAGCGATCGATGCGCGCGGCCGCCTGGGCTTCGCTCAGGCCCAGCCCGATCAACGTGCGGCGGGTCATTTCCAGGCTTGAATAGAACGTCTCCCGCACCGCCTCGGCGTCCAGATCCAGCAGGCGGTGGACGTGCTGACGGTTACGGGCCCGGGCAATGATCTTCATGTGCGGATACAGCCTGCGCACCAGCTCGGCGGTTTTGATGTTGGTGTCCGGGTCATCCGTGGCGATGACGAAATATTCGGCCTGATCCACTTTGGCAGCGCGGAGGATTTCGGGGCGCAGGGGGTCACCGTAGAACACCGGCACATTACCGAAGCTGCGGGTGAACTCGATGGTTTCCACCGACGTGTCCAGCGCAATGAACGGGATGTTCTGCGCGCGCAGGATACGTGCAACGATCTGCCCCATCCGGCCCATGCCGGCGATGACCACGCGAGGGTTGTCGGATTCGATTTCCTTGTACTCGGCCGGCACTTCCTTGACCACCGGCCTGGGTTTCAGCCAGCGTGACATGACCAGCAGCAACAGCGGCGTCAGCGCCATCGACAAGGTGATCGTCAGCACCAGCGTGTCGTACAGTGCGGCATCGAACAGACCCTGATCGCGGCCGATCTTGAACACCACGAAAGCGAATTCACCGCCTGCCGCCAGCACCAGTCCGAGACGCAGCGCGCTTTGCTTGCCCAGCCCGCCCGCCAGACGACCGACGAAAAACAGCAGCGGCAGTTTCAAGCCGATCAGCAGCAGCGTCAGGCCCAGCACGGTGAACGGGGCGTTGATCAGCAGGCCGATGTTGGCGCCCATGCCGACACTGATGAAGAACAGCCCCAGCAACAAACCCTTGAACGGCTCGATTTGCGCTTCCAGCTCATGACGGTATTCAGAGTCCGCCAGCAGCAGGCCGGCAAGAAACGCCCCCAGCGCCATGGACACGCCCACCAGATCCATCAGCCACGCCGTGCCGATCACCACCAGCAGGGCGGTCGCGGTGGACACTTCCTGCAGTTTGGTTTTGGCGACGATGCGGAACACCGGACGCAGCAGGTAGCGACCGCCGACCACGACAATGGCGATGCCACCCAGCACTTGCAGGCCATGGCGCAGGGAATCGCCGGAACCGGCCTCGTGGGAACCACCCGCCAGCATCGGCACCAGAGCGATCAGCGGAATGGCTGCGATGTCCTGAAACAGCAGAATGGCGAAGGCCAGGCGACCGTGGGGCGCATTGAGCTCCTTGCGCTCGGCCAGGCTTTGCAGGCCAAAGGCGGTCGACGACAGCGCCAGCCCCAGACCCAGCACCACGGCGCTGTTGAGCGGCTGATCGAAGCCCAGCAACGCGACCGCGCCAATGGCCACCCCCGTGAACAGCACCTGGGCCAGGCCGACACCGAACACCGATTTGCGCATGGTCCAGAGGCGTCGGGGCGACAACTCCAGGCCAATGATGAACAACAGCAGCACCACGCCCAGCTCGGAAATATGCGCCACGCTTTGCGGATCGCCGATCAGGCCGAGGCAAGACGGGCCGATGATCACGCCCGCGATCAGGTAGCCAATCACGGCGCCCAGTTGCAGGCGCTTGGCCAGGGGAACCGTGAGAACGGCGGCGAGCAGGAACACGACTGCGGCCTGCAACAGGCTGCCTTCATGGGGCATTGGGGACTCCTTGTTGAAAGAGGGTATAGGCAGCGTTCCGCTGTGTGGGCAGATACGTCCTAAAGACCTGAAAACGCTTGAGCGACTGAAAAGTTCGCGTATTAAACCACGTGAAAGTGACGGACAGCAGCGGCCGAGACGCTTCGCCGCAGGCCTCGGGCGGGTGGTGGCGTGTCAGCATCGACGTGAGCGGGTACCATGTCCGCACAGCTTCACCGCGCCCACATCTCCACCGGTTTTCAGGAATCCCGCAATGACCAACAAACAGCGTCTGATTTATTCGATCATCATCGCCTTGAGCGTTCTGGCGATCATGCTTGGCCTGTCCCATCTGCAGACCACCGGCGTGCTCAGCGAAAAGACCTTTCAGTACATCGCGATCTTTGTCGCCGTCGTTGTGGTGGTGCTGAACGGCGTGCTGCGCCGCAAGGTCAAGCGCTGATTGGCGTGAGCCCAGCATTCAGCGGGTGTCAGCGGTGGTATTCATTCGGCAGCATCAAGCGGTTACAAAACCCCGAATGAACTATTTTTTTGGTCAACAACTCCAAAAAATCGCATTCAAAAGCCCGAAAAGGGAAATGGAGTTCAACCATGATCAAGAAACTTACCGCTGCCGTTCTCGCCACCGCTGCCCTGACCACCGCACAGTTCGCCCTGGCGGACAAACCGGGCGCTGGCTGGATCACCATCGAAAAAGCGATCGAAAAAGCCAAGTCGGCGGGTTACACCCAGATCTACAAGATCGAAGCCGATGACAATGGCTACTGGGAAGGCGAAGGCCGCAAGGCGGACAGCCTGACGTACGAATTCCGCATCGACGGCACCTCCGGCAATGTCCTGCGTGATCAGAAAGACTGATCAACCCAGCGCCTGAGCGCGTGTGGAAGCCCCCGGGCTTCCACGTCCATTTACACCCAAGCCCTCGCTACTTTTTTGTTTTAACCCTTCGCAGCTTTACTCCCTCCTGTATATCCGACAACCTTGGCGTCCCCATTTCCGTCAGCAGGAAGCGACGCATGAGTGTCCGGATCGAATTCAAATCCAACCCCTCCGAAGAAGAACGTCTGCAGATCCTCGAGCCATTGAGGGATTACAACGCAGCCATGGCCGGCGACGGCAAGCACGAAAAGTTTGCCCTGTTTGTCCGCGATGAGCAGACCGATGCCGTGCTCGGCGGCCTGCATGGCCGCATCCTCTACGGTTGGCTGTTCATTGAACTGCTCGTGGTGCCTGAACAGGTCCGGGGCCAGCGCATGGGCAGCCAGTTGATGAAGATGGCCGAGGACCTCGCCCGCGAGCGTGGCTGCGTCGGCGTGTGGCTCGACACCTTTGATTTCCAGGCGCCCGATTTCTATCGCAAGCATGGGTATGAGCAGTTTGGTCAGCTGGATGACTATCCGCCCGGGCACCAGCGGCTGTTCTTCCAGAAACGCTTGCAGGCGGAGTAGTCAGCGGCGTGCTGAGGTTTACCTGAATCGGGCCGGGCTGTAAGGCGCGGGATCCGTGAACGGCGTGGCGCCAGTCATCATTTCCGCCAGCAGTCGGCCCGTGACCGGCCCGAGGGTCAGGCCATGGTGGGCGTGCCCGAAGTTGAACCACAGCCCTTTGTGGGACGCCGCCGGCCCGATGACCGGGCGCATGTCCGGCAAGCAGGGCCGGCGACCCAGCCAGGGTTCAGCGTCCAGACGCTCGCCCAAGGGATAGAGCTTTCGGGCGATGGCTTCGCAGCGGCGCAGCTGGATCTCGTTGATGGGCGCGTCCGGCGCGGCGAACTCAACGCCGGTGGTCAGGCGAATCCCCCGCGCCATGGGCGCCAGCACATACCCCGCCTGGGCGTCGATGATCGAGTGCTGCAACGGTGCATCCGGGTGTGCCGCGTAATGCATGTGATAGCCGCGCTTGATCCCCAGGGGGATGCGGTATCCAAAGCGGGCCGTCACCTCTGCCGATTGCGGCCCCAGCGCCACCACTGCGTTTTGCGCCTGCACGAGCCCCTCGCGGGTCTCCACCTGCCAGCCGTCGTTGTGCTGACGAAGGCTGCCTGCGTCGCCCGTGAGCAACACGCCGCCGCCCTCGACGAACAGCGCGGCATAACCGCGGACCAATGCACCGGGATCGCTCACGCTTTTCGGGTCGAGCCAGTGAATGGCGCCCTGCGCACCACTCAGATGAGGCTCGCGCTGGCGCAACTGGCTCGCATCAAGTACCTCGTAACGCAGCCCGTGACGGTCATAAGTGCGGGCGTCGGCCACCGCCAGATCCAATTCCTCCTGGTCGCGATGGAACTCTATCCAGCCCTTGGCGCGGATCAGCGAGGTCATGCCTGACGCCTCGGCCAGCCGGTCATGCTCGCTGACGCAGCGCTCGATCAGCGGCAGCATTGCGCGGCTGGCGCTGGCCATGTTGGCGGGCGAAGAGTTCTGCCAGTACTGAAACAGCCAGGGCGCGATCTTCGGCAGCCAGGCCGGGCTGAAGCGCATGGAGGATTGGCGGTTCAGCGCATAACGCGCCAGCCGCGACCATTCACGGGGAAAGGCGTACGGGACGATGCTGGAGCGCTCGATCAGGCCGGCATTGCCATGGCTGGTGCCAGCGCCCGGCTCATCCCGATCCAGCAGGACGACCCGCTGGCCTGCCGCTTGCAGGTGCAACGCACAACAGACGCCGACGATACCGGCGCCGAGGACGACGGTCTGGCAATTCAGGGTCTGGCTATCGGCGGTCAGCGAATCCATCGAGCGGTCCTTGTTCGGTTGAGGGCAGGGCGGTCATCGCGCGAGGCTTGCAGTTTACCCGCTTGTTACTGCGCATTACTCTTAAACGCGAGTTCTCCAGAACGAGACCTCCAGACGCCCGCCGATTCTGTTTCGCTTCCACTTCCTATAATCACAACGGAGCTTCAGATGCCTTCAACGCATGACAGCCGGGTCACCCGGACGATTTCCTTTGCCGATCTGACAGAGCTGCTGCGGCAGATCTTCGTGCGCCACGGCGCCTCGCCCGAAGTCGCGCGGGTACTGTCCGCCAACTGCGCGGCCGCCGAGCGCGATGGCTCCCACAGCCACGGCATCTTCCGCATCAAGGGCTATCTGTCGTCGCTGGCAGCCGGTTGGGTTGACGGCCAGGCCGAACCGAAGGTCGAGGACGTGGGCGCAGCGTTTGTGCGCGTCGATGCCATGGGCGGCTTTGCCCAGCCGGCCATGCAGGCGGCCAAGGCCCTTGTGATAGAAAAGGCGCGGAGCGCAGGGATCGCCATTCTGGCCATTCGCAACTCCCATCACTTTGCCGCGTTGTGGCCGGATGTCGAGCCGTTCGCCCAAGAAGGGTTGGTGGCATTGAGCGTGGTCAACAGCATGACCTGCGTCGTGCCCCACGATGCGCAAAAACCCCTGTTCGGCACCAACCCCATCGCGTTCGCCGCGCCACGCGCCGGCGGTCAGCCCATCGTTTTCGATATGGCCACCAGCGCCATCGCCCACGGCGATGTGCAGATTGCCGCCAGAGAGGGCCGCATGCTCCCGCCGGGGATGGGCGTCGATCGCAACGGCGAGCCGACCGAAGACCCGAAAGCCATCCTCGACGGCGGTGCACTGTTGCCATTCGGGGGGTACAAGGGATCGGCGCTGTCGATGATGGTAGAGCTGCTTTCCGCCGCGCTCACCGGCGGTCATTTCTCCTTCGAGTTCGACATGTCGAAGTCTCCCGGGGCGCAAACCCCCTGGACCGGTCAGGTGATCATCGTCATCGATCCGGACAAGGGCAGCGGTCAGGCATTTGCCGAGCGCAGCGAGGAACTGGTCCGGCAGATGCACGGCGTCGGCCAGCAGCGCATGCCGGGCGATCGCCGTTATCGTCAGCGTGAGCGTTCGTTGAAGGACGGGATTATGGTGTCGGCAGATGATCTTGATCGGATCGAGGCGCTGGCCCGGGTTTAAGCGTCCGGGTTTGGATCAAGCACGCGTAACGGAAGGAAGACGGCTGGGGCTGGCCACAATGTCCGCGCTCATCCACATGACCATTCGTCGCGACAGGACTTGCGCTCGAGGGGCGTTGAAAATACTGTATGTTTAAACAGTATCGAGAAGAAGAGAGCGGCCATGCAGACCAATCAAGCCAACACCCGTCAGGAATTCGCTGCGCAGAAGAACGAATCGTCGTTCAGCAGCGTATGGGGCAACGAGATGCAGCGTGAGGATTTTCTTGCCTTGGCATCGGGACTTCGTCAGTTCAGCGCCAGTCAGGCCGACCTGGCGTTTGTGCCATCCAGCGCTGGCTATGCGACGGGCTATGCCACGGGCAACGCAAGTGGCTATGCGGCTGAACAGGGTCAGCTCGCAGGGGAGTGATCTCGAACGGCGTGCTCCCGGCGAGGCCGCCGGGACGGGATTCAGGGCTTGAACCGGACCAGCACCGGGACGGGCGTCTGACTTGCCACCGTGTCGTCTGCGTCAGGCTGGCGCATTTTACCGGTGCGAATCATCGCCAGGGCAACCAGTGTGCCCACGGTCGATAGCGCCGACCAACCCAGTAAGAAAGAAATCATTGTCTGGTTCTCCGAACTACAGAAATCGGGCTGCCATTCAAAAGAATAGCGGTACATCAGAACCTATCGGCCATCAAAGGGATTTCTTGAGCCGTCAATTCGGAAGATTGACCAAATGAGCCCAAGGGCGCAACTCCCTCGGACCAATGGGGTCTTGCTCTTTGAACACAGTCAACTTCAGGACCCTCGTTTATGAAAGATCTCGGCTCACGTCTGAAAGAAGAACGCAAACGGCTCGGGCTGTCGCAACAGGACTTCGGCGCCATCGGTGGCGTAGAGGCCAATGCCCAAGGCAAATATGAAAGCGGTGAACGTATTCCGCGTTCTGATTACCTGGCGGCCCTTGGCAAAAAAGGCATCGACGTCATGTACGTGCTCTCGGGTGAGCGAACGCCGATCGCCACCGACACGCTGAACGAGGCGGAACGGGCGGTCATAACGCATTACCGAGCGCTCAGTGAAGAGGATCGCGAGGCCATTTCGCAGTTGGCTACGTCGCTTTCCGAGTGCGCGACGGAGTTTTCCCGCTCAGCCTAGGGTCGCGTTATAGGGTCGCGTTCTGCGTAGAAGAATAATCAGGGCCGGTTGCGAGAAAATATACGGAACGTATATGATCCGTATATTCTTCGAGAGGTCGCTATGGGACTGGTAAAAATTTCCGAACAGATGCACGCCAACATTCGTTGCGCCAGCGCGGCGTTGAGTCGCTCGATCAATGCTCAGGCCGAGCACTGGATGCGAGTGGGCATGCTCGCCGAGCTGCACCCCGGCCTGAATTACAGCGAGATCTGTCAGCTGCTGATACGCGCTGAAACGTCCGGCGGCGCCGTGTTGAGCCTTCAGCCCTGCGACCTCGTACCGGATCTGGCCCCGGCCAGGGCGGTGTCCCAATGAGCATCAGTCTCAAGACCGAAGCCGACCTGGTCGGGCTGCGTGTGGCCGGGCGTCTGGCCGCAGACGTGCTGGCGATGATTGCCGAGCACGTCAAGCCGGGCATCAGCACCGAGGCGCTGGATGACATCTGCAACGCCTACATCGTCAACGAGCTGAAAGTGATCCCTGCCAACGTTGGCTATCACGGGTTCACCAAAACCACTTGTATCTCGCCCAACACGGTCGTTTGTCACGGCATCCCCTCAGCCGAAGATGTGCTCAAAGACGGCGACATCGTCAATATCGACGTCGCGGTTATCAAGGATGGCTGGTTCGGCGATACCAGCCGCATGTACTACGTCGGGGAGATCAGTCCGCTCGCCCGGCGCCTGGTCGAAACCACGTACGAGGCTACGCTGGCGGGGATACACGCAGTCAAACCTGGCGCGACGCTGGGCGACATCGGCAATGCCATCCAGAGCGTGGCGTACCGCGAGGGCTTCAGCGTGGTTCGCGAATACTGCGGTCATGGCATCGGTCGTAAATACCACGAAGAGCCGCAAGTGCTGCATTACGGCGCGGCGGGCAAAGGGCTGAAACTCAAGACCGGCATGGTCTTCACTATCGAGCCGATGATCAACGCCGGTAAACCGGGCACCTATGTGCTGGACGATGGATGGACCGTGCTCACCCGCGACCAGTCGTTGTCGGCGCAGTGGGAACACATGGTTGCGGTGACTGAGACCGGCTTTGAGCTGCTGACACCGTGGCCCGACGGCACGGGCGGCTATCCGGCGGTCTGAGCGCAGGTGTTGAGAAAGAGCCAGGGCGAGAGGGATGGACGCATAAAGTCACAATAGCGGGCGTGACGAAAATGAGACTTAGCTTGTAGGCTCCTTCTCGTTCCCCTGTGGTGCTGCTTCCTGACAGGCTTACGATGATCAGTGCAGGTAGCGCCAGGGGAGAACACCACTTTCTCGATCACCTAAAAAAACCGGCCTGGGCCGGTTTTTTATTGCGCGCATGAATCTTCAGTGCCTGGACTGCTCAGCCTCCAACTGCTTGGCCGCCTCAACGCCGGACGAACTGAGTTTGATGGGGTACTTCAGAGACCGATCCCCTTCACTGGCGTGATGGACGCAGCCGTCGTGAATCAACCCGGCCGTCTGCAAATGCTCAAGGGTGTCGGCGACTGCATTCTCCCCCCTGTAGTTGTCCAGAACTTCTTTGCCCAGGCCTGCCGGGTGGGCATGCAGCAATCGGGTCAGGACTTCCTGTTTCAATGCGTTGTCGATGGTCATGTTTACCTCGCTTTGCTGGTGTGATGAGCGCTGCTTGTAAATTCCGACCACGTGAATCAGGGTTTGTTTGCAGTTTTCCCAGGTCAAGTGCGTTTCCATTGCACCTGCGTGACGCCCAGGCCTTCGGCGTAAAGCAGCGCAAGTCTCACCGGACCCGCGCAGATGTGGCCCTCGATTGCACCCACCCCTGCGTGCAACGTCGCAAAATGCAGCGCGTCGCTTTCGCACATATGCTTGCCTTGATGATTGAAGTGCCGCGGCTCACCTTGAAACCGGTAATGGATTTCAAAATCCTTATAGTCATTCATCGTTTTGGCCTGTAGGGGCGTGCGGCGACGCCCGGTGAATGAGGGCTTCCCTGATGTACCTGACAGCCTGCGCGTCGACTGCATCGGCATTGCTGTCACTTCATTTCGAGATCGATACAGGCTGATCAACTCTCAATGGGCCTTGGATCGTAATGCATCTCTACCTGAGACGGGTCATCCGCAATCGGGTTGCGAAGCGACCGACCGGACGCAGAATTGCACACCTTCATGAGCGTTTAAAATCACGGGCCGATGGGCGGCCATGTGCCATATCGATATGGATATTTGCCCTATATCCAGACGCATTGAATGGATGAATAGTGCGCTTTCGAGGGGACGCTGCGGATCAAGTCAGCCCGCGAAGGTGACCACCGGAGCGGTGGAAAATGTTTTGTGCGGAAAAGGCAAATTGATGGCCCGCATCGACTGGCTTTTCTGGAAAAATCCTTTCTTTATCAATTGATTCCGGGATGAGTGTGTATGCGCAGTGTGGGCTTGACCGTGGTGGCGGCTTTTCTGGCAGCGGTGTCCGTCACCGCGCACGCCAAGGACCTCAGCAAGAACGACCTGCAGGTCTGTAAGTGGGGAGCGGGAGTCGCGGGAGCGGCGCAGCAGTCCAAGCTCTCTGGCACCACCCTCTACAGCGCGCGCAAAAAGCTGCAGAGCCGTAAGTTCGCAAAACCGTGGATGAGCAAGATGGCGCTGGGCATCACGGAGCAGACCTACAAAAGTCCGTCGAAGCTTAAACCCGCCGCGGTGAAGCAGACCTATTACGAGGGCTGCATCCAGCACGATCTGGCGCGTAAATGACCAGGGAAGTTATTCGGCGTTAGACAGCCCATTCAGTCGCCTGGCACTGGAGGCAGGCGACTGAAGCAAGGATCAGTGTGCGCCGCTGCGGATCAATGGCAGTTGCCTGCCAAGTGGTAATGCTGCGCTTCGGCCGCCGCCGGGCTGTTGAACTCGACCCGGTTTTTCTCGGCAATCGCGTTGTACGAAGGGCAGTCGGGGCGGTGGTAAACCATGGTCTTCCTGTTCCCGCGAATCGCCAGCGTCAGATTGGCCGGTGTGCCGCCGGCACTTGCCGCGGGCTTCATCGGATTGCTCGCCGTGGGTCGGGCTTGCGCGGTGACAGCCGACGCGCTGGCTGCGCCGTTTCCACCGCTCAGATTGGCGCTGAGGAAAATCGGTGCATGGTCGGACACGCTGTCACGGCCCTTGGCGTGGGTCAGTCCGAGGAATTTCGGGTAATCGAACACCTCGACCTTGTTCACTCGGATCGCCGACTGCTTGCTGATGAAGATGTTGTCATAGAGGTTGGCGAATTTGCCGTCCTTGGTCGACAGGGTGCTGGCGCCGTCAAGCACCAGCGGCCTGGCGCTGGTGTCGAGCTTGTCCCACGCGGGCGAGTTGGGCGGGGTGTTGAAGTCGCCCATCAACATGATCTGGTTGTTGCCGGGGTAGGTTTGCTGCAGCCAGGTCCAGTAATGGGACAGCGCGACGATCTCCGAAGCGCGGTCCGCCTGGTTCTTGCCGTACAGGACGTGCACGGTGGCTACAACGAAGGTCTTGCCGTCCTTGAGCGAGCGGAACTGTGCGGAGTAGGGCTCGCGCTCGAAGGTGTCGCTGCGGTCCAGGTAGCTGACGGCACCGTCTTCGTACGCGACAACATCATCGCGCCAGACGAACCCGTACATCTCCTTGTAGGAAGAGCGGCCCACGGCATGGGATGCCATCGAACTCCAGTGCTTGCCGGTTTGCCGGGTCAGTTCCTTGGCCAGCGCCTCCAGCGCGTCTTCGCTCATCAATTCCTGAACGGCGAGAAAGTCGACCTTCCGGGCGACCTTGGCGATGCCCTGGAAGTCCTTGTTCGGGCGCACGCTCAAGTGCTCCAGGTTCCAGGTGCCAATGTTGACGTCAGCCGAGGCGGTTTGCAGGAAGGTAAAAGCTAAAAGCAGTGCGACACAAAATCTAAGCATGTTTTCCAACTGGGTTGTTCATAGAGGGGATTCAGGTAGAAGCTCAATCTTCCTTGGGCACCGTCCAGAAAATCTGCACGCCGCCGTCGTCTCGCCACGCCAGGGTCACGTTGTCGTTCTCGTCGATCTCTTCCAACAACTGTTTCCAGTCGTCCTCAAGTTCGTCCGCAAGCCGGAAAATCAGCGCGGCGCGGGCTTTCTGCGCACTTTGCGAGTTGATGATTTTCTGCACCCGCACGGCCATGCGCTCGTAGTGCCCTGGCGATGCTTCGGTTGATGCGTTGGTGTCAGACACGAAGTGACCCTCCTGTTGGCTGTATGCGCATACAGTATTTGAGTGTCGGACGTTTCGCAACAGCGTATCGGACAAAAACCTGCTTCGGTCCAAGTCGCTGATTTTTCGGCCGATTGTCCGGGACGCGAACCAAACTCGATCACGCTGATCTGATCTGCTAGATGACAATTGAGCGCTTGAGCGTCCGACGCTTGAGCCACACCCACCTGGAGGCTTTATGAAGATTCAATCACTGCTGATGCCGGTCGCGTTCGCCTGCTGTGCAGCATTGGCGGGCTGCTCCACGTCGACCGTGGTCACCCTGCAAAACGGTACGCAGTACGTGACCAAGGATGCGCCGAAGACCAAGAGCAAAGACGGCTTTTATGAGTTCGAGGACATCTCCGGCAAAACCATCCGCGTACGCGCCGATGAAGTAGCCACCGTCAAAGAAGAAGACTGAGAAACGGCAGGGTCCGGCTGACATCACGACCGGGCCCATCTGTATGCAAGCTCGTCCCGATCTGAATGGAACGTCTTCGCATTGCTGTCGCTCTAAACGAGGCTAGCTGCTCACGATATTTCCTGTCAGGCCTTAATTATGGATACCCCACCCAACACCGGGATCAGCGCAGCGCCCCTGCGTTTCCTTGCCAACGGCGGTGCGGTCGGTGATCTGCTTCAGTCCCCGTTGATGGATGGCTCGCCCCTCGGCGCGCCTTCCAACTGGCCGGACAGTCTGAAAGCCCTGATGGGCACGATTCTCCCTGTGCAGGCGCAGATCGTGCTGTTCTGGGGCGCTGAATTTGTGGCGCTCTATAACGACGCCTATGCGCCGAGCATCGGCGAGAAACATCCACGCGCCCTCGGTCGTCCTGCGATCGAAAACTGGCGCGAACTGTGGGACGACCTCGAACCGCTGCTGCGCGGTGTACGGGAAACCGGGCAAACCTTTGCAGCCAAGGACCGAGCGTTCTATATCGAGAGGCATGGCTACGGTGAAACCGTCTACTTCGATGTTTCTTATTCTGCGGTGTACCAGAACGACGGGGCTGTCGGCGGCGTGCTCTGCGTTGTCACTGAAACCACCGAGCGGGTGCATTTCGAGCGTCGTCAGGCGCTGCTGCTCGAGCTGGGTCAAGCCTTCCCCTCCATTCGCGAACCTGAGCAGATCGAAGCGGACGTCATCCGGCGTATCGGTCGCGAGCTGGGCGCCGCCCGTGTCCATCTTGCGGAAGCTGACGAGGAGAAGGGCGATTTCATCATTCGCCGTGAATACTGTCAGGGCGACGTGGCGGTCAGATCGGGGCTGATCTCCGTCAGCGATGACACCTGTTCTGCGTTGCGCCAGGGCGTCACCGTGCAAGCGGTGACAAGGGCGGGTTCCGTTCTTGCTGACCCTCATGCCGTTGTATCCCGGCCAGACGGTACAGTGAGCCTGGCCGTGCATGTCCCGTTGATGCGCCATGACACATTGGCCGGCGTGTTCACCGTCGAGTTCGAAGGGGAGCGGATCTGCAGCCCCCATGACATCCACATCATTGAAGAAACAGCCAAGCTGGGCTGGCAATGGATCAACCACACGCGGGCTGAATCGGCGCTGCACGCCAGCTCCGCGCAACTGGCCGGGATGTTCGAACAGGCAGGCGCCGGCATTGCGCTATGTGACCACCGAGGCGTGTTTCAGCAGGTCAATGATCGCTACTGCGACATCATGGGGCTGCAGCGTCAGGCAATCGCCGGCCGCTCTATCCTGGAGTTGCAGAGCGATCTGGCAGCCAACGCGCAGCCCATGTTTTACGAGAACTTCCTGACCGCCGAGGCGCCTTTCGAGCTAACCCAGCGCCACATGCGCGAAAACGGTTCCGTGGTCTGGGTGCAGACCCACGTCACGCCGTTGCTCGATGCGCAGCAGCAGGCGAGCGGGCTGCTGTTTGTGTGCGTGGATATCTCCGCGCGGGTTGGCGCTGAACATCAGTTGATCGAACTCAATGAAAGCCTCGAACAACGCGTCGCCACCATGGTGGCCGAACGTGAGGCGGCGATTTCGCTGCTGCACGAGTCGCGCAAGATCGAGATGGTTGGCCAGCTGGGCGGCGGCATCGCCCATGACTTCAATAACCTGCTCACGCCGATCATGACGTCGCTGGAGTTGCTGAGACGCCAGCCGGTCAGCAATGACCGCTCCCATCGGCTGATCGATGCCGCGCTGCAAGCGGCGGACCGCGCGCGAATTCTGGTGGGTCGTCTGCTGACCTTTGCCCGCAGGCAGACACTCAAACCTCAGGTCGTGGCGCTGGACAGCCTGGTCAACGACATGCGTGACCTGATCCAGCGCTCGCTGGGCCCGACCATCGAAGTGATTGTCGAGATTCCTGCAGGTCTGCCGAACATTCTCATTGATCCCCATCAGCTTGAACTGGGTGTGCTCAATCTGGCGGTCAACGCCCGTGACGCAATTGCCGAACGTGGCTACCTGAAAATCAGCGCTCATCCCGAGGTCATTGCCGACAGTCCGGGGCTGGGCCCGGCGCCGGCGCAGGGTTGCTACGTGAGGCTCACGGTGTCGGACAATGGCAGCGGCATGAGCGAGGAGGTGCTCCAACGCTGCGTTGAGCCGTTCTACTCAACCAAAGGCGTCGGCAAGGGCACCGGTCTTGGATTGTCGATGGTGCAAGGGCTCGCCCTGCAATCCGGCGGTGGTTTTGATATTCAGTCGACGCCAGGTATCGGCACGCGCGTTGACATCTGGCTGCCGGTTTCAAGCGCTGATGTGCTGACGCCGGCGCAAGGCGAGGGCGATTCAACGCCCGGCGCTGAACACCCTTTTCACGTGCTGGTGGTGGACGACGAGGAACTGGTCCGCTACACCGTCGCGCTGCAACTGCGTGACCTGGGCTATCGGGTAACCGAAGCGGCATCGCCGTCCGCTGCCGAGCAGATGGTCAGCGCCGGGTTGCGGCCGGACGTTCTGATCACCGATCAGTTGATGGCAGAAAAAAGCGGCACGCAGCTCGCCCTGAGCCTGCGCGAAGTGCTGCCCGCGCTGCCAGTACTGGTCGTCACGGGCTATACCAGCGAATCGTCGATGCAGATTGCCGGCTTCGAGGTGCTGGCCAAGCCCTTTAGCCGCTCCGACATTGCGTCGAAAGTGGCGAAGGTCATCAACGAGCGGAAAGTGCCGGCATTGATCAGCGAGCAGGCCGGTCAAGCTTCTTGACGAGACAAGCCCCTCACGCCGGGTATTACCTTGCCTGAAGGGGCTTTGCTCAACGTAGCCGCTTCGCCTAAACGGCTCTGCCGATGGCCTGCTCGTAGCACGACAGAAAATACTGCCACTGGGACTCGTCCCAGAATGAGTGCCTTCTGAGCTGCGGAATGTCGTGACGCGCGGCGCCCATGGTGGTGATCCGGCCGTGGGATTTTTCCAGATCCAGCAGCGCCAGTTCGAAGTCAAAGCGCGTGTCAGTGACCGTCGCCTTGATGAAGATGTGTTTGGAGCGCATGCAGCCGTGTTGCCACTTGCCAAGGTGCATCTTCGCCAGCGTTTCAGCGAGACGCTTGAAGAGTCGCTGATGTTGCTCGGTGCTCAGTGTGGCGGCGCCGCCCTGGGCGTACCAGGTGTCGAGATCGATAAAGCCGCCCAGATCCTTGGTGACCAACAAACCCTGCCACACACCGGCAACCTTGCGGGCGCCGTAAAACACGGGACGTGGCGCGTTGACGCCGAGTTCCTCGAGTTTTGTCAGGGCGATGCCTTCACGCAGCGCAGTCGGGCGCCCGGTGGGGTAGCGCAAGCTGCGAAACAAATGACCGGTCTGGCGTTTGACATAAAGCGTCTTGCCATCGTGCACCACGCGCTGAACGCCGCTGGTGCCGCTGCGGCGTACATTCGGCGGCTCGACCCAAGGCCCCGATGTGCCCCACCAGAATTCAAATTCGTTGTTGCCCCGACCCATCATGCGCTCCAGATACTGTAGAAATCTTGCTTGTGCAGTGACTGCCATGTTGCAGCTCGCGGCCCTCAGGCCGTCACCGGCTTAATAAGTTCACTGCCGCTCACGGATATTGGCGAATGGCCATTTTTCGAGGCGCCTAGCTTACTGCCTCAGGGCACTCGCGCACCCATCAAACCCGTGCCATTTACGCCATCCAACAGGTCGTATATGCAGCGCCGGTCTGAGTCCTCACCTCCGTCCGCTACCCATAGAAGCGGCTCACTTGAGCGGGGTCATGCCCGTTCGTCTTCTTCATGACAAGCTCTCGGAATTGCTGGAGCCATGGGACATCCACCGTTCATAACTAAATAAGGAAATTTGCCATGATCTCCACACTCGAACTCTGCCATATCGTCGAATCCGGTTTCTTGCCTGCCAAGTGCGAATGCACCATCGATGCCAATGATCACATCATCGTCCAGATATTTGATCGCGAACGGGGGCACGCGGATTTGCTCGCTGCGGGCATTCCGGTCAGTTCGCTCAATTCCAGCCGTGCCATTGCCAACCTGATCGCCAAATTGAAAGACGATCTGAAGCTCCACGCCGCTGGCCGCCGCGCGACCGCTCATCAGGAACGTGCGTAATTCATCAGCAACCTCCATGACCTGGGCGGCACGATTCGCCTTCCGTTCTATCCTCCGATTCGGGGTGCAGGCCCTACGCCCTGTAACGGCAATCGGAGGAGCAGGGCGACACCGCCCCGATCTGTTTTTCCTTGCGTTGCGGAGTTGACAAACGCCCAAACGATTCCCATAGTTTCGCTCACGCAAACGTTTGCGATTCCGTTGATCCTTCCCTCGACGCGTAAACGCTGCCGATAACAACAATCATAATGTCGGAGTGATCCCATGAAGCTGCCATTCGCTGCACGCCTTCTTGCTGTTGCCATGCTCACCGCTTCCGCTGCAACCTTGCCTCTCTCATCCGCCTTTGCCGACGACGCGAAAAAGCCGACCGTCGCGCTGGTGATGAAATCCCTCGCCAACGAATTCTTCCTGACCATGGAGGACGGCGCGAAGGTCTATCAGAAAGAGCATTCCGCTGACTTTGACCTCATCTCCAACGGCATCAAGAACGAGTCCGACACGGCCGCGCAGATCGACATCGTCAATCAGATGATCGTCAAGAAAGTCGACGCGCTGGTGATCGCCCCGGCTGATTCCAAGGCATTGGCGTCGGTCCTGAAAAAGGCCATGGACGCGGGGATCAAAGTCGTCAACATCGACAACCAGCTCGACGCCGATGTGCTGAAAAGCAAGGGCATGGAAGTGCCTTTCGTAGGCCCTAACAACCGCAAGGGCGCCAAGCTGGTGGGCGACTACCTGGCCAAGCAGCTGACGGCGGGTGATGAAGTCGGCATCATCGAAGGCGTGCCGACCACCACCAACGCGCAGCAACGCACCGCAGGCTTCAAGGACGCGATGGACGCTGCACAGATGAAGATCGTTTCCACCCAGTCCGGCAACTGGGAGATCGACAAGGGCAACGCGGTCGCGTCCGCCATGCTCAACGAATACCCAAACCTGAAAGCGCTGCTGGCCGGTAACGACAGCATGGCGCTCGGCGCGGTCTCTGCAGTACGTGCGGCAGGCAAGGCGGGCAAGGTTCAGGTCGTCGGCTATGACAACATCAATGCCATCAAGCCGATGCTGAAGGACGGTCGCATTCTGGCCACCGCCGACCAGTTCGCTGCGCGTCAGGCTGTGTTCGGTATCGACACCGCCTTGAAGATGGTCAAGGGCGAGAAGCTCGAGATCACCAACGGCGTGATCGAAACCCCGGTCGAGCTGGTGACCAAGCCGCAATAAGCCGGCCTGGTTTCTCAGCCCACACATTCCGAACCCGCAGTTTTCCAAATATGTACCGCCTGCCCGTGAGGGCAGGTGCGTGGAGATCGTTATGTCAGCGTCTGCTCAGGCCGCTGTTCTATCTGTCAGTGGTATTGGCAAAACCTACGCCCAACCCGTACTCGGTGACATCGACCTGACGCTGATGCGCGGGGAAGTGCTCGCCTTGACCGGGGAAAACGGCGCCGGCAAAAGCACGCTGTCGAAAATCATCGGCGGGCTGGTCACGCCGACCACCGGCCAGATGCAATTCCAGGGGCAACCCTACCAGCCTGCCAGTCGCACCCAGGCCGAAAAGCTCGGCGTGCGCATGGTCATGCAAGAACTCAATCTGCTGCCGACGCTGTCGGTGGCGGAAAACCTGTTTCTCGACAACCTGCCCAGCCGCGCCGGTTTCATCAATCGCCGCAAGCTGCGCGAAGATGCGATCAAGGCCATGGCGCAAGTCGGCCTTGAGGCCATCGACCCGGACACGCTGGTCAGCGAACTGGGCATCGGCCATCAACAGATGGTCGAAATCGCCCGCAACCTCATCGGCGACTGCCACGTGCTGATCCTCGACGAGCCGACGGCGATGCTCACGGCCCGCGAGGTGGAAATGCTCTTCGAGCAGATCACCCGCCTGCAGGACCGTGGCGTTTCCATCATCTACATCTCCCATCGCCTTGAAGAACTGGCCCGCGTTGCCCAGCGCATCGCGGTCTTGCGCGACGGCAAGCTGGTCTGCGTCGACTTCATGGCCAATTACAACAGCGAGCAGTTGGTCACGCTGATGGTTGGCCGTGAACTGGGCGAGAAAATCGACCTGGGCGTGCGCAAGATCGGCGCGGTGGCGTTGTCGGTCAAAGGCCTTAATCGCTCGGACAAGGTACGCGACGTTTCCTTCGATGTGCGGGTCGGGGAAATCTTCGGGATTTCCGGCCTGATCGGCGCCGGGCGCACCGAGTTGCTGCGGCTGATCTACGGCGCCGATGTGGCCGACAGCGGCACCATCGAAGTCGGCAGCCCGCTGCGCAGCGTGCAGATCAAATCGCCGGTGGACGCCGTGGGTCATGGCATTGCCTTGATCACCGAAGACCGCAAGGGCGAAGGCCTGCTGCTGTCGCAATCGATCAGCGCCAACATCGCGCTGGGCAACATGGAAGCCATTTCCAGTGCCGGCGTGGTCAACGGCAATTCGGAGATCGCTCTGGCTCAACGCCAGGTGGGCGCCATGCGCATTCGCAGTTCCAGCCCCACGCAACTGGTGTCGGAACTGTCGGGCGGCAATCAGCAGAAGGTGGTGATCGGCCGCTGGCTGGAGCGCGACTGCCAAGTGATGTTGTTCGACGAACCCACGCGCGGCATCGACGTCGGCGCCAAGTTCGACATCTACGCGCTGCTCGGTGAACTGACCCGTCAGGGCAGGGCGCTGGTGGTGGTCTCCAGTGATCTGCGCGAGCTGATGCTGATCTGCGACCGCATTGGCGTGCTGTCTGCCGGGCGCTTGATCGACACCTTCGAGCGCGACACCTGGACCCAGGACGAACTGCTTGCCGCTGCCTTCGCGGGCTATCAAAAACGTGACGCGCTGCTGTCTGAAGCCGCGCCCAGGATCGACTGATGAAAACTTCTACTACTCCTGCCGCGCTGCCGTCTCCGGGCAAGCGCAGCGGCAACTATTTCGGCCTGGGCACTTACCTGGGGCTGGCAGGCGCATTGCTGGCGATGATCGTGTTGTTCTCGCTGCTCAGCGATCATTTCCTGTCGTACGAAACCTTCAGCACCCTGGCCAACCAGATTCCCGACCTGATGGTGCTGGCAGTCGGCATGACGTTCATCCTGATCATCGGCGGCATCGACCTGTCGGTGGGCTCGGTGCTCGCGCTGGCCGCCTCGGCGGTCAGTGTCGCCATGCTCGGCTGGGGTTGGGGCGTGTTCCCGTCGGCGTTGCTGGGCATCGCCTGCGCAACAGCGGCCGGTACGCTGACCGGCTCGATCACCGTAGCGTGGCGCATTCCCTCGTTCATCGTTTCCCTCGGCGTGCTGGAAATGGCGCGCGGCGTGGCGTACCAACTGACCGACTCGCGCACCGCGTACATCGGTGATTCGTTTGCGTGGCTGTCCAATCCCTTCGCCTTTGGCATCTCGCCGTCGTTCGTCATCGCGCTGATCGTCATCTTCGCGGCCCAGGCCGTGCTGACGCGCACCGTGTTCGGCCGCTACCTGATCGGCATCGGCACCAACGAGGAAGCCGTACGTCTGGCAGGCATCAATCCCAAGCCGTACAAGATCCTGGTGTTTTCGCTGATGGGCCTGCTGGCGGGCGTTGCCGCCCTGTTCCAGATTTCACGCCTGGAAGCCGCTGACCCTAACGCCGGCTCGGGCCTTGAACTGCAAGTGATTGCGGCGGTGGTCATCGGCGGTACCAGCCTGATGGGTGGGCGCGGTTCGGTGATCAGCACCTTTTTCGGCGTGCTGATCATTTCGGTCCTGGCCGCTGGCCTGGCGCAGATCGGTGCTACCGAGCCGACCAAACGCATCATCACCGGCGCCGTGATCGTCGTCGCAGTGGTCCTCGACACCTACCGCAGCAACCGCGCGCGGCGGCGCGGCTGACATGGCCACCATCAAGGACGTAGCGGCAATTGCCGGGATTTCCTACACCACGGTGTCCCATGTCCTTAACCGCACCCGACCGGTCAGCGAAGAGGTGCGCAAAAAGGTCGAGGCTGCCATCGTGCAGCTCGACTACGTGCCCAGCGCCGTTGCGCGGTCGCTCAAGGCTAAGGCCACGGCGACCATCGGCCTGTTGATTCCCAACGGCATCAACCCGTACTTCGCCGAACTGGCCCGGGGCATCGAGGATTACTGCGAGCGCAACGGCTTCTGCGTGATCCTCTGCAACTCCGATGACAACCCCGACAAGCAGCGCAGCTATCTGCGCGTGCTCCTGGAGAAACGCGTCGACGGCCTGATCGTGTCGTCGGTGGGCGGCGGAGACAGCCTGGTCGAGGGCCTGTCTGCGGTGCGTACACCGTTGGTCATCGTCGACCGGGACCTGGACGGCGTGACGGCTGATCTGGTGCGCATCGACCATGAGCTGGGCGCGTACCTGGCGACGTCGCATCTGCTGTCCCTCGGCCACCGTCACATCGCCTGTATTTGCGGCCCGGCGCAGACCAGCGTGGCGAAGATGCGTCTGGCGGGGTATCACCGCGCCATGCAGGAAGCCTCGGTGGACGTGCCGGAAAGCTGGGTGGTGGAAAGCGATTTCACCGGCCCCAGTGGCTATCTCGCAGCGGTCAAGCTGCTTGAGCAGGATCGGCCGACGGCGATTTTCGCGGCCAACGACATGGTCGGCATCGGCGTGTTGCGCGCCGCCGCCGAGCGTAACGTGCGTGTGCCAGCCGATCTTTCGGTGATTGGCTTCGACGACATCCAGATGAGCCAGTACGTTTACCCGGCCCTGACCACCGTCGGCCAATCCATTCTGCAACTGGGCGAACGCGCTGCCGAGATGCTGCTGCGGCGGATCTCGACGCGGGGCGAAACCGCTGTCGAACACCTGGTTGTTGCGCCGAGTATCGTGCTGCGCGAATCCACCGCGCCGCCACCCCAAGTATTTACCGAATTTCGTTAAGCCGAGCGCTTCGCCCGGTCTGAAAAACGTTCCGAAGAGTAGACGTCATGCAAGCAAAAGTAGTGATAATGGGCAGCCTGAACATGGACCTGGTAACGCGCGCGCCGCGTTTGCCACGTGCCGGAGAAACCCTGGCCGGGCAGTCGTTCGTCACCGTGCCGGGCGGCAAGGGCGCCAATCAGGCCGTGGCGGCAGCGCGACTGGGCGCCAGTGTCGCGATGGTCGGCTGCGTCGGCGATGACGCTTACGGCGAACAACTTCGCACCGCGCTGCTCGCCGAGGGCATCGATTGCCAGGCAGTCACCCGCATCGACGGCGAGTCCACCGGCGTCGCGCTGATCGTCGTCGATGACAGCAGCCAGAACGCCATCGTCATCGTGGCCGGCGGCAACGGCCACGTCACCGCGTCCGTGGTGGACAGCTTCGATGCGTTGCTGTCCGGGGCCGAAGTCATCATTTGCCAGCTCGAAGTGCCGCTCGACACCGTCGGCCACGTGCTCAAGCGCGGCCACGAACTGGGCAAGACCGTCATCCTCAACCCGGCGCCGGCCAGTGGCCCGCTGCCAGCCGAATGGTTCGCCTGGATCGATTACCTGATCCCCAACGAAAGCGAGGCGACCGCGCTGACCGGTCTGCCAGTCGACAGCACCGCCAGCGCAGACGCCGCTGCATCAGCATTGCTGAAAGCCGGCGTCAGCAAGGTGATCGTCACGCTGGGCGAGCAGGGCGCCTTGTTCGCCAGTCCGTCGCGCTCCGAGCACTTCCCGGCGCCCAAGGTGCAGCCCGTTGACACCACGGCGGCAGGCGATACCTTTGTCGGCGGCTTCGCGGCGGCGTTGGCCGATGGCAAATCCGAATCCGATGCCATTCGCTTCGGTCAGGTCGCAGCGGCGCTGTCCGTGACCCGGTCCGGCGCCCAGCCTTCCATTCCGACGTTCGCCGAGGTTCAGGCCTCCGCTTCACAAGGGCATTCATCATGAAAAAAACGCCACTGCTCAACATCGCCTTGTCCCGCGCCATTGCGTCTCTCGGCCACGGCGACATCCTGATGATCGTCGATGCAGGCATGCCTGTGCCGGCCGGCGTCGAACTGATCGATCTGGCGCTGACCCACGGTGTGCCCGATTTCCTCAGCGTGCTGAATGTGGTGCTGACTGAAATGCAGGTCGAGAGTCATGTCCTCGCCGAAGAGATGCTGTCGAAACGGCCGCCAGCCCTGGCGGAGGTCACGGCCTTGCATGCCTCGGGCGGACTGGGCGAGCAGCGCCTGGTGAGTCATGACGCACTTAAACACCTCAGCCGTGGCGCTCGGGCTATCATCCGCACCGGCGAATGCCAGCCGTACACCAACATCGCGCTGGTGGCGGGTGTGGTTTTTTAATCGCTCGTCTTTCGTATCGAGCACGACGGAACAAGGAGTTCCCATGAGGACACATCGTCAATTTTTCACCGGACTGATCAGGAGTGCCGCGCTGTTGGCCATTTTATCCGCCACGTCGGTGCATGCCGCCGAAAAGCGCGACGTCATCATAGACACTGACCCGGGCGCCGACGATGTCGTTGCCTTACTGCTGGCGCTGGCGTCGCCGCAAGAACTCAATGTCATGGCGATCACCACCGTGGCCGGCAACGTGCGCATCGACAAGACCTCGCGCAATGCCCGGCTGGCCCGGGAATGGGCCGGTCGCGAAGAGGTGCCGGTTTACGCCGGCGCGGGCAAGCCGCTGGTGCGAACGCCGATCTACGCCGAGAACATCCACGGCAAGGAGGGCCTGCCGGGCGTGGAAGTGCACGAGCCGAAAAAGCCGTTGGCTGAAGGCAATGCCGTGCAATACCTGGTCGACACCCTGAAGAAGGCTGCGCCCCACAGCATCACCATCGCCATGCTCGGACCGCAGACCAATCTGGCACTCGCGCTGATTCAGGCGCCGGAGATCACACAAGGCATCAAGGAAGTCGTGGTCATGGGCGGCGCCCACTTCAACGGCGGTAACATCACCCCGGTGGCTGAATTCAATCTTTACGCCGACCCCGATGCAGCGAAAGTGGTGCTGGCCAGTGGCGTGAAGCTGACCTACGTGCCGCTGGACGTTACTCACAAGATCCTCACCAGCGAAGCGCGCATCAAGCAGATCGATGGCCTGAACAATCAGGCGGGCAAGCTGGTCAGCGCCATCCTCAACGAGTACGTCAAGGCTGACATGGTCCATTACGGCCTGCCCGGCGGGCCGGTACACGATGCGAGCGTGATTGCCTGGCTGATCAAGCCGGAGCTGTTCAGCGGCAGGCAGGTCAATCTGGTGATCGATAACCGTGAGGGTGTGACCCACGGCCAGACCATTGCCGACTGGTACGACACCCTCGCTCAGAACAAAAATGTGTTCTGGGTCGAAAACGGCGATGCCCAAGGCTTTTTTGACCTGTTGACTCAGCGTCTCGGTCTTTTGAAGTAAATCTGCAGTGCTGCGCCGCGTGGCATCCCGCTGCGGGGCGCAGAGCAATCAAGGTGCAAAACCGTGTCTATCGATCTCAATAACCCCGACTCCTTCACCCACGACGCTGTCCGGCAAATGATCGCGGCTGCGCGGGATGGCGTGCACAACCAGCTGCGGGTCAGTCGCGATGGCCGTGCGTGGATCTCCAGCGACGCGGTGGGCGGCGTAGACATTGGTGGACTGCTGTTTCGCCTGGAAACCTGGGCCGCCGGTTCCGGTTGCGTGGGTCCGGTGGCGGCCAGCGATGCCGTGTGGGTGACGCAGATCTACAACGCCCTGCGGGATAACTGGGCCAATCCCACCACGGATTACGTCGACGTCTATTGAGTCTCGCCCGCCCTGTTCAGCACGTCCTGCGGGCGCGGTTTAAACGTTTTGTCACGATTGAATGCGCCGGGCAGGCGATGCCTGGGGCAGACTCCTGCGCTGTCCTCGACAGGGGTGGTGTGCTTGCCTTGGCTTACGCCTGGCGAAACGAAGCCGCCAGACCGCTGTCGCAGAGGTTCTGCTTCGGATAAACGTTAGGAGGTTGTATGCCCTGGAAATACGCATCATCAGGTCTGGTGCTCGCCGCAGCGCTGCTGGCCGGTTGCAGCAGCACGTCGGAGTCTACGAGTCAGCCTGAGGAGAGCGTCGCCAGTTCCCCGGCCAGTTCCGCGGGTGGGTATGCCCGTTGTGACGCGGCAGCGGTGCAGTTCGCTGTCGGCAAGCCGGCGTCGGCGGCATTGCTGGACCAGGCAAAGGCCAAGGCCGGCGCGCAGACCGCCAGAGTGCTCGGGCCCAATGACATCGTGACGCTGGAATACCGCTCGGACCGTCTGAACCTGAACACTGATGATTCAGGGAGGGTGAACCGCGTCAATTGCGGGTAACGTTACCGCGAGATGAAATCGCAGGCATAAAAAAACCCCGTCAGTGACGGGGTTTTTTCAGATCGCTGGAATTACTCCGCGCGAACCTGAGCAGCTTGCATGCCCTTTTGGCCTTTCTCAGCCACGAAGGAAACAGTCTGGCCTTCTTTCAAGCTTTTGAAACCGTCGGATTCAATGGCTTTGAAATGTACAAAAAGGTCGTCGCCGCCACCCTGTGGGGTGATGAAGCCGAAGCCTTTTTCATCGTTGAACCATTTTACGGTGCCGGATTGGCGATTAGACATGGTGTATCTCCAGGAACATAATTTTCAGTAGTGCTGTGTTGCTCAGGCCAACTGGGCACACGAGCGCTATCATAGTCGAATTGTGTGAATGCTGGACTTTTTCAATTAGAACTTTGCGCCAGCAGCCTCAATATAACGCTCCAAATGGGCCTTTCAGGCCTGTTCAGCCCCATTGGCGCGCCTGGCATCGAACCCTTTCCTCAGGCCTGAAACCCGCTGAATTCGCGGGCTTCAGGGCGTCAGTCGTTTCGCGTTTCTTTACACCCCGGTCCGGGGTATCAAGGAAATGTAAATTTTTTATTTTTTGCCATTCAGGCAGTTTTTGCTCACTGCAGCCTGCAGGCGAGAGGTCATATCGGTACTGGGAGGCGTCGTTTTGTCATTCAGAGACGCGATCTCCTTGTCCGAGAAGTTCTGGTTGATCTGCTGAGCGCCGCACTCGCAGTGCGCTTTGACTGCGCTGGCGTCCATCGACGGGTTGCTCTGGGTGGCTGCGCTGGTGCATTCGTTCATGTAGCTGGTCTTGGTCTTCGCATCCATCGCGGCATGAGCGCTGAGGGGCAGGGTCAGGGCCAGCGGGGCGAGGAGGGCGGCAACGCGTAGAAGCTTCATGGTGGATTCCTTTATGTCGGTTTTGTCGTTGGGCCGTTGAGTTTGTCAGGCACAGAACGTGTACTACCGATAATGTGAGGTCTTCGACGCCCGCCAGTTCCGTGGCGCCGCTGTGGCTCGTCTCAATTGCTGATCCGCATGCGGTGCCGCGCACCCTTTAGCTGACCCTGCCGTAACGCTGTGATAGCATGCGCGCCTGCAGATTAGCGCGCGTCTCGCGGGGCACCCTTGCCCTGCTGCAAGTTCTGTCGATTTCGTAAGTTCCAGTCACTCTGGTTCGGTCTTCAGGTTGGCCTTCGGGCTCCTGCCACTGTGAGGCAGGCATACCACCGAATCGCGTACTGGCTCTATCCCACCCACGTGACCTTTGGTAGGGGTCACCACTAGGAGAGGAGGCGCCATGCCAACTATTACTCTTCCCGACGGCAGTCAACGTTCTTTCGATCACCCGGTATCCGTAGCCGAGGTCGCAGCCTCCATTGGTGCAGGCCTGGCCAAGGCCACCGTTGCCGGTAAGGTCAACGGTCAACTGGTTGATGCCAGCGACATCATCGACACCGATGCGAGCCTGCAAATCATCACCCCTAAGGATCAGGAAGGCCTGGAGATCATTCGTCACTCCTGCGCGCACCTGGTCGGCCATGCCGTCAAGCAGCTCTATCCGACTGCAAAGATGGTGATCGGCCCGGTCATCGATGACGGCTTCTATTACGACATCGCGTATGAGCGTCCTTTCACGCCCGACGACATGGCGGCGATCGAGCAGCGCATGCAGCAGCTCATCGAAAAAGATTACGACGTCATCAAGAAAGTCACACCGCGCGCGGAAGTGATCGAGGTGTTCACGGCCCGTGGCGAAGACTACAAGCTGCGTCTGGTCGAAGACATGCCGAACGAGCAGGCCATGGGCCTGTATTACCACGAAGAATACGTCGACATGTGCCGCGGTCCGCACGTGCCGAACACGCGTTTTCTCAAGTCATTCAAGCTGACCAAGTTGTCTGGCGCCTACTGGCGCGGCGATGCCAAGAACGAGCAGCTGCAGCGCGTTTATGGCACGGCGTGGGCCGACAAGAAGCAGCTGGCTGCTTACATCCAGCGCATCGAAGAAGCCGAGAAACGCGATCACCGCAAGATCGGCAAGCGTCTGGGCCTGTTCCATACCCAGGAAGAAGCGCCGGGCATGGTCTTCTGGCACCCGAACGGCTGGACGCTCTACCAGGTTCTCGAGCAGTACATGCGTAAGACCCAGCGCGAGAACGGCTACCTGGAGATCAAGACGCCTCAGGTCGTCGACCGCTCCCTGTGGGAGAAATCCGGTCACTGGGCGAACTACGCCGAGAACATGTTCACCACTGAGTCGGAAAACCGCGACTACGCCATCAAGCCGATGAACTGCCCGTGCCACGTACAGGTGTTCAATCAGGGCCTGAAAAGCTACCGCGAGTTGCCGCTGCGTCTGGCCGAATTCGGTGCCTGCCACCGTAACGAGCCTTCGGGCGCGCTGCACGGCATCATGCGCGTGCGGGCGTTCACCCAAGACGACGCGCACATCTTCTGCACCGAAGAACAGATGCAGGCTGAATCGGCCGCGTTCATCAAGCTGACCATGGCGGTCTACGCCGATTTCGGTTTCAAAGACATCGAAATGAAGCTGTCGACCCGTCCGGAGAAGCGTGTCGGTTCCGATGAGTTGTGGGATCGCGCCGAGTCTGCATTGGCTGCAGCCCTTGACAGCGCTGGTCTGCCGTACGATCTGCAACCGGGCGAGGGCGCGTTCTATGGTCCGAAGATCGAATTTTCTCTCAAGGATTGCTTGGGTCGCGTGTGGCAATGCGGTACTCTGCAGCTCGATTTCAACCTGCCGATCCGTCTGGGCGCCGAATTCGTGTCGGAAGACAACGGCCGTAAGCACCCAGTCATGTTGCACCGCGCAATTCTTGGCTCCTTCGAGCGCTTCATCGGAATCCTGATCGAGCATTACGAAGGCGCCTTCCCGGCGTGGCTTGCTCCAACTCAAGCAGTGATCATGAATATCACTGATAAACAGGCTGATTTTGCCCTTGAGGTGGAAAAAAAATTGGCGCAAAGCGGATTCCGTGCCAAGTCCGACTTGAGAAATGAAAAGATCGGCTTTAAAATCCGCGAGCATACGTTGCTCAAAATTCCGTATCTCCTCGTGATTGGGGATCGGGAGGTTGAAACACAAACTGTCGCTGTGCGTACACGTGAAGGCGCAGACCTTGGCTCGATGCCGGTCGCCCAGTTCTCGGAGTTCCTTGCACAAGCGGTTTCCCGGCGTGGTCGCCAAGATTCGGAGTAATTATTATTAAGCGTGAAATGAGACAAGATAAACGAGCTGCACCGAAAGCCCCGATCAACGAGAATATCTCGGCACGTGAGGTTCGTTTAATTGGGGCTGAGGGTGAGCAGCTTGGGATTGTGTCAATTGAAGACGCGCTTCTTAAGGCTGAAGAGGCCAAGCTGGATCTGGTGGAAATTTCCGCCGATGCAGTACCCCCTGTTTGCAAACTGATGGACTACGGCAAATCGATCTTCGAGAAGAAGAAACAGGTTGCTGCCGCCAAGAAGAATCAGAAGCAGATCCAGGTTAAAGAAATCAAGTTTCGTCCAGGGACGGAGGAAGGGGATTACCAGGTAAAACTACGCAACCTGGTACGTTTCCTGAGTGACGGGGACAGGGCCAAGATTTCCTTGAGATTTCGCGGTCGTGAGATGGCCCACCAGGAGCTGGGGATGGAGCTGTTGAAGCGGGTTGAAGCTGACCTGCTCGAATACGGCTCGGTCGAACAGCATCCTAAGATGGAAGGACGCCAGCTGATCATGGTCATCGCCCCGAAAAAGAAGAAATAACCACCAGGGCACGGCAGGCCTTGCGGTTATGTTTATCAACTGAATGCGGAGTATCCGAACATGCCAAAGATGAAGACTAAAAGTGGTGCAGCTAAACGGTTTTTGAAAACCGCGAATGGCATCAAGCACAAGCACGCTTTCAAGAGCCACATCCTGACCAAAATGTCGACAAAGCGTAAGCGTCAATTGCGTGGAAGCAGCTTGCTGCATCCGTCCGACGTGGCAAAAGTCAAGCGCATGCTGCGCCTTTGCTAATTTTGATCAAGAACAGAGGAATTAACTCATGGCTCGTGTAAAGCGTGGCGTCATTGCCCGTAAGCGTCACAAAAAAATTCTGAAACTTGCTAAAGGCTACTACGGCGCGCGTTCACGCGTATTCCGTGTTGCCAAGCAAGCGGTAATCAAGGCTGGCCAATACGCCGGAAGAGCAACGCACCCTGCCCCTTTGGCGTGTTTTCCGCCACCACATGGGCGAAC
>NZ_JBNNGV010000005.1:0-188991 GCF_050268485.1 Pseudomonas sp. NPDC078416 | reverse complement strand
TGGCGCTGATCCGCAGTGTCCGTGTGGTCCAGGGCGACCCCTCCAATGTGATACTCGATCAGGCGCGTCTGCTGGGCGTCGACCTGCTGGTGGTGGGCAGTCGGAGCAAGGGCGGGGAGGGCGATACGCCGATTGGCCGGACGGCGGCGCGGGTCCTGCAACTGTCGGACGTGCCGGTGTACATGGTGCCGATGCTGCAACGGCGTGCACAAACGTGACCGCGCTCCGGGAATGTGCCAAGGGCGTTAAAAGCTGCGTGCCATTACCGGGTAAAAGTGATAAAAAGTTCTAGCTTTGCCTTCCTGACCAATAATCCAGTTATATACCGTCGCTGATGCCCGTGGCGTCTTCCGGCTTTGAGGGATACATATGAAGCTTCAACAACTGCGCTACATCTGGGAAGTGGCGCACCACGACCTCAACGTTTCAGCGACGGCACAAAGCCTCTACACCTCGCAGCCAGGCATCAGCAAGCAGATCCGCCTGCTGGAAGACGAGTTGGGCGTCGAGGTCTTCGCCCGCAGCGGCAAGCACCTGACCCGCGTCACTCCGGCGGGCGAACGCATCATCACCACCGCCGGCGAGATCCTGCGCAAAGTCGAAAGCATCAAACAGATCGCCCAGGAGTTCTCCAACGAGAAAAAGGGCACGCTGTCCATCGCCACCACCCACACCCAGGCGCGTTACGCGCTGCCGCCGGTGATCAGCAATTTCATCAAGCAGTACCCGGACGTCGCGCTGCACATGCATCAGGGCTCGCCGATGCAGATCGCCGAAATGGCCGCCGACGGCACGGTCGATTTCGCCATCGCCACGGAAGCGCTGGAACTGTTCGGCGATCTGGTGATGATGCCGTGCTACACCTGGAACCGCTGCGTGGTTGTGCCCCAGGGCCACCCGCTGACCAAGGTGCCGAAGCTGACCCTGGAGATTCTTGCCGAATACCCCATCGTGACGTACGTGTTCGGTTTCACCGGCCGTTCCAAGCTGGACGAAGCGTTCAGCCACCGAGGCCTGACGCCGAAAGTGGTGTTCACCGCCGCCGACGCTGACGTCATCAAGACGTACGTGAGATTGGGGTTAGGCGTGGGTATCGTGGCGAAAATGGCCGTCGACCCAAAGCTGGACAGCGATCTGGTGGTGCTCGACGCCAGCGAACTGTTCGAAGCCAGCGTGACCAAGATCGGCTTCCGCCGTGGCACCTTCCTGCGCGGTTTCATGTGCGACTTCATCGAAAAATTCGCCCCGCACCTGACCCGCGACGTTATGGCCAAAGCCATTCAGTGCCATAACAAGCAGGAACTGGAAGAGCTGTTTGCCGGGGTTGAACTGCCGGAGCATTGATAGGCGGCGTACGCAAAACCTGTAGGAGTGAGCTTGCTCGCGATGCGTCGGGTCAGACGCTGAATGGCGCGTGCCAGACCGTCATCGCGAGCAAGCTCACTCCTACACGGTTGCGATCTGCTCTCAGGACTTTGCGATCATATTCCCGGCATGTAGCCCGCATTCCTTCTGCGTCGCTTCTTCCCACCACCAGCGGCCTTCGCGTTCGTGCTGATTCGGCAGGACAGGGCGTGTGCAGGGTTCGCAGCCGATGCTGATGAAGCCGCGCTCGTGCAGAGTGTTGAACGGCAGTTCGAGCATGCGGATGTAGTTCCATACATCGGCGCTGCTCATCTGGGCCAGCGGGTTGAATTTGTACAGCGTGCGCTCCGGGGTCGAGAACGCGCTGTCGATTTCCACCACGGCGACGTTGTTGCGCGTACTCGGGCTCTGATCCCGACGCTGGCCGGTGGCCCAGGAAGTAACGCCGGACAGCTTGCGGCGCAACGGCTCGATCTTGCGGATCCCGCAGCACTCGCCGTGGCCGTCGCGGTAGAAGCTGAACAAGCCCTTTTCCTTGACCATCGGCTCCAGCTTTTCCCGGTCCGGGCTGACAATGTCGATGTCGATTTTGTACTGCTCGCGGACCTGATCGATGAAGCGATAGGTCTCCGGGTGCAGCCGCCCGGTGTCCAGGCTGAACACCTTGACGTTCTTGTTGATTTTCCAGGCCATGTCCACCAGCACCACGTCTTCCGCGCCACTGAAGGAAATCCACAGGTCGTCGCCGAAGTGCTGAAAGGCGAATTTGAGTATGTCGGACGGGGATTTGTTGGCGAAGGTAGCGGCGATGTCGTCAACGTCGAAAGGGTGGTTCATCTGGGCGGCTTCCTGATCAGGGCTGGCGCTTAGGCGCTCGTAATGGCGCAGATGGTAACAAAAAACGTCGGGCCGTTTGCCCGAAAGCAGCTGCACGGAGACGGACACGCGGATGTGGCACCTGCGGATCTCATACCCGGCGTTGACTCCCGACGGCTGCCACCGTTGGTTGTCGCTGGCATGTTTTCAGTGGACGCACGCATCCCTCTGTAAGAGCCGGCTTGCTGGCGAACGCGTCAGGTCAGGCGGTGAGCTATTCAATGACCGACTCCTTCCGCCAGCAAGCCGGCTCCTACGGATCTGCGTGGGCTCACGCCCCATCGGCCACCCCAGACCCATAGATTCGCGCATGCGCACGATCCAGCACCGATCCCCAATCGGTTGATCACAACCCCTCAAGCGTCTGCATCAACACCCGCACTTTGGTGAAGGTCTCCTGATATTCCGCCTCCCACTGCGAATCAGCGACGATCCCGCCGCCGCCCCAACAGGCCATCTGGCCATCTGTTGCCAGCAGGCTGCGGATAGCGATTGAGCTGTCCATCTCGCCGCGCACGTCCAGGTACATCAGCGAGCCGCAATACAAGGCCCGGCGGTTGGGTTCCAGTTCGTCGATGATCTGCATCGCGCGGATCTTCGGCGCGCCGGTGATCGAGCCACCGGGAAAACTGCCGCCAATCAGGTCCAGCGCGTCCTTGCCGTCGGCCAGTTCGCCCGTCACCGCGCTGACCAAATGATGCACGTTGGGATAGCTCTCCAGGCTGAATAGCTCCGGCACGCTCACCGAACCGATCCGGCAGGTGCGGCCCAGGTCGTTGCGCAGCAGGTCGACGATCATCAGGTTCTCGGCGCGATCTTTCGCGCTCGAAAGCAGCTCCTGAGCAAACGCGGCGTCCTCATCGGCATTCCGTCCGCGCGGCCGCGTGCCTTTGATCGGCCGGGTCTCCACCTGACGCTGACTGACTTTGACGAACCGCTCCGGCGACAGGCTCAACACCGCGTCGCCTTCAGGCAAGGCCAGATACCCGGCGAACGGCGTGGGGCAGGCGACCCGCAGCGCCTGATACGCCGTCCACGGATCACCGCGGTACCGGGCGCGAAAGCGCTGAGCGAAATTGACTTGATAGCAGTCACCGGCCTGGATGTAGGCGTGAATCCGCCCGATGGCCTGCCCGTACTGCTCGGCATCGATGTCCGGCGCGAAGGGCGATGTCAGCGTGAACGATGCATCCGGCTGCGCCACCGGTTGCTCGAACAGGGCGATCAGCCGCTGGCGTTCGACCTGATCAAGGGCAGGGTGAAACACCAACTGGCTGGTGTGCTCGTGGTGATCGCTGATCAGCGCCCAGGCGTAGAGCCCCAGCCGCGCGGAGGGCAGGTGCAAGTCATCGATGGCCTGATCGGGCAGGGGTTCGAACAGGCGGCCGAAGTCGTACGCCAGATAACCGATCAATCCGCCGGCGAACGGCAGCGCGCAGTGCTCGGGCAGCTCGGCCTTACCGAGGCGGGCCAGTGATTCACGCAGGCGCTGAAGAAAGGCCGGGCCGGATTCGTCCGCAACGGGCTGCAGGGTTTCCAGCGGCCAGGCGCTGATCAGATCGAAGCGGCCACGGTCCGCCGTCGGGCGACCGCTGTCCAGCAGCACGGCGCCCGGCGCAACGCGCACGCGGGCGAAGTAACCGCTGGGGTCGGCGTGATAGGGCAATGGGTGTACAGAGCAAGTTGGCATGCGAGGCGTGGATCAGTCAGTGCGCGAGGACGGCGATTGTAGTCTTCCCCAAGGTCGAGTCCTAGGGGGAAGGCGCAGTCGCCGGCGGCTCACCGTGCAGAATTCTCTGGGCATCCTCCGGCGTCAGCGAGTAATCGAAAAAGCGCCGGTAGAAGTCCATCGTCTGTGCCGCCATGTCCGCGTCCCGGAACAAAGCAGGATGCAGCTGCTGCGCCGCCCACGCGACCTGAAGCACCACCTCGGTGCCGTACCGATCCCACGGAAAAACCCCGGCCGGATTGCGCAGGACGCGCCCCTTGCGCACGGCCTCAAGCTGGTTCAGCAGTTGCGGTTGCGCCGCCTGATCCAGTCGGCCTGCGCTGGCCGCGAGGATGACGACATCCGGCTGCCAGGCCAGCAACTGCTCAGCCGACACAATCTGCAGATTACCCTTGAGTCCCGTCGCGGCATTGCGGCCTCCGGCGAGCTTGATCCAGTCGTTGATCAGCGTGTCGGCGCCATCCACTTTCAGCGGATTGACCGACGCGATGTGCAGCACTTTCGGTCGCTGCTCCGCCGGGATAGCCGCCACTACGTGATTGACCGATGCCAGTTGCTGATCCAGAAACCCGTTGTAGGCGAGTGCCCGCGTGCGTGGCTCAGCACCGCCAAGGGCCTCGGCCGTGTTGAGCATCGAGCGTTTCAGCCCGGCGAGGTCGGTGTAGCCCATCTGCATGACCGGCAGGCCGAGCTGTCTATAGGCGATTGCCTGCCGATCACCGAGGGCGGTGAACACCAGCTCGACGTGCGCGGCGAGCAAGGTCTCGGCATTGAACGCCGTGCCCTGGATGGCCGTGGCCTGGTTCAGGGCGGGAAGGACCTTGAACATCCATGGTTGGCTTTCAGGATGGTTGACCGTCGCAACGATGCGCGAACCGGCCCCCAGCGTCATCAGCAGCACATGGTGGGCATACCAGGCGTCAGCAATGCGGGCGGGTGCTGCCGGGACCTTGACCTGTTGTCCGCCATCGTCCTGCACCTGCCTGGGTTTCAGCCGGCTGGCCTGAAGGTTCTGGCCAGCATCGCCCGGATCAGCCAAGGCGCAGCTGCTCAGGCTGACGAGCAGCACACCGCTCAGCAAGTCTCTAAGCAAATGGCCCATGCCACCCCGCCGCCTGTTCACAGATCCACCTGAATCGACGCCTGCACCATGCGCGGCGCGGCCGGTGTGGCGCTGGCTTGCCCGGCACCGGTGTAGCCGTTCAGCCCGCCGGGGACGATGTTGGTCCAGTAGTGTTCGTTGGCCAGGTTGGTGACTTCGAGGCGGTAGACCGTGTCGCGCTTCATCAACCGGGTGCTGTAGCTGGCGCCGGTGTCGAAGGTTGTGTAGCTGCCCACCCAGTGATCGTTGCTGTCGTCGGTGGGGCGGGCGCTGGCGTAACGGGCGTTCAGATTGACGGCGAGTCCTGGCACCTGATCGATGCGGTATTCGGTCAGCAGACTGGCCGTCATCCGTGATAGCCCGACGATCCGGGTGTCTTCCGTGCTGTCGTTGCCGGTGGACAGCAGCTTCGGGTCCAGCCAGGTGATGCCCCCGAACATCTTCAGATTTTGAGTCAATTCACCGTCGGCGAGGAATTCCACCCCGCGATTGCGTTGATCACCCGCCACGGCATAGACGTTATCGGGCTGGGTGTAGGCGAAGGGGCGCTTGATCTGAAACGCCGCCAGCGACAGGTTGACCCCCCGCGCGACCCATTTGCCGCCCAGCTCCCACATGCGGCTGCGATACGGCGACAGGATCGCCCCGGCGTTGCTGCTGCCGGCCGCCGCGCTGTCGCCCTGTTGCAGGCTGTCGGCGTAGGTCAGGTACAGCGTCAGGTCGTCCACCGGCTTGTACATCAGGCTGCTCGCCGTGCTGATGCCCGAGTCCCGCGATGAAGTGTGGACGCCCGCTTGAGAATAATTGTCGGCGGTCAGGCGACTCTGGCTACCGCTGAGCATCAGGCTCCATTTCGGCGTGAACGTCAGGGTGTCGCCCAGCACTAACGAGCGCTGGCGGGCGTTGGCCGAGTGATAGCGATCGGTGAAGTCGGGGAAGTCCGGCTCGTCGAAGGCGATCGGGTTGTTCAATGACGCGCTGCCCAGGGTTTTCGTGCCGCCGGCCACGGGGTTGTAGTTGTCCCAGTCAAAACCTGTGACGCCGACGGTCAAATCATGGCGAATGCCGGCGGTGTAGACGCTGCCATTGAGGTTGGCCAGGTAGCTGTTGATGGTGAAACGGCTGGCGGTCGCGCTCGCCACCGAGCTGCGGTACGTGCCTGCGTTGTTGATCAGGGTGTTGGTGACCGCGGTGGATTCTCGGTCGGCGATCTGCCGAAGCGCGCCGATGTCGAGTTTCCAGTTGCTGTCGAAATCGTGCTTGAAGTGGGCGCTGGCAGTGTCCGTGGTGTTGTTGTCGCCGGAATAATTCTGCCCGAGGTTGCTGCGGGTCGGGTCCGGCGCGTGGGGCAATGTCACGCCCGAGGCGACGGCGAACTTGCCGGGCAGGCCCTTGGACAGGTAGTCGTAGTGGCTGACGTTGGTTTCGATGACGCTGTCTTCACTGATCTGGAAATCCGTGGCGAGGCTGACCAGCTGCCTGCGCAACGTGCTGCCGGGCGCATAACTATGGCCTTGTTCGTCGGCCACGTTCAGGCGGTATTTGATCTTGCCGTCCGGGTCGAACGGGCCGCTCAGGTCGGCGGCCTTGAGCCAGGTCAGCCCGGTGCTCACGCCGACGGTGACCCGATTGCGGGTGAAATCGGTGGGTCGCTTCGACAGCAGGTTGAAGGTGCCGGCCGGATTGGCCGGGCCATACAGCGAACCCGACAGCCCGCTCAGCACTTCGACGCCGCCCAGTTGCTCGGCCGGGTAATCGGTGGTCGAGACCACGTTGAGGCCGTCCAGCCGACTGTTCTGCACCACGCTGCCCTGTAGGCCCCGGGTCTGCGGCCGGGCACCGTCGGCCTGCACGGAGGGCATGTAGCGAATGATGTCCTTGAAGCTCTTGAGCTGCTGACTGTCGATCAGGTCCGAGGACAGCACGCTGATGGAATAGGGCGTGTCCAGCAGCCTGCGCTCACCCATGGGGCCGAGGGTCGCCGACTTCTCCCGCGCCTGATCGGCAATCGACTGGTCGGCGCTGATGTCCAGCGGCGCGAGGGTCATTTCTTGCGCCAGGCTGACCTGAGCGAAGCCGCCAAACAACAGCGGCGCGAAGGCCAGGCGCGATGGGAAGGATCGGGTCATGTAAACACTCGGCAAGGAATAAAAAAGCGGTGGCCGTCGGTGTCTATCTGCTCGACGGCGACCTGGTAAAGGCGCGCCATGAGGGCGCTGTCGATGACGTCGTGAGGCGCGCCGTCGGCGATGAGTCGGCCTTCGTGCAGCACCAGCACGCGATTGGCCCAGGCAAGGGCGTGTTCAGGGCGATGGGTGCTGGACAGAACGCTGATGCCTTCGGTGGCGAGGCGCTTGAGCAATGCCAGCAGGCGCAGCTGATGGCCGTAGTCGAGCCCGGTGACCGGCTCGTCAAGAATGATGATGTTGGCGCGCTGGACCATGGCCCTGGCGATGAGCACCAGTTGACGCTCGCCCCCGGACAGCTCGGTGTACGGCCGCTCACTTAAATGAAGGATGCCCAGGTCGGTCAGGGCCTGCTGCACAGAGGTCTTGTCGTCGCAACTCGGTGCATGGCCCAGGCCCACGGTGGGCAATCGGCCCTGCCTGACGATGTGGGCGACGCTGAACGGAAAGCTCGGCACGTGGCTCTGGGGTACGTAGGCGATCTGCCGGGCGACGGCGCGGCGCTTCATCGAGCCCATCGGTTGGCCGTCGATCAGCACCTCGCCGGCGTGGGGCGTCAGCAACCCCAGCAGCAGCCTCATCAAGGTGCTTTTGCCGGCGCCGTTGGCTCCCAGCAGGGCAATGTTGTCGCCGGCTTTTATGTCCAGGCAGACATCATCGAGGATCAAACGGTCGCCGATCCGATAGCTCAGTTGGCGGGCCTGCAAGCGCTTCATAGCCAACCCTTGCGCACGCGATGCAGCACCAGCACAAAGGCGATCGCGCCGAACAGTTCGGTGATGATGCCGAGGGGGATTTCTCCCGCCGACACACTGCGAGCGATGCCGTCGGCCCCCAGCAGAAAGATCCCGCCCAGGCAGGCGCTGAGGGGCAGCAGACGCGTATTGCCGGGACCGACCATCAATCGCGCCAGGTGCGGAATCAGCAGGCCGATCCAGCCGACCATGCCCGCCAGACTCACAGTGAGTGCGCAGATCAGCGTGGTCAGCACGATCAGGCCGCCACGGATCTTCTCCACCGGCACGCCCAGGCTCAGGGCCTCGTCATCACTCAAGGAAAGCGCGTCGATGGCGCGACCGGTCAGACACAACAGCACGATGGCCGCGGCCAGAATAGGACCGATGATCCATAACGCTTGCACGTCGACGGCGCTGAGGCTGCCGAGCAGCCAATAGACGATGCTCGGCAATTGATCCACCGGATCGGCCATGTATTGGGCGATCGACAGCAGCGAGGTGAAGAGGGCGTTCGCAACAATGCCGCCGAGCACCAGCAGCAGAATCGAGGGGGACTCAAACATATGGGCAATGCCCAGACCGACCGCCACGGCGATCAGTCCGGTCAGGCACGCCACCAGCGCAATGGCCAGGGGCGGCAGGTGCCAGATGATTCCCAGCGCAGCGCCGAACGCGCAGCCGCTCAACACCCCCAGCAAGCCCGGCGACACCAGCGGGTTACGGAACACGCCCTGATACGCCGCGCCCGAGACTGAAAGCCCGGCGCCCACCAGCACGGCGGCAATGACCCGTGGCAGGCGCGCCTCGATGATCAGGCTGTGAAGCAGGTCATAGCGCTGAGCGGGCATGTCGCTGAGGCCCAGCATCGTTGCGATGAACGTGCTGAATTCGTGGATTGAAATCTGATAGCGGCCCAATAAAAGCGCGCAGGCGGCCGTCACGATCAATGCCAGCAGGCTGAGCAACAGAGGGGAATACAGCTTGGCAGGAGACATCTGTTACTCATTGTTTCGGTATGTAAAAAACTATACAGCGATGGGCGAGGGTTCTCCAGGGACGGGATGCCGCATGGGGTGAATCTTCATTTTCAATGGGGTCGGCTATGAACGGCTACACGCGATCCCGGCGAGATTTGGGATCTTCGATCTTGAACACCTGACTGCTCAACGCACGCACAGTTTGTAGCCGGCTTGCTGGCGAATCCGCCGGGTGAGGCGATATCGTCATTTCTGACTGACCGCGTTCGCCAGCAAGCCGGCTCCTACGAATTTTCATCCGCCGAAGAGCTGGACGCTGCCGATATCCCGGGTAGGAGCGCGCTTGCCCGCGAATGCGGTGGGTCAGGCACGTAGGTGTCAGGGCAGATATGTTCGCGTGCAAGCGCGCTCCTGCAGTCGATTCGGCGCTCCCCGTAGCGCGAGGCTTGAAGGCAAGTGCCGAACAGCGTGATCAACAGGCGAACGCTCAAACGTGCCCAAACAACCCCTGAGCAAACTTGACCCGCTCTTCCGGGCTTTCGTGTACGCCTTCCGCCGCCAGCTCTTCCAGCCGCTTCTCCACCGCCACGGTCCGGTGAGTCAGCCCGCAGTCATTGGCAATCTGGATGTTGAGCCCTGGCCGAGCATTCAGCTCCAGAATCAACGGCCCGCGATCCTGGTCCAGCACCATATCGACGCCGATATAACCCAGGCCGCACAGCTCGTAGCACTCTGCCGCGAGCTTCATGAAGCCGTCCCAATTCGGCAGTTGCACGCCATCCACCGCGTTGGTGGTGTCGGGGTGCTTGCTGATGATGTTGTTCAGCCAGGTGCCGCGCAACGTCAGCCCGGTCGCCAGGTCGACGCCGACACCGATGGCGCCCTGGTGCAGGTTGGCCTTGCCGCCGGACTGCCGGGTGGGCAGGCGCAGCATGGCCATCACCGGGTAACCCATCAGCACGATCACGCGGATGTCCGGAACGCCTTCGTAACTGATGCTCTTGAAAATCTGATCGGGCGTTACCCGGTATTCGATCAGCGCGCGATCACGGTGGCCGCCGAGGGAATACAGCCCGGTGAGGATGCTGGAAATCTGATGCTCGATTTCGTCGTGGCTGATGATGCGCCCGGAAATCGTGCGGAAACGCTCTTCGAAACGGTCGGCGATGACCAGGATGCCGTCGCCACCTGCGCCCTTGGCGGGCTTGATGACGAAATCGCTGCGCCCGCCGATGATCGTGTCGAGCTTGTCGATTTCTTTCTCGGTGGAAATGATCCCGTACAGCTCCGGCACGTGAATGCCCGCCGCGATGGCCCGCTCCTTGGTGATGATCTTGTCATCGACGATGGGGTACAGGCTGCGCTTGTTGTATTTGAGCACGTAGTCGGCGTTACGCCGGTTGATGCCCATGATCCCCTTGGCTTCCAGCGCCTTCCAGGTTTTCCACCAGCCGATCATTTGTGGTGTTCCCGCTCGGCGTCTTCCTTGAGGAAGGCCTTGAAGCGGACCAGTTCGGTCAGCCGATAACCGCGATAACGCCCCATCGCCAGCATGAAGCCCACCAGAATCAGCAGGATCGCCGGGAAGGTGAACACGAAGTAGATGAACTCCGGGATGCTCATGATGATGTGCGCCAGCGACGCCGCGAACAGGGTGCCGATGGCGACTTTCATCGCATGGCCGCCGCCGCGTTCTTCCCAGGTAATCGACAGGCGTTCGATGGTCATGGTCAGAATCACCATCGGGAACAGCGCCACCGACAGCCCGCGCTCCAGGCCCAGCTTGTGGCTGAACAGGCTGATGGCAGCAATCAGCACCACCACGAAGGTCAGCACCACCGACAGCCTGGGCAGCATCTGCAACTTGAGGTGTTCCAGATACGAGCGCAGGGAAAGGCCCAGCGCCGTGATAATCGTGAACAACACAATGCCAAAGCCCAGCTGGGTCTCGCGGAACGCCAGCGCGATCAGCACCGGGGTGAAGGTCCCCAGCGTCTGCAGGCCTATGAGGTTGCGCAGGATCAGGATCACCAGCACGCCGATCGGGATCATCACCATGATCATGAAGGTCTGCTGGGTTTGCAGCGGCAAGCTGTACAGCGAGTATTCGAGGAAGTCGGCGTCGGTGCTTTCATCGGTCAGCTTGGCCAGACGAATCGCGTTCATCTCGCTGTTGTTCAGGCTGAAACTCACGGTGGCCTTCTTGCCACCCTCCACGGAGATCAGGTTATCGTTGCCGGTCCACCACAGCAGCCGGTCTTGGGGCAGGCCCGCTTCGCCGGTTTCCGGATTGAAATACAGCCAGTCCTTGCCATTGAAGCTGCGCAGCCACAGTTCGGGCGACTGCGGCTGATCGGCGACCAAGCGAATCGTATGGACTTTCTCCACCGGCACATGGGCGATGGACAGCAGGGTTTCGGTGATCCGCGCCTTGTTCGCCACCGACGTATCGCCAGCCAGCAGCAGCTTGACGTTGTCGTCGCTCAGGTTGTTGACCCGCTTGATGGCTTCGCTGACGAAGGTCTCGACGTCGGCGGAATGCTGCCGGATCGGTGCAAGCAGGGCGTCCGCCGCGATTTTTTCCGGGCCTTCGACAACGATGCTGTCGCGGAAGATCGGCCCTTTGATCTTGGCTTTCTCGCCGCTGTAGCGCTTGGTCAATACCAGTCGGTAGTACAGCGTCTGATTGCCGGTGGCCCGGCGCGCGGACCAGGTGACCTTGCGGTTGCCGTCGGCGCGGTTGACGTTCACGCCATAGTTGTTGGAGATAAAGCTTTCGTTGAGGCTGATGTAATCGCGGGACAGCGGCGGCACGTACATCTGCACCTTGACCGTGTCCTTGGGGTTGGCGACGAACTCGACCTTGGCGTCGATATTCCACAGGTCGTCGGTTTCGTCTTCGGTCACCGGAATGCCGAGCACCAGTATCTGATAAGCCGTGATCGCGATGCCCAGCGTGACCAGGGTCGCGATCAGGATCTTCAGATGGAGGGTAAGAGAGCGCATGTCGTTACTCTGCGGTTTTAGCGTCGGTGACGCAGGCAGGCTTGCCTGCTGCGTATTTCAGGCTTGGATCGACCAGCGCGTCGAAGTGCTTGAGGGCCTCGGAGCCAATCAAAAGCGGGTATTGGAATGCACTGCGGTCGGTCAAGTTCACTTCTATGTTGCGCAGCGCCGCGCCCATGCAGACATCCAGGCTGATGACCGGGCGAGCGGTGTATTTCTTGTCGTCATCGGCATCAATGTCGCCCGCACGGCGCTTGATCTTGCTGACCCGGGCCAGGGGGCGTTCGATCGGGTGTTCGTGGGCGTCGTCGATGGCCAGGTAGAAACGCACCCAGGAATCGCCATTGCGCTTGAAACGCTTGATGTCGCGGGCGCTCAGGGAAGCGGTTTTGGCGCCGGTGTCCAGTTTGGCCGCGACCTGCAGGTCGATGTCGGCAAGCTCCGCATATTCGTTCAGGCCGTACACTGTTTTTTCAGCGGCCAAAGCGATCCCGGGCAGAAAAAGTCCGGGCAGAAAGAAGCCTGGCACGTAGAGGGATAAGAGGAAGAGAAGAGGGTGGCGGCTCATAAGTCCAGGCGCGATGAAAGGTGAAGGAGCTGCTTTGACGTTGAAATGGGGTTTTGGTTTGACCAAGGGTGCCGCTCCTGCGAAAGCCGCCCGCTGCCCGCGTGGGCGTTTTGAGGCGGCCGGCATTCTAGCATGAAGCTTTTGTGGCACCAGCGAAGGTAGGCGCGGATACGAGCTGTCGGACATTTCGTCAACATGTGTCGCTATTAGACGATTGTCGACAATAGTCCGTTTTGCTTTGACGGATTCAGCTTGTATCGCTAGATTTGCTGACATTCAATCAACAGGTGTCAACAATGTTGAATGCCGCAGAAATCCTGCCCGCCACTCCGGTCGATGCCGAGACGCTGTCCGAGAACGTGTTTCGCCGTATACAGGCGGCCATCGTCAAGGGCGACATCGCCCCCGGCAGCAAGATCTCCGAGCCCGAGCTGGCGCGCACCTACGGCATCAGCCGCGGGCCGTTGCGCGAGGCCATTCACCGGCTCGAAGGCCAGCGCCTGCTGGTCCGCGTGCCCCACGTCGGCGCTCGCGTGGTCTCGCTGAGCCATGCCGAACTGGTCGAGCTGTACGAAATCCGCGAATCCCTGGAAGGCATGGCCTGTCGCCTGGCCGCCGAGCGCATGACCGTTGAAGAAGTCGACGAGCTGCGCCAGGTGCTGGAAACCCACGAACGCGACAGCGCCTTTCAGGCCGGCGTCGGCTATTACCAGCAGGAAGGCGACTTCGATTTTCATTACCGGATTATCCAGGGCGCGCGCAACAGCACGCTGACCCAGATGCTCTGTGATGACCTCTACCAACTGGTGCGCATGTACCGCATTCAGTTCTCGACGACGCCCAACCGACCGCGCCAGGCGTTTGCCGAGCACCACCGTATTCTCGACGCCATCGCCGAACGTGACGGCGAGCTGGCCGAGCTGTTGATGCGCCGACACATTGCCGCGTCCAAACGCAACATTGAGCAGCACTTCCACGCTGCCACTGCCCGAGGTGAACAATGACCACAAGAACCACTCCCGGCCAACGCTTCCGTGACGCCGTTGCCAGTGAACATCCCCTGCAAGTGGTCGGCACGATCAACGCCAACCACGCGCTGCTGGCGCAACGGGCCGGCTTCAAGGCCATTTACCTGTCCGGCGGCGGTGTTGCGGCGGGTTCGCTGGGCGTGCCGGACCTCGGTATTACCAGCCTGGATGACGTGCTCACCGACGTACGCCGCATCACCGACGTCTGCGACCTGCCGCTGCTGGTGGACGTCGACACCGGCTTCGGTGCCTCGGCGTTCAACGTGGCGCGTACGGTGAAGTCGATGATCAAGTTCGGCGCGGCGGCGATGCACATCGAAGACCAGGTTGGCGCCAAGCGCTGCGGTCACCGGCCCGGCAAGGAAATTGTCTCGCAGCAGGAGATGGTCGACCGCATCAAGGCGGCGGTGGATGCGCGAACCGACGACAGTTTCGTGATCATGGCGCGCACCGATGCGCTGGCGGTGGAAGGGCTGGAATCTGCACTGGACCGTGCCGCTGCGTGCATCGAAGCGGGCGCGGACATGGTCTTCCCGGAAGCGATCACCGAGCTTGAGATGTACAAGCTGTTTGCCTCACGGGTGAAGGCGCCGATCCTGGCCAACATCACGGAATTCGGCTCGACGCCGCTGTTTACCACCGACGAGCTGAAGTCCGCTGAAGTGGCGTTGGTGCTGTATCCACTGTCGGCGTTCCGGGCAATGAACAAAGCCGCGGAAAACGTTTACACGGCGATTCGTCGCGACGGCACCCAGAAGAACGTCATCGACACCATGCAGACGCGCATGGAGTTGTACGAGCGCATCGACTACCACGCGTTCGAGCAGAAGCTCGATGCGCTCTTTGCGCAGAAGAAAGGCTGATCACGGCCCAGTGTAGGAGCGCGCTTGCCCGCGAAGGCATTTATTCAGATGACCTTGTATTTGCTGACACGACGCCTTCGCGGGCAAGCGCGCTCCTACACATAAAGCATCTTGCGTACTGGAAAGAATTGCCGATTCCCACACAACTACAAGACTGGAGACAGCAATGGCTGAAGCAAAAGTATTGAGCGGCGCAGGCCTGCGGGGCCAGGTGGCCGGGCAGACCGCGTTGTCCACCGTCGGCCAGGCCGGCGCCGGATTGACCTACCGCGGCTACGACGTGCGTGAACTCGCCGCCGACGCCCGATTCGAAGAAGTCGCGTACCTGCTGCTGTATGGCGAACTGCCAACCCAGGCGCAACTCGACGGCTACCTGAAGAAACTCCAGGGCCTGCGTGATTTGCCCCAGGCGCTGAAAGAAGTGCTGGAGCGCATTCCCGCCGACACCCACCCCATGGACGTCATGCGCACCGGCTGCTCGATGCTCGGCAATCTCGAGCCCGAAGCCAGCTTCGCCCAGCAGCTCGACTCCACCGACCGGCTGCTGGCCGCGTTCCCGGCGATCATGTGCTACTGGTACCGCTTCAGCCACGAAGGCAAGCGCATCGACTGCGTTACCGACGAGGTGTCCATCGCCGGGCACTTCCTGAAACTGCTGCTGGACAAGGCGCCGATCGAACTGCACCGCAAGGTCATGGACGTCTCGCTGATTCTCTACGCCGAGCACGAGTTCAACGCCTCTACTTTCACCGCCCGGGTCTGTGCATCGACCCTGTCCGACCTGTTTTCCTGCATCACGGCGGCCATCGGCACCCTGCGCGGGCCTTTGCATGGCGGCGCCAATGAAGCGGCGATGGAGATGATCCAGAAATTCGCCTCCGCCGAAGAAGCGACGAAGGGCACGTTGGCGATGCTCGAACGCAAGGACAAGATCATGGGCTTCGGTCACGCGATCTATAAGGACAACGACCCGCGCAACGAGGTGATCAAGGGCTGGTCGAAAAAGCTCGCGGAGGAGGTGGGCGACACGGTGCTGTTCCCGGTCTCCGAAGCCATCGACAAGACCATGTGGGAGCAGAAGAAGCTGTTCCCCAACGCCGACTTCTATCACGCCTCGGCGTACCACTTCATGGGCATCCCGACCCAGCTGTTCACCCCGATCTTCGTCTGCTCGCGCCTGACCGGCTGGGCCGCCCACGTGTTCGAACAGCGTGCCAACAATCGCATCATCCGACCGAGCGCCGAATACATCGGCGTCGAACAGCGCAGGTTCGTGCCCATCGAACAGCGCTGATGGGGAAAGGAGAGTTCCACGGGGCTCTCCACCCGTAACTTTTCCGTGATCGAGTCCTGACGATGAACACTGAATACCGCAAATCGCTGCCCGGCACTTCGCTGGATTACTTCGACGCCCGCGCGGCAGTCGATGGGATCAAACCCGGCGCCTATGCCACGCTGCCGTACACCTCCCGCGTGCTCGCCGAAAACCTGGTGCGACGTTGCCATCCGACGACGCTGACGGCCTCGCTCACGCAATTGATCGAACGCAAGCGTGATCTCGATTTCCCGTGGTTTCCGGCCCGCGTGGTCTGCCACGACATCCTTGGCCAGACCGCGCTGGTGGACCTGGCCGGCTTGCGCGATGCCATCGCCGACATGGGCGGCGACCCCGCCCAGGTCAACCCGGTGGTGCCCGTGCAGTTGATCGTCGACCACTCGCTGGCCGTCGAATGCGGGGGTTACGACCCGGATGCCTTCAGCAAAAACCGCGCGATTGAAGACCGGCGCAACGAAGATCGCTTTCACTTCATCAACTGGACCAAGCAGGCGTTCAAGAACGTCGAAGTGATCCCGCCGGGCAACGGCATCATGCATCAGATCAATCTGGAGCGGATGTCGCCGGTGATCCAGACGCTGAACGGCGTCGCCTTCCCGGACACGCTGGTCGGCACCGACAGCCACACGCCTCACGTCGATGCGCTGGGCGTGATCGCCATCGGCGTCGGCGGCCTGGAAGCCGAGAACGTCATGCTCGGCCGCGCCTCGTGGATGCGCCTGCCGGACATCATTGGCGTCGAACTGTCGGGCCGTCCGCAGCCGGGCATTACCGCCACCGACGTGGTGCTGGCGCTCACCGAATACCTTCGTCAGCAAAAGGTCGTCGGCGCGTACCTGGAGTTCTACGGCGAGGGCGCCCGCGCGCTGACCCTCGGCGACCGCGCAACCATCTCCAATATGGCCCCTGAATACGGCGCGACCGCGGCCATGTTCAGCATCGATCAACAGACCATCGATTACCTCAGGCTGACCGGACGCGAAGACCAGCAAGTGCAGTTGGTCGAAACCTTCGCCCGCCACACCGGGCTCTGGGCTGACAGCCTGGTCACCGCCGAATACGAGCGCGTGCTGCATTTCGACCTGTCCAGCGTGGTGCGCAACATGGCCGGGCCGTCCAACCCACACGCACGCGTAGCCACCGCTGATCTGGCCGCCAAAGGCATCGCGGCGGCCTGGGAAGAGACTCCGGGCGAAATGCCGGACGGCGCGGTGATCATCGCTGCCATCACCAGTTGCACCAACACCAGCAACCCGCGCAACGTCATTGCCGCAGGTTTGCTTGCGCGCAACGCCAATCGCCTGGGCCTGACGCGCAAACCGTGGGTCAAATCGTCCCTGGCGCCCGGCTCGAAAACCGTCGCGCTGTACCTCGACGAAGCGGGTCTGACCACTGAGCTGGAGCAACTGGGTTTCGGCATCGTCGCGTTCGCCTGCACCACCTGCAACGGCATGTCCGGCGCGCTGGACCCCGTGATCCAGCAGGAAATCATCGACCGCGACCTTTACGCCACGGCGGTGTTGTCGGGCAACCGCAACTTCGACGGACGCATTCATCCTTACGCCAAGCAGGCGTTTCTCGCCTCGCCACCGCTGGTGGTGGCCTACGCCATCGCCGGAACGATCCGCTTCGACATCGAGAAAGACGTGCTGGGCCCCGGCCCCAATGGCGAAGAAATCCGCTTGAAAGACCTCTGGCCAAGCGACGCCGAGATTGATCAAGTGGTGAAGGCCTCGGTCAAGCCGGAGCAGTTCCGTCAGGTGTACATCCCGATGTTCGCCATCCACGAAGACACCGGCCCGAAAGTCGCGCCGCTGTACGACTGGCGCCCGATGAGCACCTACATTCGCCGCCCGCCCTACTGGGAAGGCGCCCTGGCCGGCGAGCGAACCCTGCGCGGCATGCGTCCGCTGGCGGTGCTGCCGGACAACATCACCACCGATCACTTGTCGCCGTCCAACGCGATCATGCTCGACAGTGCCGCCGGCGAATACCTGGACAAAATGGGCCTGCCGGAGGAGGACTTCAACTCCTACGCCACCCACCGCGGTGATCACCTGACGGCCCAGCGCGCCACGTTCGCCAACCCCAAACTGTTCAATGAAATGGTGGTGGAGAACGGCAAGGTCAAGCAGGGTTCCTACGCGCGCATCGAGCCGGAAGGCCAGGTCACGCGGATGTGGGAGGCCATCGAAACCTACATGGCGCGCAAGCAGCCACTGATCATCATTGCCGGTGCCGATTACGGCCAGGGTTCGTCCCGGGACTGGGCCGCCAAGGGCGTGCGCCTGGCGGGTGTCGAGGTCATCGTCGCCGAAGGCTTCGAACGCATCCACCGCACCAATCTGGTGGGCATGGGCGTGCTGCCGCTGGAATTCAAACCGGGCACCAATCGCCTGACGTTGGCCATCGATGGCAGTGAAACCTACGACGTGATTGGCCCGCGTACGCCGGGCGCGACGCTGACCCTGATCATCCAGCGCAAGAACGGCGAGCGCGTAGAGGTGCCGGTGACCTGCCGCCTCGACACGGGTGAAGAGGTGTTGATCTACGAAGCCGGGGGCGTGCTGCAACGCTTCGCCCAGGACTTCCTCGAATCTTCGGCCGTCGCCTGAGCCGCCGCGCGCTCTGCTCTTTATATTGGAAAGAATAAGAAGGAACAGTTCATGGCTTTCACAGCACAGATCAAGATTCCCGCGACGTACATGCGCGGTGGCACCAGCAAGGGCGTGTTTTTCCTCCGGGACGATCTGCCCGAAGCCGCGCAAACCCCCGGCGCGGCCCGTGACGCCTTGCTGCTGCGGGTGATTGGCAGCCCCGACCCGTACGCCAAGCAGATCGATGGCATGGGCGGCGCAACGTCGAGCACCAGCAAAACGGTGATCCTGTCAAAGAGCGAGAAAGCCGATCACGACGTCGATTACCTGTTTGGCCAGGTCGCTATCGATAAGCCTTTCGTCGACTGGAGCGGCAATTGCGGCAACCTGTCGGCCGCGGTCGGCCCGTTCGCCATCAGCAACGGTCTGGTTGACCCGGCGCGCATCCCCCGTAACGGCGTGGCGGTGGTGCGCATCTGGCAGGCCAACATCGGCAAAACCATCATCGCCCATGTGCCGATCACCGACGGGGCGGTTCAGGAAACCGGCGATTTCGAGCTCGACGGCGTGACCTTTCCGGCGGCCGAAGTGCAGCTGGAATTCATGGACCCGGCGGCGGACGAGGAGGGCGCAGGGGGGTCGATGTTCCCCACCGGCAATCTCGTGGACGAGCTTGAAGTGCCGGGCGTCGGTACGTTCAAGGCGACGATGATCAATGCCGGCATCCCGACGATCTTCGTCAACGCCCGCGACATCGGCTACTCCGGCAGCGAATTGCAGGACGCAATCAACAGCGACCCGAAGGCCCTGAGCATGTTCGAAACGATCCGGGTCTACGGCGCCGTGCGCATGGGGCTGATCGGCACTGTCGAGGAGGCAGCAACGCGTCAGCACACGCCCAAGGTCGCCTTCGTGGCGCCGCCTGCGGAATACCTGTCTTCCAGCGGCAAGCGCGTCAAAACCGAAGACACCGACCTGTTGGTGCGCGCGATGTCCATGGGCAAACTGCATCACGCGATGATGGGCACCGCGGCAGTGGCCATCGGCACATCGGCGGCGATTCCGGGGACGCTGGTCAACCTGGCGGCGGGCGGTGGCGAGCGCAGTGCCGTGCGCTTCGGCCACCCCTCCGGGACCTTACGTGTCGGCGCTGAAGCCGTGTTGGTCGACGGTGAATGGCAGGTCAAAAAAGCCATCATGAGCCGCAGTGCGCGGGTATTGATGGAAGGCTGGGTGCGCGTGCCGGGCTGAAAACTCGGTTTCATAGAGCGCCGAAATCCGTAGGAGCCAGCTTGCTGGCGAACCGGCTACTCAGCTACTTCAACGATGATGGGCCACCGCTTTAGTGCGGTCGCGGTGAGTCAGGCATTGAAAATGGGGTGTGAAGCCCCGGTTCGCCAGCAAGCCGGCTCCTACGGTTTTGAGGCTGCGCGATTATTTGAACCGCCGCTCCACCCCTTTCTCCACCAGCACCTTCGCCGAGATTTCCTCGACCGAAAAATGCGTGGAATTGATGTGCGGGATGTTTTCGCGGCGGAACAGGCCCTCGACTTCGCGCACTTCGAACTCGCACTGGGCGTAGCTGGCGTAACGGCTGTTGGGCTTGCGTTCGTGGCGGATCGCAGTAAGACGGTCGGGGTCGATGGTCAGGCCGAACAGCTTGTCCCGGTGCAGCTTCAGCGCAGCGGGCAACTGCAGGCGCTCCATGTCGTCTTCGGTCAGCGGATAATTGGCCGCGCGGATACCGAACTGCATGGCCATGTACAGGCAGGTCGGGGTTTTGCCGCAGCGCGACACACCCACCAGAATGATGTCGGCCTTGTCGTAGTAATGGGTTCTGGCGCCGTCATCGTTGTCCAGCGCAAAGTTCACCGCCTCGATTCGCTCCATGTAATTGGAGTTGTGCCCGATGGAATGGGATTTCCCCACCGAGTAGGAAGAGTGTGAACTAAGCTCCAGCTCCAGCGGGGCGAGAAAGGTCGAGAAGATGTCGATCATGAAGCCGTCGGAGGTCGCGAGGATCTCGCGGATGTCCTGATTGACGATGGTATCGAAGATGATCGGGCGCGCTTCGTCCTTCTCGGCGGCCTTGTTGATTTGCTGCACCATGGCCCGCGCCTTCTCGACGCTGTCGATATAGGGGCGCGTGAACTTGTTGAATGTAATGTTTTCAAATTGCGCTAGCAGGCTCTGGCCAAGGGTTTCGGCAGTAATGCCGGTGCCATCGGAGATGAAAAAAGCGGATCGTTTCATTTGCGCCCCGGGGCCTTAAGCTGATGGCCATTTGTGGATATGATAGGCCGGCTTGCAGGCCATGGCTGGCCGCAGTCTACCCGTTTTCAATCGCCGCGATTCCCGCACCAAAGCGTTTCCAACAATAACCGGTTAGTGGAGAGATCACCTTGGTAGAGTACGTAGTTTCCCTCGATAAGCTCGGCAAACATGATGTTGAGCACGTAGGGGGCAAGAACGCATCCCTCGGCGAGATGATCAGCAACCTGGCGGGCGCAGGCGTGTCCGTTCCCGGTGGCTTTGCCACTACCGCTCAGGCCTACCGTGATTTTCTTGAGCAGAGTGGGCTGAATGATCAGATCCATCAGGCTCTCGATGCGCTGGATGTCGACGACGTCAACGAGCTGGCCAGAACCGGCGCGAAGATCCGTCAGTGGATCATGGAGGCTGAATTTCCCGAGAAGCTCAACGCCGAAATCCGCACCGCCTTCGCCGAGCTCTCCGCGGGCAACCCGGACATCGCTGTGGCCGTGCGCTCTTCCGCCACCGCAGAAGACTTGCCCGACGCCTCCTTTGCCGGCCAGCAGGAAACCTTCCTGAACATCCGTGGCGTCGAAAACGTGATCCGCGCGGCGAAAGAAGTCTTCGCTTCGCTATTCAACGACCGCGCCATTTCCTACCGCGTGCACCAGGGCTTTGACCACAAGCTGGTGGCGCTGTCCGCTGGCGTGCAGCGCATGGTGCGTTCTGAAACCGGCACCGCAGGCGTCATGTTCACCCTGGACACCGAATCCGGTTTCCGTGATGTGGTCTTCATCACCGGCGCCTACGGCCTGGGCGAGACCGTCGTACAGGGCGCGGTCAACCCGGACGAGTTCTACGTTCACAAAAACACCCTTGAAGCCGGTCGCCCGGCGATCCTGCGCCGCAACCTCGGCAGCAAGGCGATCAAGATGATCTACGGCGAGGAAGCCAAGGCCGGCAAATCGGTCAAGACCATCGACGTCGATCTGGCCGACCGCGCGCGTTTCTGCCTCAGCGACGAGGAAGTCAGCAACCTGGCACGCCAGGCGATGATCATCGAAAAGCACTACCAGTGCCCGATGGACATCGAGTGGGCCAAAGACGGCGACGACGGCAAGCTGTACATCGTGCAGGCGCGTCCCGAGACCGTGAAAAGCCGTACCTCGGCTAACGTCATGGAGCGTTACCTGCTCAAAGAGAAGGGCACCGTTCTGGTGGAAGGCCGCGCTATCGGCCAGCGCATCGGCGCCGGCAAAGTGCGGATCATCAAAGACGTGTCCGAGATGGACAAGGTCCAGCCCGGCGACGTGCTGGTCTCCGACATGACCGATCCGGACTGGGAACCGGTCATGAAGCGCGCCAGCGCCATCGTCACCAATCGCGGCGGGCGCACCTGCCACGCAGCGATCATCGCTCGCGAGCTGGGCATTCCGGCGGTAGTGGGATGCGGCAACGCCACCGAGCTGTTGCAGGAAGGTCAGGGCGTCACCGTGTCCTGCGCCGAGGGCGACACCGGTTACATCTTCGAGGGCGAGCTGGGCTTCGACATCAAGCAGAACTCCGTCGACGCCATGCCTGACCTGCCGTTCAAGATCATGATGAACGTCGGCAACCCCGATCGCGCCTTTGATTTCGCCCAGCTGCCCAACGCCGGTATCGGCCTGGCGCGTCTGGAATTCATCATCAACCGCATGATCGGCGTGCACCCCAAGGCGCTGCTGAACTACGCCAACCTGCCCCAGGACATCAAGGAAAGCGTCGACAAGCGCATCGCCGGTTACAACGACCCGGTCGGGTTCTACGTCGAGAAGCTGGTCGAAGGCATCAGCACCCTGGCGGCGGCGTTCTCGCCGAAGAAAGTCATCGTGCGGCTGTCGGATTTCAAGTCCAACGAATACGCCAACCTCATCGGCGGCAAGCTGTACGAGCCAGAGGAAGAAAACCCGATGCTGGGCTTCCGTGGCGCGTCGCGTTACATCAGTGAAAACTTCCGCGACTGCTTCGAGCTCGAATGCCGCGCCCTCAAGCGCGTGCGCAACGAGATGGGCCTGACCAACGTCGAGATCATGGTGCCGTTCGTCCGCACCCTGGGCGAAGCGAGCCAGGTCATCGACTTGCTCGCCGAAAACGGTCTGGCCCGTGGCGAGAACGGTCTGCGCGTCATCATGATGTGCGAACTGCCGTCCAACGCCCTGATGGCCGATGAATTCCTCGAATTCTTCGACGGTTTCTCCATAGGCTCCAACGACCTTACCCAGCTGACCCTGGGCCTGGACCGTGACTCCGGGATCATCGCCCACCTGTTCGACGAGCGTAACCCTGCGGTCAAGAAGCTGCTGTCCTACGCCATTCAGGCCTGCAACAAGGCCGGCAAGTACATCGGCATCTGCGGCCAGGGCCCGTCCGATCACCCGGATCTGGCGCGCTGGTTGATGGAGCAGGGGATCGAAAGCGTTTCCCTCAATCCTGATTCGGTACTGGAGACCTGGTTCTTCCTGTCCGAAGAGGACGCTCCAACCTGATGCAGATCGAGTAAGATGCCGGCCCGTTTCCATGGGCCGGTTTCCCTAAAGGGCGGTTTTTAACGAATCCGCCCTTTTTTGTGGGTGATTTTCAGCGCGCTGGCAGCGTCAACCTGCTGTCCCGCCTAACTGCCAGCCCCCATCCATCGAGAGCGTCCAGCAAAAGCACCATGCAAAGCAGCAGTCATCTCTTCCCCGTGGCCCTGATCAGTGCCGAGCGTCGTGGCGACCTGACCGAGGACGTCTACCGTTTGAAGCCCGGCAACAGCCCGGATTTCACCGTCGAAATCGCCGTCACCCGGCTGGGTCGTGTGTCGGCCCCGGATGCCCGAGGCGTGCCGGTGGTCCTGCTGCACGGCAGCTTTTCCAACCGGCGCTTCTGGTATTCCCCCAAAGGCATCGGTCTGGGTGCCTATCTGGCCCGTGCCGGGTTCGATGTGTGGATCCCGGAAATGCGCGGCCATGGCCTGTCGGCGCGCAACAGTGCGTACAAAACCAATTGCGTCGCGGACTATGCGCGCTTTGATCTGCCGGCCATCGCCGCGTTCGTGCGCGAGCAGACCGGCGACGCGCCGCACTGGATCGGCCATTCCCTCGGCGGCACGACCCTCGCCGCGGCCTTGGGCGGCCAGTATCTAACGGCGGACGATGCGGCGTCGGTGGCGCTGTTCGGCAGTCAGGTCACCCGCGGCCACTGGCCGCTCAAAGTGCCGCCGCTGCAATGGGCTGCACGGCTGCTGCTCAAGCGCTTCGAGCACGTGTCAGGCTCGCGTTTCAAACGCGGCCCGGAAGACGAGCCCACGGGCGTCCTTCTGGAAAGCATGCGCTGGCATGGCCTGTTCGGCGGCTTCGGGCACAAGAAGGATGACTGGTGGGCCGGGCTGCAACAGGTGACGGTCCCGCTGCTGTGCGTGGCTGGCGGTGGCGATCATCAGGACCCGGAATGGGCCTGCCGCCAGCTCTTCGAGCGTTTTGGCAGCGACGACAGGACCTTTCTCGTCCTTGGCCGCGAACAGGGCTTCAGCGAAGACTTCGGTCACGTGCCCATGCTGGTCAGCAAAGCCGCGCAAACACAGGTCTGGCCGCGTGTGGCGGACTGGCTGAACCGGCATGTTGCGGTGGTAAAGCCTGAATCAACGCTGAACATGATGGCAACTCCGTGATTGTCACGGGCCCAGCCATTCCTTGGCCGAGGAGTTGGCGATAAGCTGCATTCATTCTCGACACCGGGGCCGGACGGCAGGTGGCGACTCGTTGGTCAGATTTTCGGTTGTGCCTGAGGTGCTATATAAAGGATGCAATGCGCGTGGAGGGTTGGTCGTTCAAGCCGCCTTCTCGTAGCCGTCTATCCTAGTGGCTGTCTACCCTCATCACAGAGCTTTCCTGACAGGAGTTACCCATGCATTACATCACCCCGGACTTGTGCGATGCCTACCCTGAGCTGGTTCAGGTGGTAGAGCCGATGTTCAGCAACTTTGGTGGCCGTGATTCATTTGGCGGCGAGATCGTCACGCTCAAGTGCTTCGAAGACAATTCTCACGTGCGCGAGCAAGCCGACCAGCCCGGACACGGCAAAGTCCTGGTGGTGGACGGCGGAGGTTCTCTGCGCTGCGCACTGCTCGGCGACATGATCGCTGAAAAGGCGGCGAAAAACGGTTGGGAGGGCATGGTGATTTTCGGCTGCGTGCGCGACGTCGATGTCCTGGCACAGACCGACCTCGGTGTGCAGGCATTGGCCAGTCATCCGCTGAAAACCGAAAAACGTGGCCTGGGTGATGTGGGCAAGGTGGTGACCTTCGGCGGTGTGACGTTCAAGCCGGGAGAGTTCATCTATGCCGACAACAACGGCATCATCGTCTCGCCCAGCGCACTGAAGATGCCGGACTGACCGGCCTTATTATTCTTCACGCCGTTAGCGATTCACTCAGCAAGGATTGGAATGTTCGACGAAACAAACGCGCAGTGGGGGCTGGTTCATGCCCTCGTTTTGGACGGAAAGGGCGGGGCGCGTTCAATCCCCCGAACTGCACTGGATGGCCTGCAGCTGGAGCCCCACGAAAGTGTGTGGCTCCATTGGGACCGCAGCCACCCGCAGACCCAGACGTGGTTGCGCAAGACCAGTGGTCTTAGCGAATTCGTCTGTGACCTCATGCTGGAAGAGAACACCCGGCCCCGCCTGCTGGCCTTGCCGGACAACGAGTTGCTGCTGTTCCTGCGCGGGATCAACCTGAACCCGGGCGCCGAGCCGGAAGACATGGTCTCGGTGAGGATTTTTGCTGCCGCCCAGCGCGTTATTTCGTTGCGCCTGCGCTCGCTGCGGGCAACCGATGAGCTGATTGCGTCATTGAATGAAGGAAAGGGCCCAAAAACAGCATCGGAATTGTTGCTGTATCTCGCTCAGTTTCTGACCGACAAGGTCCAGGCGGTGGTCAGCGAGCTGACCGAACTGGTCGATGACATGGAAGAACGTATAGATGCCGACGAGCGGTATCTGCCCGAGCACGGCAACATGGTTCATATCCGCAGGCGAGCGGCGGGACTGCGTCGGTTCCTTGCGCCCCAGCGTGAGATCTACGCACAGATGACGCGCAGCAAAATGCCGTGGTTTGTGGAGGATGACGCGGATTACTGGAACGAATTGAACAACAGCCTGACGCGCTATCTTGAAGAGCTGGAATTAACCAAAGAGCGCGTGGGGCTTGTACTTGAGGCCGAAGACAGGCGTCGCAACGAGCGCATGAACAGGACCATCTATCGGTTCGGGGTCATCACCGGCATCTTCCTGCCGATGAGCTTCCTGACCGGTTTGTTGGGCATCAACGTGGGCGGCATCCCCGGGTCGGAAAATCCCTACGGATTTGTGTACGCCTGCCTGTTGATGCTGGCCGTTGCGGTGGGACAAATGTGGTTGTTCAAGCGATTGCGCTGGGTGTGAGTGTAAAAAAACGGAAGGCGTTGAGGTGTGTCGTGTGACTCAGACAGAATTGGCTGCGTCTTTCAGTGACATTGCGTGAGGTGCCTATGCACGACCCGTTTGAAGAATCACTGCGCGACATGCTCAACGCTTCGTCCAGCAGCCGGGACGACGATGCCGTTCTGGGCCGAGTGTTGAAGACCGCCAACCGTCAGGTGGGCGCTGGTGATCTGTTCAGTCTTCTGGGGCGTTGCACGCAGGCTCTGATGATCGCCGTGAACAACGGCTCCGCTCACGTTTCACCCGTTTCTCGCCGCAAGGCGACACGTGCCGGTACTACGTTTACCGGTACCGGTGCACAAGACAAGGCTGATTGAATATGGAATTGGATCTCTGGACGCAGAGCCTGGTTACTGCAATGACTGCGTTATGGACCAAAGTCGCGAACTTCATCCCGAATCTGTTCGGCGCGCTGGTCGTAGTGCTTCTGGGTTTCGTGGTTGCAAAACTGCTCGACACCCTGCTGTCCAAGTTGTTGGCCAAACTCGGTCTGGATCGCCTGATGGGCGGCACCGGGTTGACCAAGCTGATCAGCCGCGCGGGCATTCAGGTCCCGATTTCGACCTTGATCGGCAAGATCGTCTACTGGTTCGTGCTCTTGATTTTTCTGGTGTCGGCGGCAGAATCGCTGGGACTGGAGCGGGTTTCCGCGACGCTGGACATGCTGGCGCTCTACCTGCCGAAGGTGTTCGGCGCCGCACTGGTGTTGCTGGTCGGGGTATTGCTGGCGCAGTTGGTCAACGGTATCGTGCGTGGCGCCGCCGAAGGGGTAGGCCTGGATTACTCGGCCGGCCTGGGGCGAATCGCCCAGTGGCTGGTGATCATCATCAGTATATCGGTGGCGATCAGTCAGCTGGAGGTCAAGACCGACCTGCTGAACCATGTAATTGTTATCGGTTTGATTACCGTTGGTCTGGCCGTTGCACTGGCCATGGGACTGGGAAGCCGCGAAATCGCGAGCCAGATCCTGGCAGGAATTTATGTACGTGAGTTGTATCAGGTAGGGCAACAAGTGCGTGTGGGTGAGGTCGAAGGGCAGATCGAAGAAATTGGCACGGTGAAGACCACCCTGCTGACCGAGGAAGGCGAGTTGGTGTCTTTGTCCAACCGGATCCTCCTCGAGCAGCGAGTGAGCAGCCGTTGAGCCGGCGAATCTGCTAATGTATGCCGCCGCAAAACCCGGGCGATTCCCGGGCGCGGCGGACATCTACCCGACTGTCGGCACGACTTGTTTTGAATAACGCTCAAACGCCCTCTCTGCGCTACGACCCACGCGAGCTCTCCGATGAGGAGCTGGTTGCGCGTTCGCACGCCGAGCTGTTTCATGTGACGCGTGCCTACGAAGAGCTGATGCGTCGTTACCAGCGGACACTTTTTAACGTCTGCGCACGGTATCTGGGGAACGATCGCGATGCTGACGATGTCTGTCAGGAAGTGATGCTTAAGGTGTTGTATGGCTTGAAGAACTTCGAGGGTAAATCGAAGTTCAAAACCTGGCTCTACAGCATCACGTACAACGAATGCATCACGCAGTACAGGAAGGAGCGGCGAAAGCGTCGGTTGCTGGACGCTTTGAGTCTTGACCCCCTCGAGGAAGCGTCGGAAGAAAAGACGCCAAAACCAGAAGAAAAGGGCGGGCTTGATCGTTGGCTTGTGCATGTGAACCCGATCGACAGGGAAATTCTGGTGCTACGATTCGTCGCAGAGCTGGAGTTTCAGGAGATCGCAGACATCATGCACATGGGCCTGAGTGCCACCAAAATGCGTTACAAACGGGCACTTGATAAATTACGTGAGAAATTTGCAGGCGTTACCGAAACTTAACTCGGTGCAAATATCTCTAACGAGCAGGCAAGTTCTGATAGACTTGCCGACGAGTTGTCTCTCGCTAAGGGGGACTGCTTTACAATCACCAGATGGGGATTTAACGGATGAAACTGAAAAACACCTTGGGCTTGGCCATTGGTACTATTGTTGCCGCAACTTCGTTCGGCGCTCTGGCTCAAGGCCAAGGCGCAGTCGAAATCGAAGGCTTCGCCAAGAAAGAACAGTTCGACAGCGCTCGTAATTTCAAAAACGACGGCAACCTGTTCGGCGGTTCTGTTGGCTACTTCCTGACCGACGACGTTGAATTGCGTCTGGGCTATGACGAAGTGCACAACGTCCGTAGCGACAATGGCCAGAACATCAAGGGCGCGAACACCGCTCTGGACGCTCTGTACCACTTCAACAACCCGGGCGACATGCTGCGTCCATACGTTTCGGCTGGTTTCTCCGATCAGAGCATCGATCAGAACGGCAGCAACGGTCGTAACCGCTCCACCTTCGCCAACATCGGCGGCGGTGCCAAGCTGTACTTCACTGACAACTTCTATGCCCGTGCTGGCGTTGAAGCTCAGTACAACATCGACCAAGGCGACACCGAGTGGGCGCCAAGCGTCGGTATCGGTGTGAACTTCGGCGGCGGTTCGAAGAAAGTTGAAGCAGCACCGGCTCCAGTAGCTGAAGTGTGCTCCGACAGCGACAACGACGGCGTTTGCGACAACGTTGACAAGTGCCCTGACACCCCGGCAAACGTGACTGTTGACGCTAACGGCTGCCCAGCTGTTGCTGAAGTCGTACGCGTTGAGCTGGACGTTAAATTCGACTTCAACAAGTCGGTTGTGAAGCCAAACAGCTACGGCGACATCAAGAACCTGGCTGACTTCATGAAGCAGTACCCACAAACCACCACCACTGTTGAAGGTCACACTGACTCCGTCGGTCCTGACGCTTACAACCAGAAGCTGTCCGAGCGTCGTGCAAACGCCGTTAAGCAAGTTCTGGTTAACCAGTACGGTGTTGGCGCTAACCGCGTAAACTCGGTTGGCTACGGTGAATCCCGCCCAGTTGCTGACAACGCAACTGACGCTGGCCGCGCTGTAAACCGTCGCGTAGAAGCACAAGTAGAAGCCCAAGCTAAGTAATTAGCCTCGCTTCACGAAAAACCCGGCCCAGGCCGGGTTTTTCTTTGCCTGCGATTTGATAACAGATGGCTTATGGTGAGCGTGTGTTTCAGTTGGCACGAGTACGCCGACCTGCCCAGGCCAGACATGGATCCATTTAAGCGAGTGGGTTTTACCGAGTAAGCTCGAACTAGCGCTTGAGCATGAACACCCATAAGATCAGATTCATCACCAGCGACAGCAGGGCGATCGCGCGCCATACCAGCAATGGCTCACGCTCCAGCAGCGGCGTCGGGCGCTTATTCAGCGGCGAAAGTTCGCCCTTTTCAAAGTGTACAAGCCAGTGCTCGGCGGTCTCGAAGCGCTTCAGCGGATCAGCCTGCAGGGCGCGTTGCAGATGCTGCTCCAGCCACTCCGGGAGATCCGGGCGGTAGCGACTGACCGGCAGCGGCTTGCCGAAGCGGCGGCGCTGGAAGGGCTCGATCTCGCCATAGGGATATTGACCGGTCAGCAGGAAATACAGCGTGACGCTGGCGGCATACAGGTCGAAGCCTGGGCTGGGTTCCGCGCCTTCGAAGGCTTCAGGGGCCATGAAGCTGGGCGTGCCGGGCACGTCGCTACGTTGATCCACTGACAGGCCCGGGCTGTAGGCCAGCCCGAAATCCAGAATGCGCAAACCTCCCGCCTGCTCTAGCAGCAGATTCTCCGGCTTGATGTCGCGGTGAATGATGTTGCGCCGGTGCAGCAGACCAACGGCAGCGATCAACTCCCGGGCCAGACTCAGCCACGGCGACAGCGCCATCGGCCCCTCCTGATCAAAGATTTCAGCCAGGGTCTGGCCTGAGCACTCACGCATCACGTAGTACAGATGCTGGCGCTGGCCGAGCGGGTGCAGTTCTGGAAAGAAGCGACCCGCGACGCGACGCAGGAACCATTCTTCGAGCAGCAAGGCCTCTGCCGCGCCGGCCTCGTCGAGCCGCGAGGGCGGCAGCGTCTTTAATAACCACGGGTGCTGCTGGCTGTCGCGTACGCGATACAGAAGGGATTGTCGCGAGTCGCTCAAACGGCTTTCGACCTGCCAGCCTTCGAACGTCTGGCCAGCCTTGAGGAGCGGCGGGACAGGCCATTGCTGAAGTTGCAGCAGCGTTTCGCCCAGGCTGTCCGAGCCCAGCTGCTCCACCTGTACCAGCAAGGCGCTGGCGTTATCGGCGCTGCCCGAGAGATGCGCGGCGTTGACCAGCGTTCGGACAGCCGTATCCAGGTCTGTCTGTTCGTTGAGAATCGAGCTGATTCGGTCATCGCTCAACGTTGCCCACACGCCGTCGCTGACCAGCAGCAGGCGCTCGCCCTGGCGCAGCTCGCCGTCCAGGTAATCCATGACCACGTATTGATCAAGACCCAGCGCGCGTTTCAGCACATTCTGCATGTCCGGCTGTTCCCAGACGTGGTCCTGGCTGATTCGCTGGAGCAGGCCTGAGTGCGATCGGTACACGCGGCAGTCGCCGACATGGGCCAGGGTGAAACGACGCCCGCGCAGGACCAGCGCACTGAGTGTGGTCAACAGGCCGTTGGCGAGCAGCCAGCGATTCTGTGCCAGCAGCAGGCGGTCGAGGGCTTGGGCGACGCTCCAGGTTTCCGGCGTCGAGTAGTAGTCCATCGCCAGCGCTTGCAGCGTGGCCCGGGATGCAAGGCCGCCGTCGGCGCATTGGCTGACGCCGTCGGCGAGGGCGAACAGGTAACCCTTGCTGGCGGCCAGCGCCGGAGCAGGGGTGACCACGCGAATGGCGTCCTGATTCTCCGCCCGCGGCCCGGTCGCGCTGAACTCGGCGACGCGCAGTTGCAAGCCGGTCGCAGTGGGCGCGACCGGCTTCAGTGGTTGATTGACGCTCATGGGCTAGACACGGGCGGCGGTGACGGCGGCCGAGCCCCAGGTGGTTCTCCAGCGACGCTTGACGTTCATCAAACCGAACCATGCCAGTACGCCGAGGAACGCGAACAGCCACAGTCCCAGTTGGTACTCGCCGGTGTTCTGCTTGATGGCGCCAAGCCCGGCGGCGAGCAGGAAACCGCCGATGCCGCCGGCCATGCCGATCAGGCCGGTCATGACGCCGATCTCTTTGCGAAAGCGTTGCGGTACCAGCTGGAACACCGCGCCGTTACCAGCGCCGAGGCCTAGCATGGCCGCGACGAAGAGCGCCAGTGCGGCCCAGGAGCTGGGCAGGTTGAAACCGACGGCAGCGATGCAGATCGCCGCGACGGCGTACATGCCGGACAACGTGCGAATCCCGCCGAAGCGATCGGCGAGGGCGCCGCCCAGTGGCCGCATCATGCTGCCGCCGAAAACGCAGGCGGCGGTGTAGTAACCTGCGGTCACCGGGCTCAGGCCGTATTGATCGTTGAAATAGCCGGGCAGGGCGCTGGCCAGGCCGATGAAGCCGCCGAAGGTGACGCTGTAAAAGAACATGAACCACCAGCTGTCGCGGTCGCCCAGGGCTTTGAAATAGTCACCCATGGATTTGGCTTTGGGGCGTTCCGGAGCGTTTTTGGCCATGAGGGAGAAAGCGATGAGGGTCAGCAGCAGCGGCGCTACGGCGAAGCCGAACACGTTGTTCCAGCCGAAACTGGCCGCCAGCACGGGTGCGATCAGTGCCGCGAACACAGTACCGGAGTTGCCGGCCCCGGCGATGCCCATGGCTTTGCCCTGATGCTGCGGCGGGTACCACTGCGAGGCCAGCGGCAGGGCCACCGCGAAGGACGCGCCGGCCATGCCGAGAAATACCCCTAGCAGCAGCGCTTGTTCATAGCTGTGAATGCCCAGTTGCCAGGCACCAAGCAGCGCGGCGATGACGATAACCTGGCCGATGATCCCTGCGGTCTTCGGTGACAACTGATCGGCGAGCATGCCCATGATGAACCGCAGCACCGCACCCGCGAGAATCGGCGTCGCCACCATCAGGCCGCGTTGCTGGGTGGTCAGGTGCAGGTCGGCGGCAATCTGCACCGCCATCGGGCCGAGCAGGTACCAGACCATGAAGCTCAGGTCGAAATACAGGAACGCTGCAAACAATGTCGGTTTATGGCCGGCTTTCCAGAAACTCGTGTTCATCTACCACCTCATCTGCAGGGATTCGTGTTCGGTGGAGATGTCTCTCGCACCGCTACGGTTCAGGTCATGCAGGCGAAGCACCAGACCGGCACTCCACCCGCCCCGATGTACTCAGGGCAAAAACGAAAAAACGCCGCAGCCCTGTACGCTTTCGCGAAGGGGTGCGACGTCTTTGTCGTGAGTGGGCAACCGCCGTTGGTTACCTGTGATGTGTAGCTAGCAATACATGGGCCAAATGCGCGCCAGACTCCGGGTTGGGATGAATTCGGCAGGCCCTGCGCATTTTTTCGAGCCGGCTTGCTGGCGAATGCAGTGGGTCAGCGGCACAGCGTCAGCTGACACAGTGGGTTCGTCCGATCGCGGCCCGCAGCAAGCCGGTTCCTACAATGGGCTAGCGTCAAACGAGCAAATGGCGTCGGGCACTGGACCTGTAGGAGCGCGCTTGCCCGCGAAGGCAGAGTGTCAGGCGATGGGTTCGTCACAGGCATACCGCGTTCGCGGGCAAGCGCGCTCCTACAGTGGATCTCGGCGAGGCACCCTACCTTCGGAATGACCAAAGCCGGCAGATGCTGGCTTGCTGGCGAATGCAGTGGGGCAGTGGGGGCGGTGGGTCAGCGGCTCAGTCGTCAGCTGCCACAATGGGTTCGTCCGATCGCGGCCCGCAGCAAGCCGGCTCATGCAGTAGGCATGCGTCAAACGAGCAAATGGCGTCGGCCACTCAACCTGTAGGAGCGCGCTTGCCCGCGAAGGCAGAGTGTCAGGCGATGGGTTCGTCACAGGCACACCGCGTTCGCGGGAAAGCGCGTTCCTACAGTGGACCTTGGTAAGGCATCCAACTTTCGGCCTACCCAAAGCCGGTCTCTACAGAGAGAGTGGGTGTAGCCATTCACGCCGAGGTCGTCCGGGCCTGGATGCGCTCAGCCCAGCAGCTCACTCATGGCGATGATCTGCTCTGCCACCTGAATCAGCTTCTGCTGGCGGCTCATGGCCTGGCGTCGCATCAGGGTGTAGGCCTCTTCCTCGTTGCACTGCTTCATCTTCATCAGCAGTCCCTTGGCCATCTCGATGCGCTTGCGCTCGGCCAGTTGCTGATCGCGGGCATGCAGTTGCGCGCGCAGGTCCTGATCGCTTTCAAAGCGGGCCATGGCGACGTCCAGAATCGGCTGCAGGCGTTGGGCGTGAATGCCTTCGACGATGTAGGCGCTGACCCCGGACTTGATCGCCTGACGCATCACAACGGGGTCGTGCTCGTCGGTGAACATCACGATCGGGCGTGGCAGATCGCGGGTCACCAGCACCACTTGCTCCAGCACGTCACGGCCCGGCGATTCGGTGTCGATGAGGATCACGTCCGGGCGCACGGCGTGGACCCGGGCCGGCAGGTCGATGATCAGCCCGGATTCGTCGATCACCTCGAAACCGGCTTCGGTCAGCGCCGCTTTCAGGCGACCGACCTTTTTAGGGGTGTCGTTGATCAGCAGGATTCGCAGCATCTTGGCGTCTCCTCAGCGATCAGCATGAACGAGGGCCGCATCGGCCAGCGCGTGCAGCTTGAAGCTGCGGGCGTAACGCGCCGGGTCGCTGCCGTCCCAGATTTTGCCGTCAATCAGCTGGCTGCTGCGCATGGGCGACGGCGGCACGGCGACGCCCAGTGCTTCGGCGGCCTTGCGGTACAGGCCCAGTTGCTGGACGCTGCGGGCGACGCCGAGGTAATCCGGGTCTTCGCGCAACAAGCCCCAGCGGCGGAACTGGGTCATGAACCACATGCCGTCGGAAAGCCACGGCATGTTCACCTCACCGTCGCCATGGAAGCGGATAGCGTGGTGGTCGTGCCACCGGTTGCCGAGCCCGTCGTCGTATTCGCCAAGCAGCCGCGATTCGATGGCGCCGACGGGAGCATTGACGTACTCGGCGGCGCTGAGCAACTGCGCCGTGCTTCGGCGATTGTCAGCGCTCTCTTCTATGAAACGACTGGCTTCAATCACGGCCATCACCAGCGCCCGCGCCGTGTTCGGGTACTGCTCGGCGAATTCCAGGCTGCACGCCAACACCTTCTCCGGGTGATCCGGCCAGATGGCCTGGGACGTCGCGAGGGTGAAGCCCAGGTTTTGCTGAACGGCGCTGGCACCCCAAGGCTCGCCGACGCAAAAGCCGTCGATACGCCCGGCCTGCAAGTGCTCGACCATCTGCGGCGGCGGCACCACCACGCTGTCGACATCGCGCAGCGGATGAATACCCTGGCTCGCGAGCCAGTAATAGAGCCACAGGGCGTGATTGCCGGTGGGAAAGGTCTGGGCGAAGGTCAGTTTTGAGTCGCTTTGGTGCGTGCGTCGATCGAGTGCATCAGGAGTGGTCACACCAGCCTCCTGCAGTGACCGCGACAGGTTGATGCTCTGGCCGTTCTGGTTCAGCCCCATCAGCACCGCCATGTTCTTTGCCGGCCCGGCCAGTCCCAGTTGCACGGCGTAGACCAGGCCGTAGAGGCTGTGGGCCGCATGCAATTGGCCGCTGACCAGTTTGTCGCGCAGGTTGGCCCACGATGGCTGGCGGTGCAGGTTGATGTGCAGGCCATAGGGCTGGGCGAAGCCCTGGGTCGCGGCGACGATGAGCGAGGCGCTGTCGGTGAGCGCCATGAAACCGAGGTCGACGCTGGCCAGCTCCGGTGCATCGCTGCCGTTGACCCAGGCCTGCGAGGGGGTGAGCGTGTCATTCATGAGTGCCATTCCGCGTGGAGGCCGACGCGCCTTTCAACGCCGCCGATCGTCCAAAAAAAACGCCGCCTCGCCCCGATTGAACCGCGGCGACAGCGACGTCATTGTCCTGTGTCTCGCTCCGCCATTGGATCGAGTCGATACAGCACTTAAAGCAAGCGATATGCCAGCGGCGAGCAGGTCAGTCAGCAAAGTTCTCGACATGCCTCGCGCTTCGCCTGCGCCGGCGTTTATAATCCGCCGCTGATCCCAGCCGCAATCGAGCCGCGCCCGCCCATGTATAACCTGGCCCGCCAGTTACTGTTCAAACTCTCCCCGGAAGCTTCCCACGATCTGTCCATCGATCTGATCGGAGCAGGCGGGCGTCTGGGGCTAAACGGCCTGTTCAACAAGGCGCCGATGCAGCTGCCGGTGACCGTCATGGGCCTGCGCTTCCCCAACCCGGTCGGGCTGGCGGCGGGGCTGGACAAGAACGGCGCGGCCATCGACGGCTTCTCGCAACTGGGGTTCGGTTTCGTCGAGATCGGCACCGTCACGCCACGGCCTCAGCCGGGCAATCCCAAACCGCGCATTTTCCGTCTGCCCCACGCCGAAGCCATCATCAACCGCATGGGCTTCAACAACCTGGGCGTCGACAATCTGGTCAGCCGGGTGCAGGCCGCGCAATACAAGGGCGTGCTGGGCATCAACATCGGCAAGAACGTCGACACCCCGGTTGAGCGCGCCGTCGATGACTACCTGATCTGCCTGGACAAGGTCTACGCCCACGCCAGTTACATCACCGTCAACGTCAGTTCGCCGAACACGCCGGGCCTGCGCAGCCTGCAATTCGGCGACTCGCTCAAGCAACTGCTCGTAGCCCTGCGTCTGCGCCAGGAAGCCCTGACACTGATTCACGGCAAACGCGTGCCGCTGGCCATCAAGATTGCACCGGACATGAGCGATGAAGAGACCGTACTGGTTGCCGGCGCGTTGCTGGAGTCGGGCATGGACGCGGTGATCGCGACCAACACCACCCTCAGCCGCCAGGGGGTTGAAGGCTTGCCCCACGGCGACGAAGCGGGTGGCCTGTCGGGCGCGCCGGTGCGCGAGCAGAGCACGCACATCGTCAAGGTGCTGGCCGGTGAGCTGGGCGGGCGCTTGCCGATCATTGCGGCCGGTGGCATTACCGAAGGCAGACACGCAGCCGAGAAGATCGCTGCCGGGGCGAGTCTGGTGCAGATTTATTCGGGCTTTATCTACAAGGGGCCGGCGCTGATTCGCGAGTCGGTGGACGCGATCGCGGCGATGTCCCGCTGATCCATCCCGCTTCATCCGGACGAAAAGAGGGGTTCCGACTGGAACCCCTCTTGGGCTTGAGCCCGCCGCCCGGGTGGGGCGTGCGTGGTAATGGTGAATCGGTCAAGCATGTCGAAGAAGCTTTAGGTCAGGCTGTAACGTGAGGGTTGCGTCAGCCGACCGCGTGAAGTTCGTTGAGTCTGTGAATGCCCGCAGTGCCGGTCATACCGTCCCAGTTGTCGCCGCGTCCTTCTCGCCAGCCATTGATCCAGGCTTGACGCACTGACGGTAGAGTAAATGGGCAAAGCTCACGGGATTTACCGGATACGCCATACTGGTATCCGCGCGAAAATGCTCTTTCCATCGGATCACGCTTAAGTCTTCTCATAGGGTGTTGCCCTCGTTTGTTGACTGTAATGTCCCTGGAGACCTCAGATTGAGGTCGGGCAGAAAATTTTCTGCCCTTAGCGGCCCGCTGCCGGCGTCGCGGGCTTGATGCCACCGCCGTTGCGGCGATGACCTTGGTTGATTTCTAACCAATGAAAGATGCGCTGTGAATGATCGTTTTGTCATAAGAACGTAACCATTCAGGCATTACGACCATAAGCAACCACTCGTTTGACAAGTGTTTTGTGCGGGGACCCCTTTTAAACGGGGCTTTGCCGTGGCAGTGCAAGTGTTTCGCAATTGCGAGTGCTGGCCGTTTGCAGTCAGCGGAAAAACGACGAAGGGTCAGCGATGTGACTTTTTATTGCAGCCGCCGTCGTGCTGAATAGTGGTTTTTTAACATCAAAACGTCGGCGCTCATGTGCTGGCGGACCGTCGCACTCGAAATGTATCGGTGTGAGGGACAGGCACAAACTGTGTGCCGCGCAGGCGTCCTCCTTGAAAGGCGTCTGTTGGAATCGGGCCGGACAATGCGTTGTCCGGCCGCTATAGCCCAAGGCTCTGGAATACTCATGTCGGACCGTTACGAACTTTTCCTCACGTGCCCCAAAGGCCTCGAAGGCTTGCTGGCTGAGGAAGCCACCGCCCTTGGTCTCGAGGAAACCCGCGAACACACTTCCGCCATCCGCGGCACCGCCGACATGGAGACCGCCTACCGGCTGTGTCTGTGGTCGCGGCTTGCCAACCGGGTGCTGTTGGTCCTCAAGCGTTTCCCGATGAAGGACGCCGAGGACCTCTACCACGGCGTGCACGATATCGAGTGGGCTGACCACCTTGAAGCTGAAGGTACGCTGGCCGTGGAGTTCAGCGGTCACGGTTCGGGCATCGACAACACACATTTCGGCGCATTGAAGGTCAAGGACGGCATCGTTGACCGCCTGCGCACGGCAGACGGCGTGCGTCCGTCGGTCGACAAACTCAATCCGGACCTGCGCGTGCACCTGCGTCTGGACCGGGGCGAAGCGATTCTGTCCCTTGACCTGTCCGGCCACAGCCTGCACCAGCGCGGCTACCGTCTGCAGCAGGGCGCCGCGCCGCTCAAGGAAAACCTGGCCGCCGCGATCCTGATCCGCTCGGGCTGGCCGCGCATTGCCGCTGAAGGCGGCGCGCTGGCTGACCCGATGTGCGGCGTGGGTACCTTCCTGGTCGAGGCGGCGATGATTGCCGCCGACATCGCGCCCAACCTCAAGCGCGAGCGCTGGGGTTTCTCTGCCTGGCTGGGCCACGTGCCGGCGATCTGGCGCAAGCTGCATGACGAAGCACTGGAGCGTGCGCAAGCGGGTCTGGCCAGGCCGCCGCTGTGGATTCGCGGTTACGAAGCCGACCCGCGTCTGATTCAGCCAGGCCGCAACAACGTCGAGCGCGCCGGCCTGAGCGAGTGGATCAAGATCTATCAGGGCGAAGTGGCGACGTTCGAGCCGCGTCCCGACCAGAACCAGACCGGTCTGGTGATCTGCAACCCGCCGTACGGCGAGCGCCTTGGCGACGAAGCCAGCCTGTTGTACCTCTATCAGAACCTCGGCGAGCGTCTGCGTCAGGCCTGTCTGAACTGGGAAGCGGCAGTCTTCACCGGCGCGCCCGACCTGGGCAAGCGCATGGGCATTCGCAGCCACAAGCAGTACGCGTTCTGGAACGGCGCACTGCCGTGCAAGCTGTTGTTGATCAAAGTGCTGCCGGATCAGTTCGTGACTGGCGAGCGCCGCACTCCCGAGCAGCGCCAGGCCGAGCGTGATCAAGCCGCTTACGATCAGGCGCCGGACGAGCCGCAAGAGCGCCAGTACAACAAGAATGGCAACCCGATCAAGCCGACGCCGGCCCCTGCGCCGGTCATCGAGCAACCGCGCCTGAGCGAAGGCGGGCAGATGTTCGCCAATCGCTTGCAGAAGAACGTCAAGGCGCTGGGCAAGTGGGTCAAGCGCGAAGGCATCGATTGCTACCGCGTCTACGATGCGGACATGCCCGAGTACGCCATGGCCATCGACCTGTACCACGACTGGGTCCACGTTCAGGAATACGTCGCGCCGAAGTCCATCGACCCGGAAAAGGCTTCGATCCGCATGTTCGACGCCCTGGCCGCCATCCCCCAGGCGCTCGGCATCGACAAGAGCCGCGTGGTGGTCAAGCGTCGCGAACGCCAGAGCGGCACCAAGCAGTACGAGCGCCAAAGCGCCCAGGGCAAATTCAACGAGGTCAACGAAGGCGGCGTGAAGCTGCTGGTCAACCTCACCGATTACCTGGACACCGGTTTGTTTCTCGATCACCGGCCGATGCGCATGCGCATCCAGCGTGAAGCGGCGGGCAAGCGTTTCCTCAACCTCTACTGCTACACCGCAACCGCCAGCGTTCACGCGGCCAAGGGCGGGGCGCGCAGCACCACCAGCGTCGACCTGTCGAAAACGTACCTGGACTGGGCGCGCCGCAACCTGTCGCTGAACGGCTTTTCGGACAAGAACCGTCTGGAGCAGAGCGACGTGATGGTGTGGCTGGAGGCCAGTCGCGAAGAGTACGACCTGATCTTCATCGACCCGCCTACTTTCTCCAACTCCAAGCGCATGGAAGGCGTGTTCGACGTGCAGCGCGATCAGGTGCAACTGATCGACCTGGCGATGGCGCGCCTGGCGCCGGGCGGCGTGCTGTATTTCTCCAACAACTTCCGCAAATTCCAGCTCGAAGAGACGCTGGTGGGGCGTTACGCGGTGGAGGAAATCACCCAGCACACGGTCGATCCGGACTTTGCACGTAACGGCAAAATCCACCGCGCCTGGAAAATCACCGCGCGGTAACGCGAATGGCCAGGCTGACGTGTCGGAATACCCGGCGGGTCAGCCTGCGTTGTCCGAGCCCTTTCGCCTTGCATGTCCCGCGCAAGGCACCCCCTTCATGATCAGCGCTGCACCGCGACGCATTTGATTTCCACCAGCAGGCCAGGCTTTGCAAGATCGCTGACGCCCAGGCATGTCCACGCACAAGTGCCACGGGGGAAGACGCTGTTCTTCACCGCCCTGAATACGGGCATATGGACGTGTAGATCGATGTGGTAGGTGGTCAGGTCGACGACGTCTTCGAAGGTGCATCCTCCCGCTTCCAGTACCCGCCGCAGGTTTTCCCACGCTGCGAGAAATTGCTGCTCCGGGTCCTCAATGACATCTAACTCGTGGGTGCGACCGACCTGCCCGGCGCAGTAGAGGGTTTTGCCGACCTTGACGGCAGGGGCATAACCCGCGCGTTCGGCGAGTAAGCGCATGTTGTCCGGGACGATGAGTTGACGATCGGTCATGTGGGTGGACGCCTGGGAGTCGGTGGTAGCCGCACGCTATCTCAGGTGCGTGACGTCCGTCCAGGCTGATGGGAATGGATGTAGCGGGACACATCAGGCGTACGCCCGCTACCCTGAAGCGTTACAAACGTGCGATCAATGCACCGCCCATGAACGGGGTGCCGGTGTATGGCTGAATTTCGAGATGCCTTTGACCCAGAACCGTCGATGAGGATTCTGGTCCGGCGGCAGCAGGGGTTTGCTCGACCACTGGTGATGACGCTTGGCTTCGTCGCGATACGCTTTCCACTCCATGGCCTCGGCGGTGTCCTGCGCGGCGCGTTCGTCATCGAACCAACCCAAAACAGAAACTTCACCTTGATCGCGGCCATGCTCTACCAGCAGAAAAATGTTTGTGTACATACTTTTGCCTTTCACTGATTCGGTCCGACCCGATATTCGGGCTCTACGAATAGCGTATCGACAGCGGCGGCGGAAAATTTAGCCCATCACGTAGTGGGACCGGCTTCAGCCGGGATAAGCCCAGTTTGATTGACCACTGCAGTCCCCCCTGACAGTGCGCGGACACCTGTAGGAGCGCGCTTGCCCGCGAAGAGGCCAGTGCATGCGCTGCATCTTTAGCGTCTGACATATCGCGTTCGCGGGCAAGCTCCTACACGTGTTGCAGCCGACGCAAATCCCCCATTTAACCAGAATCACTGTAGGAGCCGGCATGCTGGCGAACGCGGTGTATCAGCTGCTATTTGTGCTGAACACGCCGACGCCTTCGCGGGCAAGCGCGCTCCTACATTGGTTGGCGTCGCTGATGGGGCGTGTGTACGCCACCCAGTATGCGGTGCGGCATCCGACGCCTTCCCGGCTAAAGCCGGTCCCACTGACAGCACGCGGTCCTGTGGTGAGACCGGCTTCAGCCGGGAAGAGGCCTGTCGGATCACCCTCAACGTCACTTCGGCAGGGGCGTGAGGATGTCGGCCTTGTCGTCCAGCAGAATGAACACCAGCAATTTCGCAGGCTTCGTCGCGCTGGCGTTTCGCGATTCGTAGTGCTTCGACCCGGCCGGTTCGTACCACGTCTGGCCTGCCTTATAGGTGATCGCTTTGCCGTCGTTGACTCTCGAAATCACCTCGCCTTCCAGCACGTAAGCGATCGCGCTGCCGCTGTGACTGTGGGCGATGGAGGCCTGGCCCGGCGTGTACTCGACGGTCAGCGCCATGGCTTTTTTACCTGGCGCGTTGAGCATCGGGTGCTCTTCCAGCACGGTGACCTTTTCGTGTTCTGCATCGTGGGCCTGGGCGCTGCCGGCGGACAATAGCCCGGCAAAGGCCAGACAGCAGAGGGGGACGGCGAGGTGTATGAGCGGTTTCATGAGCGGATCATCCGGCAGCGATTGATAAGCCCTACGCTAAGCCCACTGATGCAATGCGCCCACATCCAATCAACCAAAAGATCAGGGGGCCAATCGCCTTCCTTCGGAAAAAAATCGAAAACAAAAAGTCGGAAACGAAAAAAGGGCCGAATCACATTCGGCCCTTCATCGTATTCTGTGCTGCTCGGCGCATCTCGCTCAAGGCCAAGCGGTCACCAGAGCGATTTATTTGCTGCCGCTGGAACCGCTCGCGCCACCACCGGTGCCGCCGCCACTGCCGCCCATGCCGCTGCCGTTGGTCATCCCGCCGCCGTCAGCGTCGGTGCGGTTGGTGCCGTTGGTGCTGCCCATGCCTTTGGTGCCCGGGGTCGAAGTGCCTGGCGAGCTGCCGTCACTGCTCTGGCCGCTGGTCGAGGTGCTTGGCTTCGGACCGTTTTTGTCGATCGGGTCGGTCGGGCCTGTGGAGCCAGCGAACGCTGAACCGGTAGCAACAGCCATCAGGCCAGCGAGTGTCAGGGCAGTCAATTTAGTCTTGATCATGATGTGAATCCCTTTGTTGTCATGGATACCTATTGGTCAACCGTGCAACACAAGAGGTGCATTCGTCCCGACGAACGGTCATCCACGATCAACGCGGTTTAGTCATTTCGCGCGCAGCCCGTATCCCACCGCCAACGTCTGGAGATCAAAGCGATCCGAAATGCTCGTGCAGTAGCTGGTCCGCGCCAGGAAGGCGCCGGGGCCGTTGAGGTATGACTCGATATCCTGCGCGCCTTCGCACAGCGCAATCGTCCGGCCCTTGAGCAGGCCGCTGGCTTGGGCCGAACGCAATGCGCCGTTGGGCGTCCAGTCGGCGACGATCAGCGCGCCTGCGGGAGCCGATTCTTCGTAACTGTGCACGAACGCCTCCGCCGAACGATCCCGCAGGTACGGCGCCATGAAGTAATGGATATCGTCACGGAAAGGCAGCGCTTCCTTGTGGGTCGGCAACGCCACGACGCCGCCGGCATAAATCGCGTACACCGCCAGGAGCGTCACCGGGCCACTGAAGGGCAGGGCGTAAGCGACAACGGCGGCGTTGTGTCGCGCCAGCCACGCCTGCACATGGATCACGCCGATGATGCTCAACAGCACGGCGCCCGGCAGGAAAAACGTAAAGCGATCGGTGACGTTGTAGGACACCGCGAAGAGGAAGTTCAGCACTGCCGCGCACCACAACAGTCGCAAGCGCCGGCTCTTGGGGAAAAGCACCAGCGCCACCAGTTGCGGGCCGAGCAGCGACAGCATCAGCAGCACCACCGAGTTCTTCTCGTGCCACATGTCATCAAAGCGAAACAACGAACCCTGCCAGCTTTGCTCGGTGGTTTTGTCGGGGATGCCGATCAGGTAACGGTGGCCGATATCGATGAGGCTGAGGCCGTTCTGCATCTCCTGCAAAACACCGGGTATTGCCACTGCAAAGCCCAGCACAAAACCCGGAATCGTCAGCAAAACCCGCGCCCTGTGCTGCCAGAGCAGCTGTACATAGAGCGGAAACAACACGATAAACGTCAGTTGATGAATGGCGGCTGCGAGGCCTGTGAGCATGCCGATGACGAACAGCGCAGTGAGCAGCCCCAGCCGCGATTTATCGCGGAAATGCACCATGTACGCCAGGGTCACCAGCAGCGTGTGCAGCAGGTAAACCTCGGCCTTGGTCGAGACCCAGAACACGCAGTGGCACAACACCGCAGCGGCAATGGCCAGCAAGGCTTGCTGCGACGTCGCGCCGACGCCCTTGGCCAGACGGAAGATCGCCCAGCCCAGCGGGATCAGCAGCATCGAGTTCATGAAACTCAGCATCAGCGGGCCGAAATTCGCGAACAATGCGGTGGTGACGAACAGGTACAACGGGTGATCCAGCGGCCCGAGCGTTTCGCTGAAGTAGCGGCCCTCCGAGGCGTCGGCGATGAAGATGCCGTTATCCATCCACTGAATCGGTCCGCTGGAGGCCAGAAAACTCCAGAGGATGGCGGCCACCGCCAACACCAGGGGAATGCCGAACAACGCTCGATAACGTACTGCTGCCACCATGACTTGCACTCCTGTCCCTTTAATCCTGTCGAAAAGCGTTATTGAATCGGTTGAGCCCGGGGCGTCGTCGCCTCGCTTTTGAGCTTGATCAGCATCACCGCGCCAATGGCCACGGCGAACCACAGCGTGGCCAGGCGAATCAGCACGGTGGCGGCCACGGCGTCGGCGCTGTCCATGCCTTTCCAGACCAGCAACCCGACCATCACCGCCTCCGCGCCACCGAGCCCGCCGGGCATGAAACTCACCGCGCCGGCCAGCATCGCCAGGGCGTAGACGAACACCGCGAAGGTCAGCGGGATGTCCGCGCCCATCCATTTCAGAATCCAGTCGAACGCCAGGGCTTCGGCGCTCCAGGCGACGACGCTCAGTGCGGTCAGCCCGAGCATCAGGCGCAGGCGATGGCATTGCTGCGCATGCACCAGCACCTGCAGCAGATGGCGCAGCAGGCCGAGCACCTTGCCGCCACCGGCCGGAACCTTTTCGGTGATCCGCTCAAGCAGGCGACGTTGCGACAGCACCACCAGCCCGACCGCGACCAGCGCCACGCCGACCACGATCATTGGCCACGCCTGGGGGTACAGCGACAGGCCGAACAAGGTCAGCAAGACCACCGCGAACAGGTCCGACAGCCGCTCGCTGAAAAACGCCGCGAAGCTCTGCGGGTACGGCACGCCCCAGCGTTTGAGCAGCACGCCGCGCAACGCTTCACCCGCCTTGCCCGGCGTGGTGGTCAGGGCAAAGCCGGCCAGATAAATGTTCAGGCTCGGCCGCCAGGGCATGGGATGGCCGAGCACCTTCAGGTAGGTCTGCCAGCGCACAAAGCGCAGGCCGTAATTGACCGACGACATGAACAGCGCGATGAAGATGCCGACCAGACCGACCTCGCTCACCGCGGCGCCCACCGCCTGCCAGCCGCCCCACAGCGAAAAGCCCAGATAGCCCAGCGCCGAACCGACCACCGACAGCACCACCGCGCGATAGCGCCAGCCGGACAGGTGCGAAGGCTCAGATACGGCTTCGCTCATAGATTCAGCCTCTTGAACACCGGCTGCGGGATCGACCGAATGACCAGCATGATCAACGCCCAGAAACCCGGTGCGTAGAGCGTCGGCACTTTGTTGGCGATGCCCTTGACGATGCGCTGGGCGACCTGCGCCGGTTGCGCCAGCAAGGCCGCCGGCAACGACAGGCCCTGGGTCATCGGCGTGTCGACAAAGCCCGGCTTGATGGTGGTGACGTGCACGCCAACCTTGAACAGCCGCGCCTGCAAGCCTTCGCAATAGGTCGACACCGCCGCCTTGGCGCTGCCGTAGAGGTAGTTGGAGGGGCGCCCCCGGTCAGCGGCCACCGAAGAAATGATCGCCAGACTGCCGCAGCGCTGGGTTTCGAACTGCATCGCGAGCACGGTGAGCAGGGCGATCACCGAGGTGCAGTTGTTGGCGAATTCCTTGAGGGCCATGTGTACGTCGCGCTCGCAGGCCTTCTGGTCGGGCAGCGTGCCGTGGGCGATGAGGGCGATGTCGATCTGGCCGAGGGCTGTCAGGCAACGCCCCATCATCAGCGGGTGCGCCTCGATGTCGTTGGCGTCCATCTCGTGCAGCGTGACGTTGGTCGCCCCGCGCGCCTTGAGGTCGGCGGCGGTCTGCTGCAGCTTCTCGACGTTGCGCGCCACGAGGAAAAAATCGCTGCCCTCCGTGGCCCACAACCGTGCGCACGCGCTGGCGATGGCGGAGGTGGCGCCGATGATCAGGACTTTCTTCACTGCAGTTTTCATAAGATCACACGGCTCCAGAAACGGGACATCAGAGAGGGATCGCGCAGCGCTTCCAGCTGCTCCCAGGCGGGGTAGGCGCGACGGAAATCGGCGCCGCTCATGTGGGCGTCCTTGGCCGGATACAACCGGCCGCCGGCGGCGCGAACGATGTCGTCCAGACGCGGAAACAGCACGCTTTCCAGCGACTCGCTCTGGGCAAAATCCAGTGCCAGGGAGGTGCCTTCCAGCGGGAACGACAGCAGGCCCGGCGAGGCGATATCGCCGCAGCGCTTGAGCACGGCGAGGAACGAACCCTGGCCGGCGTCGGCGATGGTGCGCAGCAGTTCACCCATGGCCGCTTCGGCATTCGCCGCAGGCACCACACACTGGTATTGCTGAAAACCGCGACGGCCATAAATCCGGTTCCAGTGCAGGATCCGGTCGAGGGGGTAGAAGAAGGGTTCATACGTGCTGCGGCCCTGCTTGCGCTGGCTGGGGTGCAGGTGCCAGTACAGGGTGTTGAAGGCGCTCAGGGACACTTTATTGATCAGTGACACCGGCGGCGTCAGGGGCACGCTGAGTTTCTTGCGCTGGCCGACTTCAAGGGAACCGTACTGCGCGTGATCACCGACGATGAACACACCGCGTCCGGTCTCCGCGCCCTTCGCCAGGCAGTCGACCCAGGCGACGCTGTACTCATGACGCGCATCGAGTTCGGCGGACAGCGCAAAGAACTCGGCCAGATTGGCGAAGCGCACCGTGGTGGTGTCGATCTGGCTGGCCCGGATCGGCATCAGCTGAATCTGCGCCCAATGAATGACCCCGGTCAGACCGAGGCCGCCGATGCTCGCGGCGAACAGGGCTGGATGATCGGCAGGCGAGCAGATCACCTCCGGCTCGCCGTGGCGCAACAGGCCGAAGCCCAGCACGTGGCGGCCAAAGGTGCCCCGCACATGATGGTTTTTGCCGTGAACGTCGTTGGCGATGGCACCGCCGAGGGTGGCGAACTGGGTCCCCGGTGTCACCGGCAAAAACCAGCCCTGGGGGATGGCCACGGCCAGCACTTCGGCCAGGGTGATGCCGGCCTCGGCCTTGATCACACCCGTGCTCCAGTCGGCTTCGATCAGCCGATCCAGCGAGCGCATGTGCAGCACTTCATCGCTGGCGGCCAAGCAACTGTCGCCGTAACTGCGGCCGTTGCCGTAGGGCAGGCTGCTGCGGTGGGCGCCGATCACCCGGTCCATCTGCGCAGGCAGTTCGTCCAGCCACACGCAACCGTGACCGCGTTGCGGACGGCGGGGGAAGCGTCCCCAGGAATACAACGGCGTGCTCATGCGGCGATCCAGAACATCATCAGAAACGCGGCACCGATCAGCTGACTGGTGCGGTCGCGGATGGCGAAAACCACCGGGTCTTCGTTCATCTGCCCGCGGTGGGTCAGCATCCACACCCGCGTCACCCAGAACAGCAGCAGCGGGCAGGCCAGCCAGATGATGTGCGGCGTGACGTACAGCTCGGTGGTTTTCGCGTCCTGGATGTACAGCGCCAGCACCATCACCGCGAGGTAACCCGACGACGCCCCCAGCGAGGCGATCATGTCCAGGTCGCCGGGGTGGTAACCGCGGCCCCGGGCCAGGGTGTTCACCTCACGGACGCGGGCATCGCGCAGTTCGGCGTAGCGCTTGACCATCGCCAGGCTGAGGAAGATGAACATCGAAAACGCGAGGATCCAGAACGTCAGGGTCAGGCTGAACGCCGCGACGCCGGCGATGATCCGCGCGGTGTAGAGCATCGCCAGGGCAATCACGTCCCAGGCCATCAGGCGTTTGAGCCTCAGCGAATAGGTCAGGGTCAGGCCGTAGTAGGCCGCCATCACCGCTGAAAATTGCCACGGCAGGAGCAACAGCGCAGCGCCGAAGGCCATGGCCAGCAGCGTCGGCACCATCACCAGCCCGGCCTTGATCGACAGACGTCCGCTGGCGAATGGCCGCTTGCATTTGCTCTTGTGATGGCGGTCGTCGCACAGGTCCAGCAGATCGTTGAGGATGTAGACGCTGGAGGCGCACAGGCCAAAGCACAGAAACGCGATGACGCCGTCGCGCATCAACTCGAATTGCGCCAGGCGATGGGAGGCCAGCAATGGCACGAAGATCAGGGCGTTTTTCAGCCACTGGTGCAAGCGCAGGGCCTTGCGCCAGTCCCGCAGGTTGGGCGTGTTGCTGCGGATGGTGGGCTCGACGCGGACTTGCGCTTTTACCTTGGCTTCCACGCCTCTGTCGGGATTGACCACATAGGCCTGGCGGGACACGTCCCATATGGGCAAGTCATCTTTCGAGTTGCCGATGTAATCGAATCCACCCTCACCGAAGTGCGCAACTAACAGGTCGCGCTTGTTGTTGCCGGACAAGTTGCGGTTGGTATTGGAGGCCAGCACCAGATCGAATAACTGCAGGTGTTCGGCGATGCGCTCGGCGAGGCTTACATGACTTGCCGTCGCCAGTACCACCATGCGACCGGTGTCTCGTTCGCGCTGGATCATCTCGATGATCTGCGGATCGTAGGGCAACACGGAGACGTCTATTTCGGTGTTGAGGGCCAGGCCTTCTTTCAGCGCGGCTTTGCCTTTGAACAGCCAGCCGAGCATGTTCAGGGCTTTCAGCGGCTGCCCTCGAATAAACGCCATGGCCGTTTCCATGAGCAGGTCCGAGCGCAATAACGTGCCGTCGAGATCAACTACCAACGGAGGGGAAGTTTCAAGAACTCGTCCCTGAATTCTGGCCATAGTGAGTGCTCCTGTAGGGTCACCGGACTATAAACAAAATAGAATTTTCACAACTTCATTTAAATTAAAGGGCCTCGGCTGTCACGTCGGTGGGGTGGCGTCAGAATTAAATGGCGCGTTTTCGAGGAAAGTCCGTGAGGTCGTTTCTCATGAAAGAGACAGGCGCTGCCGGGGAATTGGCGACCAACTAATGACTTCGCGGGCGTGCCGGTTTAGTGCCGTGTTTAATTCGGCGATCTCTGCCTGGCTGTGTTGAAACTGCCTGCTGTGGGATGGACGGCAGGAGACGGGTAGACGGCGCTGTCGTTTCGACTCACATCGCAGTCATAATGACTCGGGCCCGCACTCCCTCCCCATCCCATGACCGAGAGCTTTCATGACCCATCCATTGCTGCTGGCGCTGATTCCGCTGGTCGCCGACCTGTCCCGGGACCTGCCGGACGATGAGCGCTACCGACGTCTGCTGCGCTCGCTGCGCCAGCTATTCCCGTGCGACGCCGTGGCGCTGCTCAAACTGGAAGATGAGGTGCTGGTGCCGCTATCGGTCGAGGGCTTGAGCCCGGACTCCCTGGGGCGACGATTCCGGCTGGGGGAGCACCCGCGGCTGGATATCATTCTGCAAAACCGCGAACCCACGCGTTTTTCCACCGACTGCGACCTGCCGGATCCTTACGACGGGCTGGTCGAAGGTGTGCACGGCGACCTCGAAGTGCACGATTGCATCGGCTGCCCGCTGTATGTGCAGAACACGCTGTGGGGGGTGATTACGCTGGACTCCCTTGATCCGGCGCGCTTTGGCCGGGTCGATCTCGGTAATCTCCAGGCGTTTGCCAGCCTTGCAGCGGCAACGGTCATGGCCAGTGAACGGATCAGCCAGCTGGCGCGCGGTTTTGAGGATCAACGCAAGCTGGCCGAGGTTTACAAACGCGCCGCTGGCGGACGCGGGCCCCGTGAGTTGATCGGGCAAAGCCCGGTGCACAAGCGTTTGCAGCAGGAAATCCAGCTGGTGGGCAACAGCCCGCTGACGGTCTTGATTACCGGCGAAACCGGCGTGGGCAAGGAACTGGTGGCCGAGGCCATTCACCTGCAGTCGGCGCGGGCGACGAAGCCGCTGATCAGCCTCAACTGCGCCGCGCTGCCCGAACTGTTGGTGGAAAGCGAGCTGTTCGGTCACGTCAAAGGCGCGTTCTCCGGGGCGGTCAGCGGGCGCAGCGGCAAGTTCGAGCTGGCCCACGGCGGTTCGTTGTTTCTCGACGAGGTGGGCGAGCTGCCGCTGCCGGTGCAGTCGAAGTTGCTGCGGGTGCTGCAGAGCGGTCAGTTGCAGCGGGTCGGCTCCGATCAGGAGCATCGGGTGGACGTGCGCATCATCGCCGCGACCAATCGTGACCTGGCAGAAGAAGTGCGCGCCGGTCGCTTCCGCGCGGATCTCTATCACCGACTGAGCGTTTATCCACTGGTGGTGCCGCCGTTACGCGAGCGCGGTCGCGATGTGTTGCTGCTGGCGGGGTATTTCCTCGAGGAGAACCGGGCACGGATGGGGCTGCGCAGTTTGCGCATGAGTGCGCACGCGCAGGCGATGCTGTTGGCGTACCCATGGCCGGGGAACGTACGGGAGCTGGAGCACTTGATCAGCCGCGCGGTGCTGAAGGCGTTGTCGGTGCATGGGGAGCGGCCGCGGATTCTGACGATCGAGGCGGATGTGTTGGGGCTTGAGGAGTCAGGGGCGGCTGCGCCTGCTGTGTTGCGTGTGAATGGCGCCATGCCGGTGATTCAGCCGGGCGAGGGGTTGAAGGGGGCGGTGGACGGGTTTCAGAAGCAGTTGATCGGGGAGGCGTTGGAGCGGCATGACGGGAGATGGGCGGATGTGGCGCGGGAGCTGAATGTGGATCGGGCGAATTTGAGTCGGCTGGCCAGGCGATTGGGGATTCGGTAGGTTTTTCAGATCAAGATCACGATTCTTAAGATCAAGAGCGTCTGCCTGGGGGCAGACTGTTTCGCCTTCGGCGAGTTACTTGGAAAAGCACCCCCCTCTCGGTTTTAAAGAGCAGCCAAGGGTGCTTGCTCCTGGTTGGGCCCGACTTCGTCGGGTTCCTTCACTCCGGTCTCGCTCCGTGGGCCCGCGCCGAACGGACATCCCTGTCCTGACGGCGCTCTCGCCGCATCCATGCGGCTCGGCCCACTGCGCAAGACCTGCGTTCAGCCTGCACCCAAGTCGCGATTGGTGGTGACTGAGCCTTTTGTGTACGAAGATCAAAAGCGCTTTTAAAGCAGATCAACGGCTTCCCGGCTGAAGCCGGTCCCACTGACTGTACCCAGCTCACACTGTAGGAGCCGGCTTGCTGGCGAATGCATTCTGTCAGTCGATGCATTCATACCTGACGGACCGCGTTCGCCAGCAAGCCGGCTCCTACAGAAAAAATGCGTTCTGTCAGGTACGACGACGGATCTTACCCACGCTCCGCGTGGTAACGCCGCCTCGGACGCTCCGCGTCCCGCAGACGACGCCCATTTAGGCCGGTGAAGTGACGCGGAGCGTCAAAGGATGCATTCCCACGCGGAGCGTGGGAACGATCAATCAACTGACACACCGTGCTGTTAGTAGGACCGGCTTCAGCCGGGAAGCCTTTGATCTGCTTGTGATCTGCTTTTGATCTGCTTTTGATCTTCATACGCAAAAAGTCCGGTCACCGCCAATCGCGACTTGGGTGCAGGCTGAACGCAGGTCTCGCGCAGTGGGCCGAGCCGCATGGATGCGGCGAGAGCTGCCCCCCGCCATGGATGGCGGATGGCAGCGTGCCCACGGAGCGAGACCGGAGTGAAGGAACCCTGAGGAACGAAGGGCCCAACCAGGAGCAAGCACCCTTGGTTACTTGGGGTGCTTTTCCAAGTAACTCGCCGAAGGCGAAACAGTCTGCCCTTAGGCAGACGCTCTTGATCTTGGCTGCTGTGAAAATGACGCCGCTGCTAATGAGCAATATCTTCCAACGCCAGATTCCGCGTCTTCGGCCCAAACCCGCCAATCGTAATGATCACAATCAACATACTCATCACGATGAACGTCAGCACCCCCGGCGTGCCGAAGTGATCCAGAAACAACCCGATCAACAAACTGCTGAACACCGTCGACAGACGGCTGAACGAATAACAGAACCCCACCGCCCGGGCGCGGATATTGGTCGGGAACAACTCGCTCTGGTACGAGTGATAACTGAAACTCAACCACGCATTGCAGAACGTGATCATCACCCCGCAAAAAATCAGTCCGGCCGCCGTTGTCTGCTGCGCGAACAGCGTACCGAAAATCATCGAGCCCAAGGCCGAGCCGACAATCTGCCACTTATTCTCGAAACGGTTGGCGAACTTCACAAACAACAACGGCCCCAGCGGATAGGCCAGAGTGATGACGAAGGCATACGCCAGACTGTGGGTCACGCTCACGCCTTGACCCGACAGCAGCGCCGGCAGCCAGTTACCGAATCCGAAGAAACCGATCGCCTGGAACACATGAAACACAATCAGCATCAGCGCGCGACGGCGATACGGCGGTTGCCAGACGTCGGCGAAGCGGCCCTTGCCTTCGACGGCGACGTTGTGGGTTTCCGGTTCGTCCAGCGCCTGGCCGTGGTCCTTGACGCAGCGGGCTTCGAGGTCATCCATGATCTTTTCGGCTTCGCTGAAGCGGCCGTGTTGCGCCAGCCAGCGCGGTGATTCCGGCAGGCGCGAGCGCAGCCACCAGATGAACAGCGCGAACACGGCGCTGGCCAACACCACCCAGCGCCAGCCGGCGACGCCGAACGGGTCCTGGGGGACCAGCCACCAGGACATCAAGGCCACCGACGGCACCGACAGGAACTGCACGAAAAACGCGAAGGCGAACGCTGAGCTGCGCATGCGCTTGGGCACCAGTTCCGAGAGGTACGCGTCGATGGTCACCAGCTCTATGCCCAGGCCGATGCCCACCAGAAAGCGCATGCAGATAATGCCCAGCGCCGAGGTCTGTATGCCCATCAGCACCGTGGCGACGGTGTACCAGATCAACGCGAAGGTGAAGATCGCGCGGCGGCCGTAGCGGTCGGCGATCGGGCTCAGCAGGCTGGCGCCGAGAAACAGCCCCAGAAAGGTCGCCGACGCGAACGCCGCCTGATCGGAAAAGCCGAACACGCCCTGCGCCCCGGTGGCGAACAGCCCGTCGCGGATCAGGCCGGGGCTGATGTAGGCGGTCTGAAACAGATCGTAGAGTTCGAAGAATCCGCCAATGGACAGCAGCGCCACCAGCTTCCAGATCGTGGCGACGGCGGGCAGTCGGTCGATGCGGGCGGAAATCCGCGCAGCGCGTATCGGGTCGAGTCCGTCCTGGGTCGGGCGGGCGTGATCAGGGCTATCAGAAGCGGCATGCATTATTGTTTTTTCCGGATCGGTGAGACGCAGCATGTTAGTGCCCCAGAGATTCAAGACAAAACATTTCTGCGCGTTTAAGCTCCGGGGCTGACCGCCACCACGTTTCGGATTCCCGTGAAGTACACACTCCCGACCACGGCCACCGCGCCATTTTGCCCGTCGGCGACCACCGACAGCGTCGCCATTCCCGCCAATGCGTCTTTCCTGCGCAAGCTGATGCTGTTCGTCGGCCCCGGCCTGTTGATCTCCATCGGCTACATGGACCCCGGCAACTGGGCCACTGCCATCGAAGCCGGTTCGCGCTTCGGTTATTCGCTGTTGTTTGTGGTGGTGCTGGCGAGTCTGTCAGGCATGGTGCTGCAGAATCTGTGTTCACGCCTGGGCATCGCCACCGGCCGCGATCTGGCGCAGCTGTCCTCCGAGCGTTACAGCCGTCGGGTCGGCATGGGCCAGTGGATTCTCGCCGAGCTGTCGATCCTTGCCACCGATCTGGCAGAGGTGCTGGGTGCGGCGTTGGCGTTCCATTTGCTGCTGGGGGTGTCGATTACCACCGGCGTGGCGCTGACAGCGTTCGACACCGTCATCGTGCTCGCCTTGCAGGGCGCCAATTTCCGGCGTCTCGAAGCCATTGTCCTGGGGCTGATCGCAACCATCGCGACGTGTTTCTTTATCGAACTGGTGCTGATCAAACCGTTCTGGCCGGACGTCGTCGCGGGGCTCAAGCCGTCGTGGGAGATGCTGAGCAATCAGGAGCCGCTGTACATCGCCATTGGCATTCTCGGCGCGACGGTGATGCCTCATAACCTGTACCTGCATTCATCGGTGGTACAGACCCGGGTCAACGGCACCTCTGTCGAAAGCAAGGCCAGCGCCATTCGTTACGCTCGGGTCGACACCATCGCCTCCCTGAGCCTGGCGCTGGTGATCAACGCCGCCATTCTGATTCTGGCGGCTGCCGCGTTCCACGGCACCGGCCACACCGATATCGTCGAAATTCAGGACGCCTACCATTTGCTTGACCCGCTGGTGGGCGGCGCCGTGGCCAGCGTGCTGTTCGGCGTTGCGCTGCTGGCGGCGGGGCAGAGCTCGACGTTCACCGGCACAATCGCCGGCCAGGTGGTGCTGGAAGGGTTTCTCAAAGCGAAGATCCCGTGCTGGCAACGTCGTCTGGCGACACGCGGGCTGGCGTTGATTCCGGCATTTATCGGGGTGATCTGGTTTGGCGATGGTGCAGTGGGCAAGATGCTGGTGCTGAGCCAGGTCGTCCTGAGCCTGCAGTTGCCGTTCGCGCTGTGGCCGCTGATCCGCTTTACCAGCGACCCGCAATTGATGGGGCCGTTCGCCAACAGCCGCCTGACCAAAACCTTGGCCTGGGGGCTGTTCGGACTGATCTCGGGCGCGAACCTGACCTTGATGTATTGCTGGGTGAGTTGACGCGCATCTGCGTAGAAGCGTGGCGGGTCCTGCGATCTGACGCCAACCTGTAGGAGCGTGGCTTGTCCCGCGATCTGGCGCACAGCGGCAGTAAAATCAGACGGCCCCGGTCCTGTCTGACACAGCGCATTCAATCGGTTTGCTGCCGCTTTGCGCCAGATCGCGGGACAAGCCACGCTCCTACACCATCGCGGGGCAAGCGCTCCTGCCGGTTTTGCGCCGCGTTGAGGTTCAACTCAACAAGATTCCCCGCGCCATGCCCGTCGCAGCAATGACGATGATGACCATCAGCAGCGCTTCCATGTGGCTGATCCGTGCGAACCGGCGCGACAGGGATGTATCGATGGGCTGGTTCTTCTTGAATGCGATGCGCCATTTGATCAGCGCGAACATCGGCACCACTTCCAGCGCGAGCATGGCGACGAACGCCGCCATTTTCAGGTGAAACAGGGGCTGATGCAGGTAGTAATACGAGCCTTTCTCCAGTCCGCCGAACGCCCGAAACGCCCCGGTGATCAGCAGAATCCCGGCGGAGACACCCCAGATGTTGTCCACCACGAACACATCCCTGAACGATCGCGGATCATCGGTGCGCAATCGCCGTAGCGCCCGTCCCCTTGCCAGCACCGCCGCTATCGCAAAACCGAACGCCAGCAGGTGCAACGCAGCCAGTACCCATTTGATGAGCATGTTTCAACTCCCCCGAGCGATGTGCAAAGCAAGCGTCAACGTTTCAAGCTTAGCGGGTCGTTGGCGTTACGCCTTGAGCGATCCAGTGGGGCAAGAAAAATAATCCGTCGGGGGCGTCTTCGCTCATTTCTGCAGGTTGCGTCGTTTTTCCAGGCGTGGCTTGCGACGCGGATGAACGAAGTCAAAGTAAAACGCCGAAAGGCCAAACACCGCTATCACCGAAACAATCACCAGACCGATCACCGAGTTATCCATCACGCTTACTCCACCCATCGCCTAAAGGCCGGGCGCCTATTGATTCCGTTTGCCGGTGCAACTGCAATCAATACGACGGGATCTTTACGCAAACAGCGCCTTGCCTGACGCCGTTTATATAGGCGCCTGCACCTGCGGACGCTCCTGCGGATAAAGAACAACGGCCGCGCGAAGTTTGTCGGCGCCAAAGCAACTCATCCCGGCGAACTCTTTATGACTGACCGGCATGTATTGGCAGTCCATGGCCTGACGCTGTTGGCTGTGATCGATATCGGGGTCGTGCAAGTACACGAAATCATCATCGCACCCCGTGACCAGCACCCAGTGCGGCGCCTTGGAGCGGGTCAGCCGATAGCTGCTGATCAGCACCAGCGCCAGACCGTTGTCCTGTTGCAGTTGCCAGAGATTGAGCGGCGCACTGCCCAGTTGACGGACCGCGCTGCCGGCCAGTTCGCGGCTGAACTCTTCGTGCACCAGACGCATGACTTCACGCTTTTCTTCGCTGCGCACGCCGGCGAGAAACAACGGCCCGCGCACCGACACCTGCAGGCCGACCTCGAACCCCCGGCGCAATGCGGCCAGCGCCAAACCTTGTGGGCTGCAACCGCCATGGCCCGAGGTCATGAACACCGTGGTCGCCTCGCGCCAGATCTGCAGCTCCTCGTGGCGCTGCATGACGCGCGGCGGTTGCAGGGCTTTCATCGCCATCAGCAGGCACGCCGGGCCGCAGCTGAAGTCCAGCGTTTGCGGGTAGTACGGCACGTGGCGGGCAACGCCGGTGGCGTGTTCGCGGATGCGTTTTTCGTAGCGCAGTGCCGGTGCGTGGTCTTCGTAGTAGTCGTCGATGCGGTCGAACAGGCGATAGCCGTTGCGCTCGTACAGGCGAATCGCCGGAGCGTTGTCCGGCCGGACTTCAAGGCGCAGATAGGCGCACTCACGCTCAAGGGCATGCTGTTCGGCCTGGGCCAAAAGTTGCTGCCCGAGGCCCTGACCCCGGGCATCGTCGCTGATCGCCAGGGAATAAAGCCGGCCCAGGGACGTGCCGCGATGAAACAGCACCAGCGCGTAACCGGCCAGGCGTTGTTCGGGCTGATCACCCTGCGCCACGATCAATCGCGCATTGGCCCGTGTGACCATCCAGTGAAAGCTGCGGGCATTCAGCCGGTCGGATTCGAAGCACTGGTTTTCCAGCACCAACAGTTCATCCACATCGGCAGGCTGGGCGAGGCGGTATATAAAGTTCATGTCCGACACCGTAAAGAGTGAGTAACGAAACGGGACATTTCTACAAAGCCATGTTTTATAGAAAGGACTGTTTCCCGAAGGATCAACTCATGAATGCGGTGCCGGTGAAGACCGACGAAGTATCAGCACAACCTCAGCGTTCGGCAACTTTTAATGTCAATCTGCTGAAACCTGTTTCAACCCGAAGCCAACTGTTGATTGTCGTGGAGCGGCTCGAAGACTGGTCGTCTTACTTGCCCAGCGAACACTTGATCAGCGCCCAGGACTATCTGGAAAATCCGCCCCAGGTCAATGCCAGTCAGCGGGTGCAGGTGATCAACCTGTGCCGCAGTTACCGCTATCTGGGCCACGGTTATTACTGCTCGCTGCTGGCCGAGGCCCGGGGTCACCACGTGATTCCGTCGGTGAAGACCATCAGCGAGCTGACCCGCAAATCCCTCTACGGCCTGGCCCTGGATGACCTCGACAAGCGCCTCGAACATGCGCTGCGGGACCATCCCTATGACGAAACCGAAGGCTTCACCCTGAGCCTGTATTTCGGCCAGACCGATCTCGCCCCGTTGCAGGATCTGGCCCGGCAATTGTTCGAAGCGTTTCCGGCGCCGATCCTGCTCGTGGAGTTTCGCAAGCGCGACAACTGGCACATCGTCGGCATCAAGACCGGCGCCTTGACCCGGTTGCGCGATCATCAGCAGGACCAGTTCGCCCAGTCCCTCGACAGTTTCAGTCGCAAGATCTGGCGCCAGCCCCGTTCGCCTCGCACCTACCGCTACGACATGGCGATTCTGCATGACCCGCAGGAAGCGTTGCCGCCGTCGAACCGCAAGGCGCTGGACAACTTCATCCGCGTCGGCCAGCAACTGGGCGTGGACGTGGAGCTGATCGAGAAGAAGGATTACTCGCGCCTGGCCGAATACGACGCACTGCTGATCCGCGAGACCACCAGCGTGGACAACCACACCTATCGCTTCGCCAAGAAGGCCGAGAGCGAAGGGCTGGTGGTGATGGATGACCCGGCGTCGATCCTGCGCTGCACCAACAAGGTCTACCTGACCGACCTGCTCAAGAGCCATAAGCTGGGCATGCCGGCCACGGAAATCCTCTACAAGGAGCGACCGGATGATTTGGAGCATGTTGCGGCACGACTGGGCTTTCCGCTGGTGCTGAAAATCCCCGACGGCTGCTTCTCAAAAGGTGTGATCAAAGTGCAGGACGCGCAGCAATTGCAGGAAGCGGCGCGGGAGCTGTTCGAACACTCGGTACTGCTGCTGGCCCAGGAATACCTCTACACCGAATACGACTGGCGCATTGGCGTTCTCAACCGCAAGCCGGTGTTTGCCTGCCAGTACTTCATGTCCAAGGGGCATTGGCAGATTTACAACCATAAGGCCATCGACGCGGAGATCAACGGCGAGTGCCGCACCCTCGCGGTTCACGATGCGCCGCGGGCGGTGGTGGATCTGGCGGTGAAGACCGCGAACCTGATCGGCGACGGGCTGTATGGCGTTGACTTGAAGCAGTCCGGGGATCGCGTAGTGGTGATCGAAGTCAACGACAACCCCAACCTCGACGCGGGTATTGAAGACGCCTGGCTGCAGGACGATCTGTACGCGCTGGTGCTGGAAGAGTTCATTCGCCGCCTCGACATCAAACGTCGCGGTCTGGCGGGTTAGGCCGGTGATCAAAGGCCACCGCCTGGAGGCGGGCAGGTTACGGGAATGCCCTGAAGCCGAAGCGAGCGTGCTGTGGTTCAGCGACCCGGACGCAGCGGAAAAGACGCTGCTGCTGGAGCGCTTCAACCTCGACGACCACGCCCTGGCCTCGGCGCTGGATCCGGACGAGGTGTCGCGCATCGAGTTTCATCCGGACGCGCTGTTCATGATCTGGAAGCGCCCGGAAAACTACTCGGGCAAGGACACGTTTTCCTTTGACGTGTCGTCGTTCGGGGTGCTGCTCAGCCCTCATCACATGGTGCTGATCTGCGCCGACAGCAAGCAGATCAGCGACCTGGGACCCCACCGGCCGATGCACACGCTGCTGGACGTGTTGCTGGAGGTGCTGTTCCACAACATCCATCATTATCTCGGTCACCTCAAAGTGATCAAGATGATCGCCCGGGAACTGCAGCAGCAGTTCAATGCGTCGATGGACAGCCGCCATCTGGTACAGATGTTCAACCTCAGCGAAAGCCTGGTGTATTACATCAACGCCATCGACAGTAACGGCTCGGTGCTGACCCGCCTGCGCAATCACGCCCACAAGCATCAGTTTTCCGGCGACAGTCTGGCGCTGATCGAAGACATGATCATCGAGAACGAGCAGTGCCATAAACAGGCGAATATCTACTCCACCGTGTTCGCCAGCCTGATGGACGCACGGGGCAATCTGGTCAACAACAACACCAATAACCTGCTGCGCAAGCTGACGTTGATCAACGTGGTGTTCTTGCCATTGAATCTGGTGGCGGGGATTGGCGGGATGTCGGAATACAGCATGATGACCACGCCCATCCCGTGGTGGATCAGCTACCCGGCGTTGCTCATCGGCATGGCCGGGCTGGGCGTGGGGATGGTGGTGATACTCAAGCGCATGGCGCGGGCGAGTCAGTAGTCAACGGGAGCCCGGCGGGTTCCCACTGAGCGTAGCGGGCGGTCTTATTCCGACGCCTGCAAACCCTTCTGCCTCATCACCTGATTCTTTTCTTTCTTGTACTGCAGCGCGACTTCCGGTGCCGGGCCGCTCTTGCCGGTTTCCATCCACAGACGCATGCGGCTGGCATCGGCGAAGTGGGTGTATTTGCCGAAGGCGTCGAGAATCACCACGGACACCGGACGATTGGCCATGCTGGTCAACAGCACCAGGCAGTGGCCGGCCTGATTGGTGAAACCGGTTTTGGTCAGCTTGATGTCCCAGTTGGATTTACGCACCAGATGGTCGGTGTTGCTGAAGCCGAGGATGTAATTCGGCTTGCGGAAGGTCACGGTTTTCTCCGGCGTGGTGCTCAGCTCGCGCAGCATGGGGTAGTTGCGTGCGGCGAGGGCAAGCTTGGTCAGGTCGCGCGCCGTGGAAACGTTGTAGACCGACAGCCCGGTGGGCTCCATGTACACGGTATGGTTCATGCCGAGCGCCTTGGCCTTGGCGTTCATCGCCCGGATGAATGCCGGGTAACCGCCCGGGTAGCTGTGGGCCAGGCTCGCCGCAGCGCGGTTTTCCGACGACATCAGGGTGATCAGCATCATATCGTGGCGGTTCAGCTCACTGCCGAGCTTGACCCGGGAGAACACGCCTTTCATTTCGGCGGTCTGGGAGATGTCGACCTTGATCATCTCGTCCATGGGCAGCTTGGCGTCGAGGGTGACCATCGCGGTCATCAGCTTGGTCACCGAAGCGATCGGCACGACGATGTCGGGGTTGCTTGCATACAGCACCTGACCCGTTTGCAGGTCGGTAATCATGGCGCTGCCGGAGGCCAGGTGCAGATTGGCCGGGTCACGATTGATGGCCGGTGATTCTTTGGCCAGTGTGACGGTGGAAAGTGCGCAGCCTGTAAGTGCAAATAATAGGCCGATGACGGTTGGGCGAATTTTCAAGAGCAAAGCTCACTTAATGATGGACAGAGCATAAAACGTCGGACTTTCTTCAAGCACGACAACAAGTTCGGCGCATTTTAGGAGCAAGTTTCTGAAGATGTCGATGGGCTGGCGTGGGGTTTCGATAATAAAGCGCTGTCGTATGGCTCAGGTTCAGGTGGCGGATCCAAAAAGCCTGTATTTAAAAGGGTCGAATTGCCTTTTATTGCAGCCCTGACGCGCAGCGCGGCCCCTAAAACATCCATTCCTGGGGCAAAAAAAAGCCCGCGTCATTAAAGAGGCGGGCTAAAGGGGTGTGCGGAGCAACGCACGATTCACAAGGAAGAGCGAATAAGGTTTCAGCTGTTGAGCGAGCGGCATTCAAGTTGTTGCGACAGCGCCTGCGCCACCGGCAGTGAAGGCAATGGACCGCTGACCGGCTCGCCGTTCTGCATCAAGTACCAGCACGCCAACAGACCGCGCTCACGAAGCTGGGCGGGTACTGCGCTGCCGACAACCGACATGATTTGAACCTTGGTCATAAGTGCCTCCATCAATCTATGGCGCTACTGTACGGCGCGACCGGTTGATGCAGAAATCAACGTTCTCGATAGTCGTCATTGATGAGCAGGTAGGGACAGTGGTGGGTGCTCGTGCGCAAAACCGTGCAGAGGGCCGACATAAATGCTTTGGAAACAAAAACCCCGCCGGGGAGGCGGGGTTTTTGTTGGGCGAGGGCTGACGACCTTGAATCGACAGCCCTCCGGCCGGGGGCAAACCGCTGTTACCAGCGACCGCCACCGTGGTAGTAGCCCGGTGGTGGGCCGTAATAACGTGGCGGGCCGTAGTAACGCGGTCCGTAGACGACCGGGCGTTCAACGACATAAGCCGGTTGGTAATAAACCGGTGGCGGTGGCGGTGGCGCGTAATAGACGGGCGCCGGGGCCGAGTAATACACGGGAGCGGGTGCCGCATAAGCCGGACCGGACGCCACTGCCGCGCCGACAACACCGCCGACGACCGCACCGATCACGGCGGCTCCACCCCAGCCCGGGCCGCCGCCATGGGCTTCAGCCTGGCCTGCGAGGGCGAGGGCGCCTAACAACAAGGCAACTTTGGGGATCTGACGAATCATGACTGTTCCTCGGTGTTCAGTCCCGTTGTCGCGAGCCTGCGTTACGCTCAGGCACTGCCACGGGATAACTTCTCAGACAACGGTTTCGGAAATATCTGCGAAGCCGTTGGGTAAATTTTGTGTAAGGTATTCGATAACTTTCATGACAATGGCTGGCGCGGTCGTGAAGAATGAGCGCCAGAGCGCTGCGATTCTACGCCTTTCCCCAGGCGTCTTCTAATACCATTCGGGAGATTTCATGTTGGTCACTGCCAGTAAGGAAACGCTGTTGTGCATGTCGCTGGCCGGACGTCCGGGCAACTTCGGCGTGCGCTTCCATAACCACCTGTATCAACAGTTGGGCTTGAACTTCTATTACAAGACTTTCTCGCCAAACGACCTGCCGGCAGCCATCGCAGGGATGCGCTCATTGGGCATTCGCGGGTGCGGCGTGTCGATGCCCTTTAAAGAGGCCTCTATCGCCTTGGTCGATGAACTGGATGCGTCCGCCGCCGCCATTCAATCCATCAACACCATCGTCAATACCGATGGCCACTTGAAAGCCTATAACACCGATTACATCGCCATCGCCCAACTGGTCGACACCCATCAGGTTCCGCGTACCCGCTTCGCCCTGCGCGGCAGCGGTGGCATGGCCAAGGCCGTCGCCTGTGGCCTGCGCGACGCCGGTTTCACCGACGGATTGATCGTGGCCCGCAACGAGCCGGCGGGCAGGGCGCTCGCACAGACCTGCGGCTTCGCGTGGCAAGCCGAACTGGGCAGTGAGCGCCCACCGCTGCTGGTCAACGTCACGCCGTTGGGGATGGCGGGCGACCAGGCCGATGCGCTGGCGTTTGAGGTGTCCGCCATCGAGCAGGCCGACACCGCGTTTGACGTCGTCGCCACCCCGGCTCGCACGCCGTTCATTGTCGAGGCCGAGCGCCTCGGCAAGCGCCTGATCACCGGCGACCAGGTTGCGGCAATTCAGGCGCTGGAGCAGTTCATCCTTTACACCGGCGTGACGCCGAGCGAGGAGCAGTACCAGACAGCCGCGGCATTCTCGCGGGGCTGATGCGTCTGCCGCTTACCCAATGACGCGCCGTCTTCGCGGGCAAGCGTGCTCCTACGATGGATCTCGGCAGCGGTCATGGTCTTGGGCGAACTCAAAACCTGTAGGAGTGAGCTTGCTCGCGAAGGCGGTCGACCATTACATGCATCTCTGCGTGGCAAAACGCGATCGCGGGCAAGCTCACTCCTACAATGGAACTCGGCAGCGTTCATGATCTTTGGTGGACGCAAAACCTGTAGGAGCGCGCTTGCCCGCGAAGGCGGTCGTCAAATACGTGCATCTTTTCCCGGCAAAACGCGATCGCAGGCAAGCTCACTCCTACAATGGATCTCGGCAGCGGTCATGGTCTTTGGTGGACGCAAAAACCTGTAGGAGTGAGCTTGCTCGCGAAGGCGGTCGTCCATTACATGCATCTCTGCGTGGCAAAACGCGATCGCGAGCAAGCTCACTCCTACAATGGATCTCGGCAGCGGTCATGGTCTTGGGCGGACGCAAAAACCTGTAGGAGTGACCGGGGTGGCGTTCCACCTTGCTCGCGAAGGCGGTCGTCCATTACATGCATCTGTGCGTGGCAAAATGCGATCGCGAGCAAGCTCACTCCTACAATGGATATCGGCAGCGATCATGGTCTTGGGCGAACTCAAAACCTGTAGGAGTGAGCTTGCTCGCGAAGGCGGTCGACCATTACATGCATCTCTGCGTGGCAAAACGCGATCGCGGGCAGGCTCACTCCTACAATGGAACTCGGCAGCGTTCATGATCTTTGGTGGACGCAAAACCTGTAGGAGCGCGCTTGCCCGCGAAGGCGGTCGTCAAATACGTGCATCTTTTCCCGGCAAAACGCGATCGCAGGCAAGCTCACTCCTACAATGGATCTCGGCAGCGGTCATGGTCTTTGGTGGACGCAAAAACCTGTAGGAGTGACCGGGGTGGCGTTCCACCTTGCTCGCGAAGAAGGTCGTCCATTACACGCATCTGTGCGTGGCAAAATGCGATCGCGAGCAAGCTCACTCCTACGATGGATCTCGGCAGCGGTCATGGTCTTTGGCGGACGCAAAACCTGTAGGAGTGACCGGGGTGGCGTTCCACCTTGCCCGCGAACGCGTTGTGTCAGTCGACACTTTCAATTCTGACACGACGTCTTCGCGGGCAAGCGCGCTCCTACAATGGATATCGGCAGCGATCATGGTCTTGGGCGAACGCAAAACCTGTAGGAGCGCTTGCCCGGGAACGCGTTGTGTCAGTGCCAGCTTGTCAGGCCGCCTTCAACCGTCTAGATTCGCCAGCCGTTCTTCGAGGATGGCGATGCGGGCTTCGAGTGCTTCGACCCGCTCGGCGAGTGCTGAACCACCTGAGCTGCCCGAATGGCCGCCGCTGCTGCGCTCCGCCGGTTGCGCGCGGGCGGCGAGAATGGTCTCCCTGTCGGCCGGATCACCCAGTGCGTGGAGGTAGCGGTCTTCGCGCTGGCCTGCCTGTCTCGGGATCAACACCGCCAGCCCGCGCCCGATCAGCCGTTCAAGCTGATGCACCACGGCGTCGGCGTCTTCGAAATCGTGCATGCGGTTGCTGCGGGTCAGCAGTTCGTTGACGGTCTGTGGGCCGCGCAGCAACAGCAGGCCGGTGAGGATCAGTTGCGCCGGCACCAGTTCCAGCGTCTTGTCGACGCGGTGTTCCCAGCGGTCCGCCCGGCTGCCCATGACCAGACGTGTGAGTTGCAGGCTTTCCAGCGCGCGCAGGCTCTGCCCCACCTGGCCGGGCGTCAGGTTCATCACCGGCTCGCGACTGGTCTTCTGGTTGCAGGCCAGCACCAGCGCGTTGAGGGTCAGGGGATAGGTCTCGGGATTGGTCGCCTGCTTCTCGATCAGGCAGCCCAGAATGCGCACTTCGGTGCTGCTCAGCTGCAGCGCATCCGAGGCTTCAACGGTGTTTTCGGAATCCAGCTCGTCAGACATGACCCATTCCCCAGGCGTTGAAAAGGCTATGAGGGTAGGGGGTGGATGAGGTAAAAGACAAGCCGCGTTCGCGTCCGCCGCCGTGCGACTCATTTTCCGAGGAACTGCCATGACCCTTTCTCTTTACGCCGCTTCCATTCCTGTCTTCAAGCAAATGCTCACCGCCCTCGGCGCCGTTCTGGCCAAAGGCGAAGCCCACGCCACCGCCAAAAATATTCAGCCCGATGCCCTGCTGCAGGCGCGCCTGTTCCCCGACATGTTCCCGCTGGTGCGTCAGGTGCAGATCGCCGTGGACTTCGCCAAAGGCGCCGGCGCACGACTGGCCGGCCTTGAGCCGCCGAAGTACGAAGACACCGAAACCACCTTCGCCGACCTGCAAGCGCTGCTGACCAAAGTGCTGGCGTTCCTCGACACGATCAAGGCCGAACAGGTCGATGGCAACGAGGCGCGTGAGATCGTGCTGCGCCCGGGCACCGACAAGGAAAAGCGTCTGAACACCCAGACCTACCTGCTGCATTACTCGCTGCCGCAGTTCTTCTTCCACGTCACCACCACCTATGACCTGCTGCGCCACAACGGCGTGGAAGTCGGCAAACGCGACTACATGGGCGCTTACTGACAGACCTCGCTGCCCGTCTGAGCGCGGGCAGCGACATGTGTTTCGTCCGGCGCCTGGCTCCCAAGCGCCCGGCGCTGTTACCCTCCGCGTCCTGATTCAAGCCACATCCGATCGACCGCTCCGCGAGGACTGGTCGTTTTGTCGTTCTGGAGATTTCATGTTTTTCCCCATTTACCTGCTGTCGGCCGCGGGCTTTACCGTGCTGACCACAGAGTTTGTCATCGTCGGTCTGCTGCCCGCCATCGCCCGTGACCTGGCCGTCACCATTCCCCAGGCCGGCTTGCTGGTCACGCTGTTCGCCTTCACGGTGGCCTGCTTCGGGCCGTTCCTGACCGCGTACTTCTCGCGCTTCGAGCGCAAGCGCCTGTTCATTTCGGTGCTGATCATGTTCGGCGTCTCAAACGTCGTTGCAGCGCTGGCGCCGAATATCTGGGTGATGGCCGCCGCGCGGCTGATCCCGGCCCTCGGGTTGCCGGTGTTCTGGGCCCTGGCCAGCGAAACCGCCGTGGACATCGTCGGACCGCACCATGCCGGCCGCGCGATTGCCAAGATCGGCTTCGGTATTGTCTGCGCCACCGTGTTCGGCATCCCCGTCGGCACCTTGATCTCGGACGCCATCGGCTGGCGCAGCGCCTTCGCCATCCTCGCGGTGATGGCGTTCGCCAAAGCGTTGCTGCTGTTCATTTACCTGCCCCGCAGCGTGCACAAGGATCAGGCCTCGTTCCGCAGCCAGTTCCGCATTCTGCGCAGCCCGTTGATGCAGGGTCACGTACTGCTGTCGGTGCTGGTCTTCAGCGGCATGTTCACCGCGTACACCTACCTGGCGGATATGCTGGAGCGCCTTGCCGGGTTCAACGGCACGGTGGTCGGCTGGTGCCTGATGGGCTTCGGCGCGGTGGGTTTGCTGGGCAATTCGCTGGGCGGGCGGCTGGTGGATCGCCACCCGCTGATTGCCAGCCTGACCTTTTGTACGTTCATGATCGGCGGCATGGTCATGGTGGTGCCGAGCATGCACTCCCTGCCTGCGTTGGCACTGGCGCTGGCCGTGTGGGGCGCGACCCAGGCGGCGCTGTTCCTGGTCAGCCACGTCCGGCTGATGAAAGCCGCGCCACAGGCTCCGGCCTTTGCCGCCTCATTGAACATCGCCGGGGCCAATCTGGGCATCGGCATAGGCGCAATCATCGGTGGTCGGGTGATCGATCATCTGGGCCTTGGCAGTCTGGGCTTCGCGGCGGCCGGCATCATTCTGTTGTCGATCCTGCTGGCCCTGCTGCTGATGACCGTCCGCCCACGCCCGGCAGCCTGCGACGTCTAGTCCGGGAACAACTGGCGGCGTGCGCCTTCGGTAATCGCAACGATGCCGGGGTGCTTGACCTTGCGCTCGACCGAGATCGCATAGAACGACTCGGTCACGGCGTCGGTATGGCCGATCAGCTCAACGTCGTATTGCTCGATCACTTCATCGGCGATCACGCTCGGCGCAATGAAAATCCCGCTGCCGGATTTGCCAAAGGCCTTCATCAACGCGCTGTCGTCGAATTCCCCGACGATTTTCGGCTGGATGTTCTGCTCGGCGAACCAGCGCATCAAACGGCTGCGTACCACCGTCTGCTGGCCGGGAACCAGCAGCGGCGCGCCTTGCATGCCGTGGGGGAAGTTCTCGCCGTAGAGGGCCGCGAGGGCGCGGGTGGCAAAAAAACTCACGCCGCATTCGCCCAGCTTCTGGCTGTAGCCTTTAATGTCCAGATGAGAGGGCATCGGGCTGTCGGATATCACCAGGTCCAGGCGCTGAATGGCGAGGTCCGCCAGCAGGCGTTCGAGCTGGTCTTCCCGGCAACTGATGCGCACCAGTTCGTTGAGCGCCATGCTTGGCGCGATAAGCCGATAGACAATGGATTTGGGCACGACATCGGCGACGCCGACGCGAAAGAGGATTTGCTGTTCGTCGGGCTGCGCGCGCAACACCGCTTCGAGCTCGCCACCGAGCTGGAACATCTGTTCGGCGTAGGGCAGGGCGACGCGACCGGTTTCGGTCAGCTCCAGTTGGCGGCCCACACGCTTGAACAGCTCGACGCCGTAGGTCTGCTCCAGCAGGCTGATTTGCCCGCTGATGGTCTGGGGCGTGAGGTTCAATTGCTCGCAGGCGCGGACGATACTGCCGGTCTTGGCCACGACCCAGAAATAATGCAGCTGTCGGTAATTGAGCATGGGCGCCGTCACTTCGGGAAAACCGAAGTATACGCCTGAAAAATACGAATTTTGCTGAAGTGTTTCCGTCCCTAGAATGCCGCCCTATCCCCTGAACTGATCCTGGACACTCGCTTATATGGAATACCTTCTGGAACTGGCTGCAAGCCCAACGGCGTGGATCGCTCTGGCGACGCTGGTCGTCATGGAAATCGTGCTCGGCATCGACAACCTTATCTTCATCTCGATTCTTACCAACAAGCTGCCGGTTCATCAGCGCACCAAGGCGCGCCGGATCGGTATCAGCATGGCGCTGATCCTGCGTCTGGGCCTGCTGACCACCGTGGCGTGGATTGTCCAGCTGACTGCGCCGGTGGTCGAAGTGTTCGGCCAGACGTTCTCCTGGAAGGACATGATCCTGATCGCCGGTGGCCTGTTCCTGGTCTGGAAGGCCACCACCGAGATCCACCACAGTGTCGACATCAAGAGCGAAGCCGAGAAAGCCGCTTCCAGCACCGTTACGCTGGGCATGGCGGCCGCTATCGGTCAGATCCTGATGCTCGACCTGGTGTTCTCCATCGACAGCATCGTCACCGCCGTCGGCATGACCGAGCACTTGCCGATCATGGTCATCGCCGTGGTGGCCGCCGTGGTCGTGATGCTGGTGGCGTCGGAGCCCCTCGCCAAGTTCATCAACGATAACCCGACCGTGGTCATGCTGGCCCTGGGCTTCCTGATCATGATCGGCATGACGCTGATCGCCGAAGGCTTCGGCGCCCACGTTCCAAAAGGCTACGTGTACACCGCCATGGCGTTCTCGGCCCTGATTGAAGTGCTGAACATGCTGGTTCGCCGGTCCCGCCAGCGCCGTCTGGACGCTGAAGCGCAGCAGGGCCAGAAGGTCTGACGCTGAGGTGAGCTCCGCCTGGCTATAAGGGCGGAGTATCAGAAAGCAGGGCAATAAAAAACGGTCGGGAATGGAATGCCATTACCGACCGTTTTCATTTGTCCTTTACATCAACAATTCACAACGGCATCAGTGCGCAGTGACATGATGGATTTTGCGCTGTACACGCTCTAAGGATTTCGCGGCTTCGGTTTCCCGATAATGCGGATGATGGCGACGGGATACCCGCATCACCCCCCACAACATGGCGGCCGCAACGGCCAGCCAGGCAGCGATCAACATCACAATGGTCATTCCGAGGCTCATGGCTTCCTCCGGCTCTTCTCTTCGTCTCTTAGTAACCGACAGTCTAGTCTGCATGTTGTTGCCAAAAATTGACCGATGGTAGGAATTGCATGACCGATTCGTTCTATCCACGCGCGTTGACAGCGTTTCGGGCTATACCGCAACCGGTGGCGGCTCTATCATCCGCGTTCCGGCCGGATCTCGGGATCCGTCGCCATCAGTCAAGTGAGTGAAGAACGTGCGGGCATTGACGCGATTGGATAGCGTTGCAGGTCGACGCAAATGGCTGGCGCTCGCCGCCGTGCTGGTTTTGGCAGGCTGCTCGAATGCCCATAACTGGAAGCCCGGCTACCCGCCGATGTACAAGACGCTGCCCGACCGGGTCGAAATCAACGCAGTGCCGTCGTTCCGTGGCAAGGATTACCAGAGCGCACCGTTCGCGCTGGCCAGCATGCTGACGGTGCACGGGGTACAGACCACACCGGGGCTGCTGGAAAAACCGCTGAAACTGCCGGGCGCTGAAGACAAGCTTGACCGCAGCATGCTGGAACTGGCCCGCGAATACGGCTTCGTTGTGTATCCCGTCGATCATGGTCTCCCGGACCTGCTGGCCCAAGTGTCTGCGGGGTACCCGGTCATGGTGCGGTTTTCTGACGGCTCCATGTTCTGGAAAGAGCAGCGCTACGGCGTGCTGGTCGGGTTTGATCAGAACAAGCGCACGGTGCTGATCTACACCGGGCCAGGGCGAGTGACGGCGAGCTTCGATTCGTTTACTTCGGAATGGAACGACGCGGGGAACTGGGCCGTGCTGATCCAGAGCCCGCGCCAGGTGCCGGTGCCGGTGGACCGTGAGCGCTGGCTGAAAGCCGCCAATGATCTGGCCCAGGCCGGGCAGGAACAGGCGGCGGGCGAGGCGGTCAAGGCGCTGAACGCCAAGGTCAGTCGCTGACGTTAATCAGCGATGAATTCTGGTCGGATACAGAGATCTGTAGGAGCCGGCTTGCTGGCGAACGCGGTGGGTCAGTCGCCCCTTTAGCGCCAGATCGATGGCATTCGCGGGCAAGCGCGCTCCTACAATGGGACGGACATCCGAGCCCGGGAGACTTACCGGCGTGGTCCGTCAGAACCCCAACTTGTCCCGCAGGCTGTAATACCAGGCACCCAATGCCGTCAGTGGCGTGCGCAACAATTGCCCGCCCGGGAACGGGTAGTGCGGCAGGCCGGCGAAGGCGTCGAATCGTTCTGCCTGTCCGCGCAAGGCTTCGGCCAGCACTTTGCCGGCCAGATGGGTGTAGGTCACGCCGTGGCCGCTGCATCCCTGGGAGTAATAGATGTTGTCGCCCAGTCGGCCGACTTGGGGCAACCGCGACAAGGTCAGCAGGAAGTTGCCGGTCCAGGCGTAATCGATCTTCACGTCCTTCAGTTGCGGAAACGCCTTGAGCATCTTCGGCCGGATGATGGCTTCGATGTTCGCCGGGTCGCGCGCACCGTACACCACGCCGCCGCCGAAGATCAGGCGTTTGTCGCCGGAAAGCCGGTAGTAATCCAACAGATAGTTACAGTCCTCGACGCAGTAATCCTGGGGCAGCAACGTGCTCGCCAGTTCCTCGCTCAGCGGCTCGGTGGTGATGACCTGTGTGCCGCAGGGCATCGATTTGGCCGCCAGTTCCGGAACCAGATTGCCCAGATAGGCATTCCCCGCAACGATGACGAACTTCGCCCGAACCTTGCCCTCGGCGGTGTGCACGACCGGGCTGGCGCCGCGATCAATGCGGGTCGCTGCCGACTGTTCGTAAATGACCCCACCCAGGGACTCGACCGCCGCCGCTTCGCCCAGCGCCAGGTTCAGCGGGTGGATATGACCGCCGCTCATGTCGAGCATGCCGCCGATGTATTGGTCGCACGCCACCACTTCACGGATGCGGCGCTGGTCCATCAGCTCCAGCTGCGTGTGGCCGTAGCGTTCCCAAAGACGTTTCTGCGATTCTAGATGGCCCATCTGCTTGGGCGTGATCGCGGCGAAAACACCGCCGTCTTTCAGGTCGCACTGGATCTGGTATCGGGCGACGCGGTCGCGGATGATCTGCGCGCCTTCGAAGGCCATATGCCCGAGCAGTTGCGCTTCCTTGGGCCCGACGCTCTTTTCGATGGTGTCGATGTCGCGGCTGTAACTGTTGACGATCTGCCCGCCGTTACGGCCCGAGGCGCCGAAACCCACCTTTGCGGCTTCCAGCACGGTGACCTTGAAGCCGTGTTCCAGCAAAAACAGGGCGCTGGAGAGCCCGGTGTAACCGGCGCCAATGATGACCACGTCGGTCTCGACGTCCCCTTGCAGCCGAGGCCGAACCGGAACGGGATTGGCGGAAGCGGCATAGTAGGACTGTGGGTATGGCGTGTTCGTCATCCTGTAACCCCTGTTTTATATTTTTTACGAATGGGCGGATCCTACCTGAGATGAAATTGGCCGGCCAGCCGCCGCGGTAGGTTTGCGGGACTCGACGAGGCGCTGGCAAGGCACTGGCTGCCGAGGCACAGGCACAATCACTTGGCGCGATGTGTGAGCGCAGGTGCAAATAGCTCGGACATTCATAGGCTTAGCGAAGATACGAAGTTGACAGCGATTCGAATCCCGGTAGAATGCCGCCCCACAGCAGGCACGTAGCTCAGTTGGTTAGAGCACCACCTTGACATGGTGGGGGTCGTTGGTTCGAGTCCAATCGCGCCTACCAAACAAATCCGCTCTGCTGGGCGGTAACGAAAAAGGGTGGCCCGACAGGGTCACCCTTTTTTTTTGCCCGAACCTGATCTCTTGGGTTTCCCCTTGCCGATCATTCCGGCTTGGCGCGGGTAATACGGCCCGCTCTGATCTCGTCCACATAAGCGCGCAGGCGGTCAGCGTCCTTGTACTGCTGATTCATCAAGTGCAGCACCGCGACCACATCGACATCGTTGACCCGTTCGGCCAACCGGCTGATTTCGCCAGCAGTGCTTTCCAGATTGGCTGCAATGGTGCTCAGGTCACGCTTGAGTTCCAGCGCTGATTTTTTCATGCCCACGGTGCCGCTCTCCACTGTTGATGACGCCGGTCCTGCGACCCTGACTCGGACGCGGCGGCGACGCACTATACCAAAGCGCGGGAGACGGGCACGAAAAGGGCGCTGTTCAAGCGCCCTTTGCAGTTTCCCGTGCGTGGTCGGGAATCAACCGCCCGCGCCGCCAGCACTCGACGAACCCGAGCCTTTGCTGCCGCCGCCGTTTGTGGTGTCGCCACCCGGCAGGTCCGCATCGTTATTATTGCCGGTGCCGTTGCTCATCGACGTCCCGCCGCCGATGCTGATGCCTTTCTTGGTTTGCGTGTCCACATCAGAGCCCTGGCGGGCCGGGTCGCTGCCCTGTACGCGTGGGTCGATACCGGTTTGCGACGGTGGCGGGCCCATATCGGGCGATGTCGCGCCAGCCAGCGCTGCAAGGGAGGTGCATGTCAGCGCACAGCCCAGTGCAAGTACAGCAAAGGATCTGTTCATCAGGTGATCTCCGTGTCTTGGTTCCTTGTGTGGATTGGGCACCTGAACTCCGCGGGTAGTGCCATCCTGGCGACAGGCGGCACTGTCGACTCGGCAGAGGGCCAACTTATGACATCGGCGTGATAACAAAGGTGGCCGCATCGGCTGATGGCAATGCATGCCGGGCTGATCGATAGCCACTGCGAAGGCTAATCAGGCGGCCCGAACTGCGCAGCTAAATAATTTGCATATTCATAGGCTTACCGGGCGAAAAAGACGTTGACAGCTATTTGAATATCCGTAGAATGCCGACCCACAGCAGGCACGTAGCTCAGTTGGTTAGAGCACCACCTTGACATGGTGGGGGTCGTTGGTTCGAGTCCAATCGCGCCTACCAAACAAATCCGCTCTGCTGGGCGGTGACGAAAAGGGCGAATCGAAAGATTCGTCCTTTTTTATTGCCTGAAATTTTATTGCCTTGAATCTCCGCGTCAGGCCAGCCTTCCTCTAGTCAGCCATAGCCCCTGTGGCCGGACGTCTCGACCCGATTTCACCCCTCGAACCGTCGCAGAGCGCTAAATAAATCCGGTTTTTTTCCGGCTACCGTCTGGACCTTTTCCCATGATGCGCGATCATCAGTGCATGGAAATCCAGAGGAGGTGTGTATGTTTAGCCGGTCGTTGACCCTTGCCGTTTTGTTCGCCGTGTCGAGCCCCTTGCTGGCTGCCGACGGTGATGGCCCACTTTCCCAGGAGCGCGGCAAGACTCGTCCGCTGATCGTTATCGCGTCGAGTTCGGTGGACCCGACGTTGGTGAGCCTGAAGAAAAGCCTGGACGAACCCGCCAACAAGGAGGGTTTCGCCAAGCGTGACATGGTCCTTTACACCATCATCAATATGGTCGGTCAGCGTGGTGGCAAGGACCTCGACGCCCAGACCACCATGGCATTGGTGCGCGAACTCAAGCTTGGCGCTCAGACAGACAAGCAGGCTCAGGTGATTCTGGTGGGCAAGGACGGTGAGAAGAAAATGACTCACAACGGCCCCATCGATCCGAAGGAGATTTTCGGCACCATCGATCAGATGCCGATGGCCGAGAAAGAAGCGGCCGCCGCCGCTCAACCTGCGCCGGTCGCCGAGCCGAAGACCGCAACGCCGTCGGGCAAGCCGGCCAAGCCCGGAAAAGCCGCGCCCGCTGCACCGCCCGCCGGGCTGGATGATTGAACGGTCGGACGGCTTTACCATAGGGCTCGCTTGAGGTTGCTGGTACCATCGCTCCTTTTTTAACGAAAAGGACTTTTGATGAATGGGACTGGTATGAAACATTGGGCGGGCGCTGTGGGACTGATCATGTTAACGGGCTGCATGAGCCTGAACCAAACGCGTTCGGCAGGCCCGGCGCAGGTTTACACCAGCCAGAAACCCGCGGTCGCCGTTGCCGAGTGCATCAAGGTCACGTGGGCCAACGTCCAGCTGTTTGGTGACGTGGCCGACGTGTTCATGGCCAAAGGCGAGCCTGGCGCGTTCACGGTCTACACCACCGAAGGCGAGTATTTCGCTGATGTGGCGGGCAAGGCGGGCATGACCAAGGTCAATTTCTACGCCAAACCGGGCGCCAAGGTGATCGAGCAGCGTGGTGCGGTGCTCGCGACCTGTCTCTGAGTTCACTGTGCATTCAATGACCTGCGCGTGCCGAGCGGTGAGGTTTCATCTGCCGGCCCCACGCAGGGTTTGAACGCTGCAGCCGTTCGCATCGGCCGCTTTACATTGGACGCATCACATTGGCGGGACCACGCCATTTTCCCCGGCAGAAATCGACAGCGCGGTCAACGTGTTGTCCGAGCCTTTCTGCGCTTGCAGCACCACCTTCACCCCGGGCTTGAGCAGGCTGCGATCACCTGGCACCAGGTTGACGATCGGCACATCATCAGGGATGACGATCTTCTTCTGTCCGCCCTTGTAGTTCACGGTGATGGTGCGGCCATTACTGGCGACCAGATCACCGACCGATCCGTTGGTCATCGTGCTGTCCGGCGTCAGATCAAAGGCCCGATGGCCATCTCCCGTGCCGGCCATCGACGGCGGGAAGACATGCACCTCCAGCGCCTTCAGCGAACCGTCCGGCAGCGGCACCGCGGCGGAGCCGATGTAGCTGCCCGGTTTGATCTCCGATACCTGCGCCAAGGTAACGCCGCGAATCTGCGTGTCAGGGGTCAGCACGACCTGCAGGTCCTCTCCGCGATTGCTGTGAATTTTCAGCGCATCGCCTTCGATCGCCGTGATGGCGCCGCGCACGCGCGTGGGTTTGCTGTCTTCGGCGTGGGCTGGCAGCGCTGCCGATAGCAGTGCGCTGAGCAACCCGGATAGGAGAAGGGAGTGACGGAGGGTTTGGGTGCTGGACGTCTTCATTGGCAGCGTGAATCCTGTGATGGGCTTGGCGCTGAGCATAGCGATAGTGTCCGATCAAGTGCATGACAATGCCGTCAGCAAGCGCGGTTTACTGCTGCTGGCGTATCTGATCGGCTTGCGCAAGCAGATTCCCGGTTTGCCGGGGTTGGCGCACAACGGGTAGGCAGGGGGGTGGCAACCGGGCTGTGCGCACGTCGGCGAACGACTGCGCACAGTCCGGCCCGGGAGATTACTGCTGAAGCGAAATGGACGTGCTCGCCAGCTTCGGCTGGTTGTACAGGCTGACCAACACTTCATCCAGCACCGAAGAAGCACCCCACGGACGCGGGTCGTTGAGGATCGCGACCACTACCCAAGTATTGCCGTTGCTGTCGCGGCTGAATCCGGAGATCGCCCGAACCGTGTTCAATGTGCCGGTCTTGATGTGGGCTTCACCGCGCAGGGCCGTACGTTTCAGACGTTTGCGCATGGTGCCGTCCATGCCTGCCAACGGCAGAGAACTCATGAATTCGGCTTGAAACGGGCTGTTCCACGCGGCCTGGAGCATCTGCGCCATCTCCCGTGCGCTGACCCGTTCGGCGCGTGACAGGCCTGAACCGTTTTCCATCACCAAGTGCGTCGCGATGATGCCTTTCTTCGCCAGCCATTGGCGCACGACACGCTGTGCGGCCTTGGCGTCGTCGCCGTCGGCCTCGTTACGGAACTCAGCGCCCAGACTGAGGAACAGCTGCTGGGCCATGGTGTTGTTACTGAATTTATTGATGTCGCGGATGATCTCCGCGAGGTCCGGGGAGAAGGCCTTGGCCAGCAGCTTGGCGCTGCCCGGCGTCACGTCCAGGCGGTCCTTGCCGAGAATCGTCCCGCCCAGTTCCTGCCAGATGGCGCGCACGGCGCCGGCGGTGTAGGTCGGGTGGTCGAGCAGCGACAGATACGTCTGCGAATTGCAGCCGTCACCCAACTGGCCGGACACCGTCACGGTGATGCCGCCATCGGCTTCCGGCACGGGGTTGTAGAGCACGTCGCCGGTGCATTTGCTGGAGGACAGCGCCTTGACCTGATTGTTGATGTGGATCGCGGCAATGGGCGGCTCCACCGAGACCAGAATCCTGCCGCCGTCGTTGCGGGTAACGAAACGCAGGGCCTTGAGGTTGACCATCAAGGAGTCGGGACGCACCAGGAACGGCTTGTTCTTGTCGTTGCCATCGTCATCGAACACGGGCAATTGCGGTTGCACGAAATGGCTGCGATCGAGCACCAGATCACCGGTCACCTGCTGCACGCCGTTGGCCCGCAGATCGCGCATCAGCAGCCACAGGCGTTCCATGTTCAGCTTGGGATCGCCGCCACCCTTGAGGTACAGGTTGCCGCGCAGAACGCCATTGCTGAGGGTGCCGTCGGTGTAGAACTCGGTTTTCCACTGATGGGTCGGGCCGAGCATTTCCAGGGCGGCGTAGGTGGTCACCAGCTTCATGGTCGAGGCCGGATTGACCGACACGTCGGCGTTGAAAACAGTCGGGGTGCCGGGCCCGCTGACCGGCAACATCACCAGCGACAGCGCATCGTTCTGCAGCTTGCTGGCTTTGAGTGCTTCCTGAACCTTGGGGGGCAGGGCGGTATTGATAGGGGCGGCGGCGATGGAGAACGAGAGGGGCAAAAGCAGGGTGGCGATAAACAGCGGACGCAAAGACTTGATCATTCAGTAAACCCTACTGCAGCAAACAACGGAGATGAAGAGGGGGTGAATTCCCTCGCACGGTGAACGAACCGTCAGAAAATGCCCGATGGGAGGGCGTGACACTGACGTTTCGGCAAAGCGGCATTATGCCCCAAGCTTTCGTGACTTGCGCCGGGGTACAGCCGTCAAACGGCGCTATTTTTTGCGCTTCTCCATTCAAAGTCACGTTAAACCGTGGTTTTTCCGCTTCACGCCGGCTGCATGCCGCGACTTCCCGGCAGTGTTCATGACATTCGGCTGCGGTTTTTGTCTCTTGAGCACATCAAATCCCCGAACGCCGGGCACAAAAAAGCCATCCCGAGGGATGGCTTTTTTGCGTGTATCAGCTCGGCAGGAAGGCCCGCCAGCTCATCAGACAGCCGCGTTGATCGGCTTTTCCGGGTACCAGGCGTCCTGCAGAGGGCTGACTTCAACTTCAGTCAGCTCGCTGCGGCCTTTGAGCCATGCTTCAACGGCAGCGCGCTGTTCTTCGCTGACCGAACCACGGTTCGCCAGGCAGACCAGGCCGAAGTCGTCGCCGCCGACGTAGTCCAGACCGTTAGCGTCCATGGCCTCTGTCAGGAAAGCGTCGAGGAAAGCGTCGATGGCCTCGTCATCCAGGTCCTCTTTGAAGCCCAGCTTCAGCTCGAAGCCCAATTCCTGGAACTCGTCGACACAGAGTTTTTTGCGCAGACGACGGGAGCGGTTAGTGGCCATGAAGCGTTCCTCTTAAGTAATTTCGGGGCGCAGTCTATCAGCTTCGTCCAGATGGCGCCTGCTTGATGCTGATCAGGCGTTTTGCCTGTTTGACTGTGCTCTGAGTTGGGGGGTGTGTCTGGCGGGCTGGCGCAGAGAGGCTGGGGGATGACTCATAGCCATGATGCGCAAAAAGTTGCGCACCCATCTGTTGAAAATGGGGTGATTGATGGGTTGGAGGCCACGTCGTTCGTGGTGTGCAGACGAGTGCGCAAGAAGTTGCGCAGGGGTGCGCAACTTCTTGCGCACTTCTTCTTTGTTTTCGGGTTTAGCGTTCGCTTAAACCTAACGTTATTTCTCTTAAATTCTTGATTTTGTTGAGCTAATTTATAGCTGGCATAGCCCTTGATATCTCCGTGGCCCCCGGATTGGCATTCACGCCTTCTCGGATGGTTTTTGAGCACGGAGAGCATTCTTGGCAAACCCCGCAGTTACGCCCGGCAGCGACGCAAAAAACGAGCCTCAGGTGGCGATCGTTCCGCTTGATCTGATCCAGCTTGAGGACATTGGCGTCGGTGCGGCAAACGTCGATGCCTGGTTACAGGAGATCAGCGGCGGGGTTGTTTCGCTTGATCGAATCAAGGCCCAGGCAGGCGGACTGCCGGTGGTAGGCAACATCATGGCGCTGGTCGATGCCTTGAATGACATCGCCAGGTTGTGGAGCAGCGAGAAGCGCGATCCGCTGGATTGGGTGAGTCTGGGCATCAATCTGATCGGAGTGATGCCACGCCCGCCTCGCATGGCGGCGGCACGGATGAGCCTGCGGCCAATGCTGTTTCTGGTGCGCCAGGAGATGCGTCGGAGCGGGAAATTGGTGTTGGGTGATGTGCTGATCGAGATTCTGATCGGGCACCTCAACGCGGACATCGTCGGGACGCTTGATGACTTTGTGCCACAGGCGCAGGCCAAGCTCCCCGGCATTCTTGAGGATGCCGGAAAACTTGGGGAAGGTGTGCTTCTTGAGATCGCTTCCGGTCTTGAAAAGCTGGTTAACCCTGAGCTGAACGCCAAGGCTGATTTGCTGGAAGCGGAGCAATTGGTTCATGCCGCCGGTGATCTCTGGGCCTACGACCCTCAGGGCGCGATTGGCAACATTTTCGCGGCCGCTGCGGATGTTTGCATTGCTGCGGGTAAAGGCGCTGTTAACGGTGCTGCCGAATATGTCGTGCCTGAAGCGCTGAAGGCGCAGGTGCTCAGACATGCGGCTTCGTTGCGATCACTGGGCCCGGAGCTTCGGGATCAGATCAATCGTCTGGCGGATCCTGGGGTTCAGAATTCCATTGGTTCGCTCCTGCTCACGCTGGGTGATGCGGTGGTCACCTGGCGGTCGCGCAACGGGCATGGCCAGTCGTTCAACATCAAACCGGGGATGGTTAATCAGGCCAAGCGCAAGGCGAGTGAAGGCAAGCTTGAGGCTGTTCAGTTCGAGAAGTCTGCAAAGGGTCGGCCCAACGAACAGAAGAATTGCGCCTGTGCGGCGACGATCAAGAGCATCAGCTTTGCGATGGGCTCGGAGTCGGTTAGTCACACCGATTTCAGCCTGCCGGGGCCTTTTCCGATTGAGTGGACGCGGACTTACTGTTCAAGTCTGGATGCCTACGATGAGCATGTTATTGGCGCACGCTGGATCACGCCGTTTACCACGCGCTTCGATCTCGTCGGCGACGGTCTGGTCTTCCACGACGCCGATGGCCGCAGCCATGAACTCCCTCTCCCCAAGGTCAAGCTGTTTCACTTCAACGCCATTGAAAATCTGACCGTCATTCGCCTCAGCAAAGATCGGTTATTGCTGATGCGGGGGCTTGAGCACAGGGAAACCTATGTTCGGCGGGGTGACCGGTTTGTATTGATCAATAAGGTTTTGCCCAATGGCGCCGGAGTCATGCTGCATCACGAGCATCGGCACGGTGGGGATTCGGTGCTCTCCGAGTTGGTCACTTACTCGGAAAAAGACGTCAACAAGGTCCATCTTCGACTTGGCACGTTGATTGATGATCAGGGGTGGCTGACCGGGGTTTGGGAAATCCGTGACGGCGACGTCAAACGCCAACTGTGCGCGTATCAGTACGATGATTCTGGCGATCTTGTTCTGGCGCAGGACGAGAACGGCTCGGCCTGGCGCTACCAGTATCAAAACCATCTCATCACTCGCTACACCGACCGCACGAATCGTGGTCTGAACCTGCAATGGCAAGGCACGGGTTCAGATGCCAAGGCCGTGCGCGAGTGGGCCGACGACGGCAGCTTCGACACGCGACTGGCCTGGGATGAAAACATTCGTCTTACCTATGTCACCGATGCACTCGGTCACGAAGCCCGGCATTACTACGACAGCCTCGGTTACACGTATCGCATCTGCCATGCCGACGGGCGCTCCGAGTGGTTCTTCCGCGACGCCGCCAAAAACATCATTCGCCACGTCCATACAGACGGGAGCGTCGACCGTTACCGCTACGACAAACTGAGCAACCTCACCGAGCACACCCGCGCTGATCACAGTGTCATCAATTACGCCTACGACGATAAAAGCCATCTGATCAAGATCAGCGATGGCGAGGGCGAGGGCGGCTTGTGGAGGCGGGACTACGACCTTCGCGGCAATCTGGTTGAAGCGATCGATCCTTTAGAGAACATGACCGAATACGCCTACAACTCGTTCGGTCGTCCTACAGCGATCAAGGACGCCAACGGCAATACCAAGTCGTTGGCCTACAACGACGCCGGACAACTCGTTAAGTACACCGACTGCTCGGGGAAGGTCAGCGCGTGGGAATACGACGAACGCGGCCAGATGATCCGCTTCACCGACCCGGCCGGGCATAGCACGACGTACGAATACAAAGCCGGCCAGTTGGTGTTGATCAAGCATCCGGACAAAACCGAAGAACGGTTCAGCCGCGACGCCGAAGGACGCTTACTTGCCCACTCGGACGGCCTTGAACGCTGCACCACCTGGCGCTACACCGCTGCGGGATTTATCGCCGAACGCGTCGACGCTGCCGAGCAAACCTTGCGTTACCGCTGGGACAAACTGGGGCGCCTCGTGGCGCTGGAAAACGAAAACGAACGCCGCGCCCACTTTCACTACGATCCAGTCGGGCGACTGCTGGAAGAGCGCGGCTTCGACGGGCGCTCGACCCGCTATCAGTACGATCCCGAAACCGGTCGCCTCGCCGAGACCATCAACGGCCAGCGCTCCATTGCTTTGACATTCGACCCGATGGGCCGCCTGACCGAACGCCGGGCCACGCTTGGAGAGAAATCCCAGAGCGAAATCTTTGCCTACGACGGCAACGGCCATCTGGTCATGGCAACTAACCCCGCCAGCCGATTGCAATGGTTTCACGACCCGGCCGGCAATCTGCTGCGCGAGCATCAACATTATTCGAATCTGGAGAAGCCGTTAGTTGCGGTGTGGCAGCACGAGTACGACGCGCTGAACAGCCGCGTCGCTACCATTCGCCCGGACGGCCATCGCGTGAGCTGGCTGACTTATGGCAGCGGGCATCTGCTGGGGCTGAAGCTCGACGAGCACGAACTGCTCAGCTACGAACGCGATGATCTGCACCGCGAAATCGCCCGCCATCAGGGCAACCAACTGCTGCAAACCCAAAGCTGGGATCCGGCAGGGCGTCTGCACCAACAACTGCTAGGACGCAACGACGACAAAACCACCCTAATCAAACGGGCCTGCACCTACGACGCTGCTGGGCAACTCACCGACATCAATGACAGCCGTCGCGGCCCGCTTTCGTATCGCTATGACCCGGTCAGCCGCCTGCTCAGCGCTATCAGCCGCCTAGGCACCGAAACCTTCGCCTTCGACCCTGCGAGCAACCTGCTCAACGAGAGCGCCGCACCCGTACGCCGCCCACTCGACCCCGAACCGGTCCGCCATAAACTCGTGGACAACCTGCTGCGCGACTACGCCGGCAACCACTACGAATACGACGAACGCGGCAACCAGACCGAACGCTGGACCAACGGCCTGCGCAGCGAACTGCACTGGGACCTCTTCGATCGTCTGGTGCACTTCCGCGATCCGCGTCTGACTGTGGACTTCGGCTACGACCCCCTCGGACGTCGCCTTTACAAACTCTCCAAAGCCCACTACCGCCCGCGCCCGGAAGCAGGCACCGGCTGGAACGAAAATGAACACGCCCGCAAAGAACGCGAACTCGGCTGCGGCTTCACCCTCTACGGCTGGGACGGAGACAACCTCGCCTGGGAAAGCAGCCCTCCGCCGTACGCCGGCGCACTCGGCCGCACCGTCCACTACATCCACGAACCCGGCACCTTCGTCCCGGTGGCCCAGGCCATCCGCCACGAAACGATCCGCTTGGTGAGCCAACCGACTTATCAGGGTCGCTACAACTTCAAAGAAGATCCGCTGTGGAGCTACAAGCCAGTCGCGCTGCCCATCGACGTCCTCGCCTGGTACCAATGCGACCACCTCGGCACGCCACAGGAAATCACCGACCAAAACGGCAACACCGCCTGGACCGCCCAATACAAAGCGTGGGGCGAGGCGCAAGAACAGCGCTCAGAGTTCGCCCAGCAAGTCGGCCTGACCAACCCCATCCGTTTCCAGGGCCAATACCACGACCACGAAACCGGCCTGCACTACAACCGGCATCGGTACTATGATCCGGGAATTGGGCGGTTCATCAGCAAGGATCCGATTGGCTATTTAGGTGGGTTGAACCTCTACCAATATGGGCCGAACTCAATCAGCTGGGTCGACCCGTTAGGGCTGGCAAGTTCGCCCGTCGGACCAGGGCGGAAGCCTAGATCTGATAAGCCGAATCAAAACTGTAAACGTGCATGCAGAAAAAAATGGGAGGTCAATCGGTACGACCGGGTTTGCGAGGGTAATGTCGCTGGCGTGGGATACGCGAGATATTATAAAGATCCAGATACCGACCGCTGGTGGTCGATGGATAAAACCGGCCATGGGCAGAGCGCCTGGAAAGTCTACGATGAGCACGGCGCATGGATTGCCGACGCAGATGTCTATGGGGATCACATGGATAAACACAAAAGCGAAACCGGAAAACACATCAACTTCAAATCTTTAAAATGCAGAGACAATAAATGATCACGTCTGCTGAAGAGTTTGTTGCGCTACGAAGTAGCGAGATAAAAGCTGAGTACGATAGAGCTGCCATGGAAGAAGCTCCAAGTTCTGTCTGGCGAGAAGTAATTAAGAAATATCCTGACTATCTAAGGTGGGTTGTTCACAATAAGACAGTCCCATTGGAGATTCTGGAGGAACTGTGCGTGGTCGACGCGGATAGCAGGCCGTTCATTGCCAGAAAAAGGAAGCTATCGACAGCTCTATTTGAAAACCTTTCGCAAGATATCAATTCCTCAGTGCGACTTGGGATAGCGTCGAATAAAAAAACTCCCGATGCGATCCTTGAGCGGCTTATTCATGACGACAATGAAGGCGTTGCTCGTCTTGCGAGAAAAAACTACGCAGCGAGAAAAAGATAGCAGGCTAAAGAATGTGAGCGTATTGGCCATTGGGGCCACGACCAAAGGCGGCTGATTTATTTGCAGTAAAGCGCTGTAAATAAATCAGTCCCTTGCGATCCAACTGACCTTCTCACCAAAACGTCGCCGCAGGCGCACTCAACTTCCCGGCAATCACCGCAATCGCCTTCTCCACATCACCCACCTCTGTATAACGCCCCAAGCTCAGCCGCAAGCTGCTCCCGGCCTGAGCCTGACTCAGCCCCAGCGCCAGTAACACGTGAGAAACGCTGCTGCTCGCGGAGTTACACGCTGACGTAGAAGACACAGCCAGCTCAGTGGCCAGGCTGGCGACGTTAAAACCCGGGCTGTCGATGCAAAGGTTGAGCGTATGGGGAACGCGCTGCTCTGGATCGCCGTTCAGGCGCACGCCGTCAAGGCTGAGCAGGCCTTCGCGCAGTTGCGCCGACAGCGCACTGATGCGTGCAACTTCCTCGTCCATTTCAGCGCTGGCCAGTGCGTACGCCGCGCCCATGCCGACGATCTGGTGGGTGGCGAGGGTGCCGGAGCGATAACCCTGTTCGTGGCCACCGCCGTGCATCTGTGCTTCGAGCAGCGGCCGTGCGCGTTCGCCGATGTACAAGGCACCGATACCTTTCGGGCCGTAGGTTTTGTGTGCGGAGAAGGACATCAGGTCCACCGGCAATGCGCTCAAGTCGATCGCCAGTTTGCCAGCGCCCTGGGCGGCGTCGACGTGGAACAGGGCGCCGTGTTCACGGACGATTTGGCCGATGGCAGCGATGTCGGTGACGGTGCCCAGCTCGTTATTCACCAGCATCAGCGACACCAGCAGCGTGTCGTCGCGCAGTGCGTGGCGCACGGCGTCGGGGTGAATCAGGCCGCAGCTGTCGGGTTCGAGCCAGGTCACCGGGCACCCGGCCTGCTCAAGCTGGCGGACGGTGTCGATGACGGCTTTGTGTTCGATGGTGCTGGTGATGAGGTGGCGGCGGGCGCCGTTGTTGGGGTTAGGGGCGATGCCCTTGATCGCCAGGTTGTTGGACTCGGTCGCGCCTGAGGTCCAGACCAGGGCATCGGCACTGCAGCCCACCAGTTCCGCGACCTGACGGCGCGCCAACTCAACGGCCCGGCGGGCTTGATTGCCGTAGGCGTGGGAGCTGGAGGCCGGGTTGCCGAAGGTGCCTTCCCGGCCCAGACAGGTGACCATGGCCTGGATGACGCGGTCATCGACTGGTGTGGTGGCGGCGTAATCGAAATAACAAGGGAGTGTTTTCACTGGGAGGTTTCTGCTCTGTCCGTCGTGCAGAAAATACTACTAGCGTCAGGCTGAAAAAAAATTGATTCCTCAACGGAGATTTCCCCGCTGACTAGAATATTATTTCGGTAAGTGAGAATTTATTGGAATATTATTTTCTGCCTTGCGCTTTTTGGCCTATCTTTATCGCTTACCGGCATATGACGTCACTGAGGCTACCGCGCATTCCATGGACAAATTCGACCAGGCCATCCTGAGCATTCTGCAAAACGACTGCACCCGCCCAATCGCGGAAATCGCCGACAGCGTCGGTCTTGGCAGCACCGCCTGCTGGCGTCGGGTACAGAAGCTCGAAGAGCAGGGCATGATTCGCGGGCGGGTGGCGTTGTTGGACCCCGGGCAGCTGAACGTTGCGGTCACGGTCTTCGCCGCCATTCGCACCAACCAGCACAACGCCCAGTGGCTGGGTCGTTTCCATGATCTGATCGCCACGCTGCCTGAAGTGGTTGAGTGCTACCGCATGGCCGGGGACACCGACTACATGCTGCGGATCGTGGTGCCGGACATTGCTGGCTATGACGCCGTCTACAAGAAGCTGATCCAGCTGTCGGGCATCACCGACATGAGTTCCAGCTTCGCCATGGAGCAGATCAAGTCAACGACCCAGCTGCCGTTGAATTACACCCTCTAAACCCGCATCAAAGTGCCTGGTCTAAACCCCGCACAAAAAAAAAGCAGCCATCCGAAGAGGGCTGCTTTCTTGTGCGTCGAAGAACGCCGTCGGAAGAATCAGACGCGGGCTTTATCGATCCATTCCATCGACGTGCGCCAGATGCAGATCCCCAAGAAGTACGCCGACATGGCCAACCATACGAACAGCGTCACCGACGCGTTGTACGGGTGGTTCATGACCAGCAGGAAGCTGCAGAAGAACCAGACGGCAGTGACTGCGATGTTGAGGGGCATGAAGCGGCGCACGCGGAACGGGTGCAGGAACTTCATGCGTGTGACGGTCAGCAGCGCCAGGCAGATCACCGTGATAAAGGTCAGCCACGGCGCCGGGGAAAGGATGTAAACGCACAGCGCAACGACGTTCCAGGCGGCAGGGAAGCCCTGAAAGTAGTTGTCCTTGCTTTTCATTTCGACGTTGCAGAAACAGAACAGCGACGACACCAGAATGATCGAGGTGGTCAGCAGCAGGGTGTACTCCGGCAGCGGGATGTAGCGGTAGATGAACAGGGCGGGGATGAACACGTAGGTCAGGTAGTCGATCACCAGATCGAGCACGGAGCCGTCGAAGTGCGGCAGGACCGACTGCACGTTCAGCTTGCGCGCCAGGGAGCCGTCTACGCCGTCGACGATCAGGGCAAAGCCCAGCCAGAGCAGGCACGCCTTGGGTTGGTTATCGAACAGAGCAATGGTCGCGAGAAAGGCGAGCACCACCCCCGTAGCGGTAAAACCATGGGCGCCCCAGGCCTTGAGCCAGGCGATGCGTTGAATTGGAATCATGGACGGTCCTTCTGGAAATAAGCGGGTTCGGTCGGGTACGGCAGCGGTCGACGGAACCAGAGGTGCATCTATCGACCGGGGATCGGTCGATAAGGTTCATACGTAACCCCTACACGGTAGCAGGCGGCGCACGCTTTCGTTACCCAAATGTGACGCCGCGCGATGGAACGGTGCGGCGCAGGTGTCATTGGTCGGCTGGCCGACAAAGCAGGCCATATGCTGGCCCCTTCGAACGTCATACCTCGTCAGAATCCACGCCTGATCAGTCACTTAGGAAAGGAATCGCATGTCATTTCTCAGGGCTTCATTCACCTTTTGTCTTCTCGCATTGATGACTTCCCACGCCTTCGCGCGCAGTCCCAGCAAGAACGAACGCGACCTCTGCACCTGGGGCGCAGGGATGGCGGGTGCCGCTCAGCAATACAAACTGTCCGGCCTGACACTGTACGGCGCCCGCAAGAAGATGCAGGCCCAGCACTTCGCCCAGCAGTGGATGCGCATGAGCGCGCTGGGCATCACCGAGCAGACGTACGACAGCCCTTCGAAACTGCGGCCGGAAAGCGTTAAACAGGTGTATTACGAAGGCTGCATCAAGCACGAAGTCGCCAGGCGCTGATTCACCCGCGCTGCGGCTCTGGAGGCGCAGCGCGAGCAATCAACGTGATAGCAGGATCAGTGCGCACCCCGGGGGATGGTTTTCAGCAAGTCGGCAGGGCTGATATGCCCCACCACCTGCACGCCGCTGCCCGGATGCGGCAGACCCAGAATGTGGCCCTTGATCTTGCCGATCACGTGCATCTCGCACGGCTTGCAATCGAACTTCAACGTCAGCACTTCATCGCCATGCACCAGTTGCATCGGCGCCACCTTGGTGCGCACGCCGGTCACGCCCTTGGCCTGCTTCGGACACAGGTTGAAGGAGAAGCGCAGGCAGTGTTTGGTGATCATCACCGGCACTTCGCCCTTTTCTTCATGGGCTTCATACGCGGCGTCGATCAACTGCACGCCGTGACGGTGATAGAAGTGCCGCGCCTTCTCGTTGTAGACGTTGGCCAGGAACGACAGGTGCGCCTCAGGGTAAACCGGTGGCGGCGTGGTTTCCGGCTTGCGGGCGCCCCGCGGGTGCGCCTGGATGCGAGCGGCGGTCAAGCTCTCGATGACCTCACGGCGCAAGGCCTTGAGTTGCGAGTTCGGAATGAAGAACGCCTGGGGCGCGTCCAGCTCGATGGCCGTCGCGTGGTATTCAGTGGTGCCGAGCTGGCCGAGCAGATCATGCAGTTGCTCCTGCGCCTGCTCCGGTTTGTTGGCGACGCCAAACGGGCCGTTCAGCTCGACGCGGGCGCTGATGCCTTCTTCGCTGGTGGCGACCAGTTCCAGACGTTCTTCTCGCAGACGCGCCACCCATGACAGGCCGATGCGGCGCTCGGCCGAGGTCTTCTGCAACGCCTGCTGCCAGTTGTGATCGAGGTTGCGGCTGAGGGGATGGTTGGGCCGCAGTTGCAGGCCTTTCGGCATCTCGTTCGGCTCGACGCGGTAGCGGTAGCGCTTCTCGCCGTCTTCTTCGAACTCGCCTTTGGGCTCGGCGATGTTGGCGCGGAAGCCCACCACTTCGCGCTTGACCAGCACGTTGAGGCCGTCGCCGTTGGACAGCGGCTCATGGGTGACCACCTGCAAGTCACGCTTGCCGACTTTCTCGACCACACCCACCAACAGGCCGGTGAAGGTCGGTGAATCGAACGCGCCGATGTCGATCTTGCGGTCGGTGACGAAGTAGTCGGTGCTGCCCCGGTGGAAGGTCTTGTCCGGGTCCGGCAGGAAGAAGTGCGCGGTGCGGCCGCTGGAGGCGCGGGCCAGGTCCGGGCGGTCTTCGAGAATCTCGTCCAGACGCTGACGGTAATAGGCCGTGATGTTCTTCACGTAGCCCATGTCCTTGTAGCGACCTTCGATCTTGAACGAGCGCACGCCCGCATCCACCAGTGCGCGCAGGTTGGCGCTCTGGTTGTTGTCTTTCATCGACAGCAAATGTTTTTCGTAGGCAACGACGCGGCCCTGATCGTCTTTCAACGTGTAGGGCAGGCGGCAGGCCTGGGAGCAGTCACCACGGTTGGCGCTGCGCCCGGTGTGCGCGTGGGAAATATTGCACTGACCGGAGAAGGCCACACACAACGCGCCGTGAATGAAGAATTCGATGGCGGCATCGGTCTCATCGGCGATGGCGCGGATCTCTTGCAGGTTCAGCTCGCGGGCCAGCACCAGCTGCGAGAAGCCGGCCTGATCGAGGAAGCGTGCGCGCTCCAGGGTGCGGATGTCGGTCTGGGTGCTGGCGTGCAGCTCGATGGGCGGAATGTCCAGCTCCATCACGCCGAGGTCCTGCACGATCAGCGCGTCGACGCCTGCGTCGTACAGCTGGTGAATCAGCTTGCGCGCCGGTTCCAGCTCGTTGTCGTGAAGGATGGTGTTGATGGTGGTGAAGACGCGGGCGTGGTAACGGCGGGCGAACTCGACCAGTTGGGCGATTTCGCTGACGTCGTTGGCCGCGTTGTGGCGCGCGCCGAAGCTGGGGCCGCCAATGTAGATCGCGTCAGCGCCATGCAGAATGGCCTCGCGGGCAATGGCCACGTCGCGGGCAGGGCTGAGCAATTCCAGGTGATGTTTGGGCAGAGACATATTTTTTTAGTCGGCACGGTCACGGTCAAGGCGCGCATTGTAGCGGCGAATCGCCTGACCGGCACCCGTCGGCTGCCCGATGGCGCCTGCCTGTTGAGCGGGGCGCCAGGAAAACGGAGGGATCAGGCTTTGGCGGCCATCGCCGTGACTTCCACGCGCATGCCTTCGACGGCCAGCGCGGCAACGCCGACAGCCGCGCGCACAGGCCAGGGTTTGGCGAAAAAGCGTTTGTAGACTTGGTTGAAGGCTGCGCGATCGGCCATGTCGGTGAGGTAGATGGTCAGGTGCAACACGCGGTCCATGGAACTGCCGGCCCGCTCCAGCGCCACTTTCAGTGCCTGCAGCGTGCACTCGCTCTGCTCGACGATACCGCCCAGTTCCAGGCTGCCGTCAGCGCGCGTGGGGATCTGCGTGGAAACCAGCAGACCGCCGAAACCGGCGACGTCCGAGGAGATGGAATCGGCGTCGGGATCCGGCGTGAAGGTGATGTCGTGGTTTGCCATGGGGATGCTCTTCTCCGAATGTAGGAATGACGGGCCAGGAAACGGCCGGCGGTCATGATGTCCGACTCGGAAGGGAAAAGGGAGGCTTGACAGCGTTTGCGGCGGGACGAGTCAGCACGGGGCCGCTTCAGGCTTCATACCGATAAGCCTGGGGCCGGCACAAAAAAAGCGAGCCGCCGTCACGTTATCTCTGACGTGAAGGCGGCTCCGGGGGGGTTGTCAAATCGGCGGATTCAACGTGATTGAAAGTAGCAGCGGTAAATTCCGTTAGCTAGCTAACATTTCGCAATACAGTGTTGCGGATGTGGAAATAATCGAAACCGTGGTGATAGCCCCGATTAAACCGCCTGACACAGCCGTTTCGAAAAACTCCGAACTCATCCCCCGGGCCTTCAGTCCACCCTTCACGCTGACCGTTTGCGTTGGACTATTCCAAGGAGAGCCCCATGACCGATTACCCGAAACCGCCGTTCAAGCCTCAGCAGCAGCCAGTGCCTGGCGATCAGAGCAGAATGGAGCCCTACCCGGATTGCGGCGAGAAGAGCTACAAGGGCTCGGGCCGCATGAGCAACAAGATTGCGCTGATCACCGGCGGCGACAGCGGCATCGGCCGCGCAGTCGCGATCGCCTATGCCCGCGAGGGTGCTGACGTGGCGATTTCCTACCTCGATGAGCACGAAGATGCCAAGGAAACCGCGCGCTGGGTGGAAGAGGCGGGCCGTCAATGCCTGCTGCTGCCGGGGGATCTGGCCGATAAAGCTCAGTGCCTGGCCATCGTCGATGAAACGGTGAAAAAATTCGGTCGCATCGACGTGCTGGTCAATAACGCCGCATTCCAGATGTCCCACAAGACCCTCGAGGAAATTTCCGACGAGGAGTGGGTGAAGACCTTCGATATCAACGTCACCGCGATGTTTCGCATTTGCAAGGCGGCGGTGCCCCACATGGCGGCGGGCAGTTCGATCATCAACACCAGCTCGGTCAATTCCGATTCGCCGAAGCCGACGCTGCTGCCCTACGCAGCCACCAAGGGCGCCATTGCCAACTTCACCGCCGGCCTGGCGCAATTGCTGGGTGAGCGCGGCATCCGTGTGAACAGCGTCGCGCCCGGCCCGATCTGGACGCCGCTGATTGTGTCGACCATGACCGACGACGACGTGAAAAGCTTCGGTGAAGAAACGCCCCTCGGCCGTCCTGGCCAACCGGTTGAAGTGGCACCGATCTATGTACTGCTGGGCTCCGACGAAGGCAGTTACATCTCGGGGACACGTTATGGCGTGACCGGCGGCAAGCCGATTCTGTAGCGGGTCTTGTAAGGGCTGCTGTGTCGCGATCAGAAGACGCAAACAGCAAAGGGGCTGCCCATGCAGCCCCTTTTTTCGTTCGGCGTTTCGTGCGCTGTTAAACCCGCCGTGGCCCGGCGATGACCCGGATGGCGGCGCCGATCACCGGGAAGATAACGATCAGCACCGTCCAGCCAACCTTGGTGCCGGACGATTTATTGGTGCGCCACACACTGGCGATGGCCCACACGTCCACCAGCAGAATGATGATCGCCAAGGCGATCGAGAACAGTGTTTCCATTTCATTGTCCTCGGTGCGCGCGGGATCACATGGCGGGGATGCCGATGACCGTTCCAGTTTCATTTTCAGTTTCAGTCACGGACACCGTCAGAGGGATTTCAGCGCTGCCCGGAGTCAGGATGACCTTGCGGCAGTCTTCCTGTTTCTTGTCGAAAATCTTGTAACCCTCGGCGGCCTGCTCCAGAGACATGCGGTGGCTGATGATCGCTTCGGGCGCAAGGCGGCCGGTTTCGATGTGTCCGAGCAATTCCGGCAGGTAGCGCTGCACGTGGGTCTGGCCCATTTTGAAGGTCAGGCCCTTGTCGAACGCGTCGCCGAACAGGAAGCCATGGATGAAACCGGCGTATACACCCGGCACGCTGACCACGCCGCCACGGCGCACGGCGGCGATGCACTGGCGCAAGGCCTTGCCGCTGCTGCCTTCGATTTTCAGGTTGGTCAGAATGGTTTCGGTGGTGCTGCCCTTGGCTTCGAACCCTACCGCATCGACCACGCCGTCGACGCCGCGCATGCCCTTGGTCTGCCGAATGATGGTGTCAGCGGGGTCGTCGTCTTCATCGAAGTTGATCGGGATCACGCCGTAGGTGGCCTGGGCGTAGGCCAGCCGGTAGGCATGATGGTCGACCATGAAGATCTGATCGGCGCCGAGCATCCGCGCAACGGCCGCCGCCATCAACCCCACAGGACCCGCGCCGTAGATGGCGATGCTCGAACCCTGGCCAATGCCGGTGTTGAGCACCGCCTGGTAACCGGTGGGCAGGATGTCGGAGAGGAACAGCACCTTTTCATCCGACAGCGTGCCGGGGACTTTGAAAGGGCCGGTGTTGGCCTTGGGTACGCGCACGTATTCGGCCTGTCCGCCGGGGATGCCGCCGTACAAGTGGCTGAAACCGAACAGCGCGGCCCCTGGTGGAATGGCCTTCTTGTTCATGATCGCGCCGCGACCGGTGTTGGTGGTTTCACAGGCGGCGTACAGGTCCATGTTGCAGAAGAAGCATTCGCCGCAGGCAATGACGAAGGGGATCACCACCCGGTCGCCGCGCTGAACGGCGGTCACGGCTGAGCCGGTGTCTTCGACGATGCCCATGAATTCGTGGCCGAAGATATCGCCGTGTTCGACGGTGGGGATCTTGCCGCGGTACAGGTGCAGGTCGGAGCCGCAGATCGCCGTGGCGGTCACGCGCAGGATGATGTCGTCCGCTTGCTCGATGACCGGATCGGGGACGGTGTCGACTTTTACATCATGGGCGCCGTGGTAGGTGAGTGCTCTCATTGTGGTTTTTCTCCGCGATTAATCAGGGGTAACTAAGTAGCGGAGCAGGCGGCGAGAGGTTTAGTTCAGGACTTTGCTGCGGTGGGGGGATTAGCGGTGCGTCAGTGGGACCGGCTTCAGCCGGGAAGAGGGCTGTGTGTGCGCCATCAATTCTGCGGTGTGTTTGCTGACGCTTTCCCGGCTAAAGCCAGTCCTGCAATGAGCACGCGGTCCCACTCTGTCATCGCGGTCCTGCGCGTGTGCGTGGCTGGGCTACTTGAGCCCAACCCGCTTGCGCATCTCTGCGGTGATGGTCTGCCTGGTTTTACCCAGGTCCGCCCAAGGGTCGCGGTCCAGTTCGGCGAGGCGTTCGTGGACGGTGTTGATGTCCCAGGCGTTGGCGCCTTTGATCTCCAGCAGCTCTTCGCGATGGATCGGCACCGACACCGGCAGGCCTTCCCGGGTGCGCACCGAATACGCGCAGATGGTGGTGGCGCCCAGGCCGTTGCGCAGGTAGTCGATGAAGATCTTGCCAATGCGGTTCTTCGGCCCCGACACCGCCGAAAACCGGTCCGGCAGCAGCCTGGCGATGTGCTTGACGATGGCGTGGCTGAAATCCTTCACGGCGTCCCAGTCCGCTTTCGGCGTGAGCGGCACAACCACGTGAATCCCTTTGCCGCCGCTGGTTTTCAGGAACGATTTGAGCCCCAGTTCATCCAGCACGGCGAGGGTCAGTTGCGTGGCTTCCACCATGGTTTTCCAGGGCAGCGCCGGATCAGGGTCCAGGTCGAGAATGAAACGGTCCGGCCGCTCCAGATTCTTGGTAACGGCGTTCCAGGTGTGCAGCTCCATGGCGCTCATCTGCACGGCACCGATCAGCGCCTCGATGTTGTTGATCAGCATCACGGGGTGGCCGGTGTACTCCTCGCCCATGGTCTCGATGCCGGGGATGGCGAGGCGGTCGGCGTTTTTCTGGAAGAACAGCTCGCCGCTGATGCCCTCCGGTGCACGCACCAGCGCCACCGGGCGTTGGGCCAGTTGCGGCAGGAGCCAGTCGGAAATGCGGATGTAGTAATCGGCAAGGTCACGCTTGGTCGCGCCGCTGGTGGGATCGATCACCCGCTCGGGGTGGGTCAGGCGGATCTTGCCCGTTCTGGTGTCGGTTAAGGCCGCAGATCCCGGCCGGCTTTGTTCAGACTTGACTGCCTTGGATGCTGTTGCGCGTTTGCGCTTGGCCGAGGGCTTTGGCGCCTCTTCCGGCTCTTCTGGTACCTGCTCTGGCTCGAAGGTTTGACCGGCGGAAGGCGCCGCAACCGGAAGCTCTTCGGTGATCGACTCCGCTGGCTTGTCGGTACGCAGGCCATGGAACACCGCATGCCGCACCGATCCCTCTTTGGTGATTTCGGCGAACGCCACTTCCGCCAGCAGTGCCGGTTTGAGCCAGTGCACGCCCTTGGCTTCAAAGCCCGTGGGCGGATTCACCACCGCAGCCTTCTTCGCGTTGAGCGGCGTTAGCTGGTCGTAGATCGTGCCCAGTGTCGCTTCATTGAAGCCGGTGCCGACTTTGCCGGCGTACCTCAGCTCTCCACTGTCGGCATCGTGCAAACCCAGCAGCAACGCGCCGAATTTGCTGCGCGCGCCCTTCGGATCGGTATAGCCCACGACCACGAATTCCTGGCGACGTTTGCACTTCAGCTTGATCCAGTCACCGCTGCGGCGCGACACATAGGGGCTGCCGGCGCGCTTGCCGATCAGGCCCTCCATCTTCATCTGGCAGGCGCTGTTGAGCAGGATTTCCGGCACTTCGGCGAAGTCCTCGGAGTACCTGAGGATCTCGTCGTCGGTCCGCTCGAGCACCATGGACAGTGCGGCGCGACGCTGCTCCACCGGCACTTCGCGCAGGTCCATGCCGTTCAGGAAAGGCATGTCGAACAGGTAGTAAATGATGTGGCCGCTGCGGCCGGCCTCGAAGGCATTCTGCAGGGCCTGGAAGTCGGGCACGCCGTCATCGTTGGCGACGACCATTTCGCCGTCCAGCCAGGCTGACTCAAGACCGAGCCCGGCGATGGCTTCGGCCTGGCGGGGCAGTTTGTGCGTCCAGTCATGGCCATTGCGGGTGAACAGCTGCACGTTGCCGTCGGCGACCCGCGCCATGACCCGGTAGCCGTCGAATTTGATCTCGTAGCGCCAGTCACCCTCGGGCGCCGACTCCACCAGCGTGGCCAGTTCCGGCTTGATGAGGTCCGGCAGCTCGGCGGGCTCGGCGCCGACCAGTTGCGCCTTGGTGGATTTTTTCCGAGGGGCAGGGACTTTCTCTACTGGCCGTGGCTCGTCAGGCGCGGACTTTGCCGATCTGGATTTTGCCGAGCCAGACGAAGCCGCCCCGGATGACGCGGTTTTGCCCCCGCGTTTTTTAGGAATCAGGGTGCGCTCGCTGAGCACGCTGTCGGGCAGCGCCTTGACGACGTCGTAGTCGCTTTCCGGGCGGGCGAATTCGTCCTGATGCTTGATCAGAAACCACTGCTCCTGCTTTCCGGGAATGTGCGTCTTGACCAGGTTCCACACGCCGCCAAGCTTCTCGCCCTGTAGTTCAAATTTGAGTTTGCCCTTGGCGTAGGCTTCGGCGGGGTCGGAGAGGGGTGTCCACACGCCGCGATCCCAGACGATGACGTCGCCCGCACCGTAATGCCCCTCGGGAATGCTGCCCTCGAAGGTCGCATACTCGACGGGATGGTCTTCCACATGCACGGCCAGTCGCTTGGCTTTGGGGTCCAGCGAGGGGCCTTTGGGCACGGCCCAGCTTTTCAGCGTGCCGTCGATTTCGAGACGGAAGTCGTAATGCAGGCGGGAGGCGTCATGCTTCTGGATGCAGAACTGCAGGGCATGGGCGGCCTTTTTGGTCGAAGCGCGCTTTTTCTGGGTGCTGCCGGACGGCTCAGGCGTCGCGTCGAAATCGCGCTTGCGGTTGTATTCGTCCAGTCCGGCGCTCATGGAAATCCCTCACCCTGGGGCATGTGTCTGTTAAAGGCAGAGTTCGCGGGGAGGGCGGAGTTCCGGGATCCGGTCGACCCTCTCGTTACACCCTCAACAATGATGGCGCCTGAATGGTCCTCTTCCCGGCTAAAGCCGGTCCTACAAGTTGAAGTCAGGCCACGGGATAACGCGCGGTCTGATAGTGGGACCGGCTTTAGCCGGGAAAGCGTCGGCGCAGACACTGCAAAATCGATGGGCTGGCCTTAATAGTAGAAACCCTAAATAACCCCACGCTGTTCAGTCGCTTCCGCCAACATCGCGAGGGTCTGCTCCATGTCGACGATGGAGGCTTCCAGCGTGGCGAAGCATTGGGCGATGCTCTGTTTGTCGTCCACCGTCTGATGCCCGGTGAGCTCGGTGACTTCGGATAATTCAAGCCGGAACAGTTCGTTCACGCTGCTGCGAAGTTCGTTTAGCTGATTGAGCACAACGGCCATTTGATTGCGGGTTGCATTGCTCATGTCGGGCCTCACGTTATAGGGGTAGGCGTGGATGGCGTTATTGAACACTGACAAATATGAAAAAGGCAGGGTATCTAAACCCTGCCTCTTTCGACCAACGATTCGACTCAGCCCGTGACAGGCATCGTCCGAATTATTTAGCCGCGTCACCGCCGTGTGCCTTGGCCAAGGCCTTGGCGTGGGTCAGATGCTCTTCCAGTTTAGGCAGGGTAGCCGTCGCGAACGCTTTCAGATCAGCGTCTTTGCCGTCAGCGGCTTCCTTCTTGAACAGCTCGATGGTTTGTTCGTGGGCGACAACCTGGTTGTTCGCGTACGCCTGATCAAACGACTTCGAGCTGCGCAGCTCAAGGATCATTGCTTTCGCTTTGTCCATCAGCATGGCGTCGTCAGACACTTCCAGCTTCTTGGTGTCAGCAATGCCCTTCAATTTGGTGTTAGCGGCGGTGTGGTCTTTAACCATCATTTCCGCGAACGCTTTAACATCCGCAGAAGTACCTTTTTCCAGCGCAAGTTTGCCGGCTTCAACTTCTGCCACACCTTTGGCGGATGCATCTTCGACAAAGTCGTCATTGTCCTGGGCAGCGAAAGCGCCTTGGCTGCCGATGGCCATCAACAATGCGAGTGCGGAAGTCTGAATGAGATTTGCCATAGTGAAGTTCCTCTTCTGTCCTTGACGTGGCTTGAGTGCCCGTACTTGTTCCGACGCAATGCGCCCGTTAATCGTTCAGCGAATTTAATAAGGAGCCGCCGGCAGGTCATCTTTCGCCTGACTTGATTCGTCAATAACTCAGTGCTGCAGTGATTCAAACCACTCCCGGTAGGGCGTGTTAACAGCTTTGTAGCGATTGAAGTCCGCAGCACCGTCGGGCCACCACGCCGGACCGCGCTCACCCAGTGCAATCTTTGCCACATTGACCGAAGCGCGGGCCGCTTTAAGCGCGACGGGATCATCGTCATGTTTGGCGGACTTGACGGCCTGCCGCGCCTTCATCAACGCATTGACCCACTGCTGTCGCTCTTCTTCACCAAGGGCCGGGTTGCTGCAGCGCCACAACTGGCCCTTGACGACGAAGTAGCGACCGTCTGGCGTCGTCGGGTACTTCACTGAACCCGTGTCACCGTCAGCACCACCGCAGCGATGCGATCAGCTTCCTGATAGGTCTCGGTTTCCAGCTCTTCACCGAAGACGTCGGGGTCCATCTCTCGATAGGACCAGGCGAGGTCAGGACGATCAATCAGCTTTCGCGCCTGCTCAAGGAACAGGTCAACCCCGTCAACCGAAGGCGCGCCGGTATACAGCAACACGCTGCCGCCCGGTGCCAGTCGCTCGATGGCTTGCGCGAGAATGCGCACGGAAAGCTCAGACCCCAGCTGATCGCCGCCGTGGCGGTAGGCGCGTTCCTGTGTGTCTTTCATGTACGGCGGGTTGGCGACGATCAAGTCGAACTCGCCGGTGGTCCCCGCCAGAATGTCACTGTGGTAGGCGACGACGTTGTCGGCCTTGGCCAGCGAGGCGTTGACGGCGGTAAACCGCAGGGCGGTGGGGTTGATGTCCACGGCCAGCACACTGGCATCCCGGCGGGCACGCCCGACCAGGATCGCGCCAACGCCACTGCCGCAACCGATATCGACGGCGGTGCGAATCGGGTGCGTCGACGTGCGCAGATGTTCTTCAATGGCCTGGGCAAATCTGTAGGTGTCGGGGCCGAAGAACACCGAATCGTGAGCCACGGTGGGAAAGGCGGAGTGGACGAACAGCAAGTCATCAAGGCTCGACCAACGCACTTCGCTGACCCACATGCCGGCGTGGGCACGCAGTACACCGGCGGCGAGCAACCCTTCGAGCTCGGCTTCGTCCAGCAGGCCGGTTTCGAAGGGGCGGCTCCAGCCGAAGACGTCGCGCAGGCTACCGGCCTTGCGGTTTTGCTCACGCCCGTTGACTCTCTGATGGGTCAACGGTGTGACCGTCATGAAGCGATAGCTTTCACCCTGGAGGCGCTGGCCCAGTTGCAGTAGCGCGAGATCGTGAGTTTCGTCGGTCATCTCAGGCGTACTGGCATGCGACGCTTCGAGGGACGGTTCAAGCCATGTCTGCTGGTTCATCGTGTCAGGCTTCCTTGCGCCAACTGGCGAGCATAAATTCGGGTGGCCGCCAGACCTTCCGGCGTTGGATGGGAATCGGGAGCGATCAGCTCGACCAGTTTTTCGAATGGCAGGGCAGGGGCGTTGCGCGGCTGTGGGATATCGGGTGTTGCCACAGGGCGGCGACGAAAGCGCGTGCGGAAGGGATTGCTTTGCTCCGACGCCTGCCAGTCTCCGGCAATCCAGTCCTTCAACAGCTGCATTTCGTAGCCGCTGAAGACGCCAAACATCACGGCGCCGGGACCGTCGATCAGTTGCCAGAAACGGCTGTCCTGCGGGTCTTGATTGCGCTTTATCCAGCCGCGATCTTCCAGCGCGCCCAGCAGCTGACGGCTCTGGCCAGGGGTGGCGAGCCAGTCATTGATGGTGCGGCCTTCAAGGCGGCAGTAGTCGGAGTGCATGTGCTGGCCGAAGGTGCTTTTGGTCTCCAGCATCGAGACCACTTCTTCTTCCAGATCAAAAGCGCGGACGATGTCGGTCGAACCAATCCCCAGATCGTTGAGCAGATAGCCCGCGCGCAGACGCTGGAGAAATTCACCCTTGCTGTCGTCGTTCGGCAACAGGTCCAGCACGGCCTGCACCGCCTTGTGGGCGTGGCCCGAACTGGCGTTGTCGATGGTCACGTGCAGGGTGAAGTAATACGGGTCGATGCCCAGTTCACTCAGCTCGAACGAGGTGATCAACAGGTGCAGTGGCAGCTGCTCGTAGCCGAGGTTGTAGCCGAGGATTTCCGGCAGGAACTCGTCGCTCAAGTGGCCGAGACCCAGCTGGATGGCGCCCTGCAGATAGAGCGCATCGTCGAGCGGAGCGATGGGCGCGCAATCGTGTTCGGTGAGCAAATTGCGGTACAGCACCACATGGTTCAGCGCAGGCTCGCCGTCGCCCAGTTCTTCAAGGTAGGTGCGGATCAGGCCGTGGTAGCGCCAGTCGTTGGCGTGCTTGACCGTGCCATAGAGCCACGCGCCGTCCACCAGCTTGCTCGGCGCAACGCTTTGCAGGAAGTACAGCGCGTGAGCCTTGTTGGTGAAGAACTTCCGGGGCCCGCCGGCGCGGCGTTCCTCCAGATAGACGCGGTAACGCTCGGCAACCGAATGACTGTTACTGGCCACCCATGCCGACAGTTCGTTCAGGTCGGCAGGCAGGTTTGACGGCAGCCTCTTCGCGATCTCCAGTTGCTCCTGGAGAAAGTCACGAACGTTATCCTGCTCGCCTTCCACCTGTCCGCGCAGCAGACGGGAGTACAACGAGTAGTGGGCACCGGTGGATACATGCGCCGTGGCAGAACGCTCGGAAAGTAGCTGTAAAGAGGTCATGGGTAGCCTGCTGACTTTTCTTGATATGTAGGTCAGAGGGAGGCAGTTCGCTAAAATTCCATCGAGTTGCAGGGCAGTCGATGATCGACACCTGCGGCAGATGAGTGGCCGGGATTTCGATTCATTCGACGCCGCGCGGACCAAAAATCGTACAGCGTGAGCCGACCTCCGCGCGTGTAGCCGCCACAACACACCGGCCCCTGCGGTTTGCGTCTGCCACTGATTTTGGGTGTTGCCGGGGCTTACTGTGGGAGCCGTCTTGCTCGCGAATCGGCGGTGTGTCCGCCGCATCTTTATCGTCTGCACCGACGTCTTCGCGGGCAAGCGCGCTCCTACAGCGGATCGCTATCCAGCCGAAGATTCGCGAGGGACAGATAACCTGTAGGAGTCGGCTTGCTGGCGAATGGTCAGCACATTCGACGCATTTTTATCGTCTGTACCGACGTCAATGCACGCGATGCTTTAGTGGGACCGGCTTTAGCCGGGAAGAGGCCGACAGGTGTGCTATCCATCAAAAAAACGGCCTCCATTGCGGAGGCCGTTTTTGTGTTTACACGATGACTCAGGCAACCAGGTCAGTGACGTGCAGCTCCTTGACGCCGACCAGCTGGATTTCGAAATCCGGTGTCGCATCGGCGTTGATGCTGCCGTAGAGGATCCCGTCGGCGAAGCGCAGTTGCCCGGTCGCATCGTTGCTGTCAAAGGCGTTGCTGCCGATGAAGGTAAACGCGTCGATCCCCGGGGTCTGAGGGTTGGCGTCCAGGGCGCTGAAGTCGAGCAGGTCGCCTTCGGCGCTCTTGAAGCCGTTGATCACGTCGCGAGCCGCACCGACGCCCATGTCGGCGATGGAGTCGAACACATAGGTGTCCGCCCCGGTGCCGCCGGTGAGCGAATCGGTGCCTGCGCCGCCGATCAAACGGTCGTTGCCCGAGCCGCCGATCAGCGTGTCGTTGCCGGCACCGCCGTTGAGCACGTTGGCGCCGCTGTTGCCGGTCAGGTTGTCGGCGAAGGCGCTGCCGATCAGGTTCTCGATGCTCTTCAGCGTGTCCAGACCCGAGCCCCCTGTGTTCTGCTGCGCAGAAGTCGAGAGCGTGGCGGTGATGCCGGCTTGCGCGCCGTAGTAGGACACCGTGTCATTGCCGTCGCGACCGTCCAGCACGTTGTTGCCGATGCCGGCGAACAGCACGTTGTCCAGGGCGTTGCCGATGCCATTGGCCGCATCAATGCTGTCGATGTACAGGTTTTCGACGTTGCTGCCCAGGGTGAACGTCGCCAGGGTGCTGTGTACGCTGTCGATGCCGCCGGAGACGCGATCGGCGTTGGTTTCGATCACGCTGTCGCCGCTGTTGTCGACGTAGTACGTGTCGTTGCCGTTGCCGCCGCTCATGCTGTCGGCACCGCCTGCACCGTCGATGACGTTGGCCGCCGCGTTGCCGGTGATGAAGTTGCGCAAGTCATTGCCGTTGCCGTCGATGGCCGACACACCGGTGAGCACCAGGTTCTCCAGATTCGCGCCGAGGGTCCAGCTGACCGACGCCTGCACGGTGTCGATCTGGGAGGGCGAGTCGCTGCTTTCGGTGACGCTGTCGAAGGCGTTGTCGACGATGTAGATGTCGTTGCCGTCGCCACCGCTCATGCTGTCGGCGCCGAGGTCGCCGTCCAGCGTGTCGTTGCCGGACGAGCCCACCAAGGTGTCGGCCTGGTCGGTGCCGAAGATCATGCCGCCTTCGTTCTGCGCACCGTCGAAAATCGCCTGCACGCTGTTGTTGTCGCTCGGGTCGCCCTTGAAGCCCAGGTCGTCGGCGATGTAGTCGGCCAGACGCTGACCGACGATCTCGGCGGACTCTTCGTGCAAGTGCCAGACGTCATCGGGGTAGACCAGCGGGTCGACTTCGTGGCGCAACGGCAGGTCGGTGTAATCCACCGCAATCTTCACATCGTCACGCTGGGCGGCGATCGCTTCCTGGGTGGCGCGCACATAGCCGACGCCCTCGACGATGCCGGCGATCTTCTCTTCCGAGAAACCACGGGCGCGGGCGGCGTCCTGGTCGTAGTGACCGGTTTCCATCATGTACACGTTGAAGTTGCCGAACTGCGCGTGCAGGTAATCGAACACCGACAAGGTCGCCGCCTTGTACGCCGCCGCGGCGGCTTCCTTGTCCGAGGCGCGGGCGATTTCCTGCGCCGCTTCCTCGCCCTGGCCCCAGATGATGCCCATGGTCACGTTGTCGACCGCTTTCAGCTCGGTGAGCTGGTCGTTCAACAGGGCCACGGCGCGCAACAGGGCCGGGCCCGGCTGGTCGGTGTCGGTCAGCCACCAGCACAGTTTCAATTCTTCAGGGCCGAGGGTCGACAGGCCGTTGACCGTGCTGCCGCCCACCGCGATGTCGATGCCATTGCCGTCGGCGTCGTTGAACTGGCTGCGCACATCGTAGGTGGTGTACTTGCTCAGGCCGTCCACCAGCATGGTGGTGCCGGACTGGCTGTCGTCTTCGGTCATGCGCAGCAGACGTGCGTTGGACTGGCCGAGGGTCGGCAGGAACAGGATGTCCTGGTCGGCCCGGGAGCCGAACACGAAATCGTCGGCCGTGAGGGTGTTCATGTAGTTGCCGCTCAGGGCGATCTCGAAGCGATGGCCGTCGGCGTCGGGAACGCTGGACTTGATGTACGTCTTGTCGCCAGCCGCGTTGAGGCTCAGGTACAGCGTGCCGTTGCTGCCGTCGCCCAGACCGAGGAAGCCCAGGGCGGAGACGTCGATCTTGTCCAAGCCGTGGGTGAAGTCGTAGATCGTGTCGGTCGCCGTGACGCCGCCGGTGTTGTAGTCGCGGTAGCTGTCCTGGACGCTGGTGTAGCGGAAGGTGTCGGCACCGTCGCCGCCGTACAGCGAGTCGCGACCTGCGCCGCCGTCGACGATGTCCGGGCCTGCACCGGCACGAATGGTGTCGTTGCCGCCCAGGCCGAGGATCAAATCGGCGCCTGCGGTGCCGGCGATCGCTTCGCCATTGTCGGTGCCGCTGATGGTGCTGGCCGGGGCATCGGCCACGGCCAGGGCAAAGCTGTCACTGACCGACGCGCCCGACGGGTCGGTCGCCTTGATCAGCAGCGTGTAGTTGCCGGAGGCGGTGCTGGTGGGCGTGCCGCTGAAAGTCAGGCGGGTGCTGTCGAAGCTGAGCCAGTCGGGCAGGGCGCTGCCATCGGCGAGGGTCGCGGTGTAGGTCAGCGTGTCGTTGTTGGCGTCGGAGAAGCTGTTGCTGGTGACCGCATAGGTGAACGGCGAGTTTTCCGTCGCGTTCTGGTCCAGCAGCGGGATCACCACCACCGGCGCCACGTTGGGGGGCAGGTTCTGGCTGGCGAAGACGAAGTGACTGGCGTTCAGGCTGCCGGCCAGATTGCCCGCGAGGGACAATTCGAAGCGGTTGCCGCTGGCGTCCGCCACGCTGTCCTTGACGTAGGTGCGGTTGTTGCTGGCGTTGTAGGTCACCTGCAGCGTGCCGTTGAGGCCGTTGCCCAGGCCGCTGTAGCCCAGGGCCGAGACGTCGATTTTGTCGGCGGCGACATCGAAATCGAGAATCTGGTCACTGGCACTGGTGGTCGCCGTGCGGTAGCTGTCCTGGGTCGAGGTGAAGCGGAACACGTCCGCCCCCGCGCCGCCGGTGAGTTTGTCGGCACCGGCGCCACCGATGAGAACGTCGTTGCCGTCGCCGCCGTTCAGGGTGTCATTGCCCGCGCCGCCGAACAGCTGATCGTTGCCGGTGGTGCCGGTCAGCGTGTCGTTGCCCGGCGTGCCGTTGATCACGCCCGGCGTCACTGGCACGTCCTGTACGGCGAGGGTGAAGCTGTCGCTGACAGTGGCGTTGCTGGCGTCGCTCGCGGTGATCTTGATCGCGTAGGTGCCCGACGCGGTGTTGCCCGGGGTGCCGCTGAACGTGCGCGTCGCCGCGTCGAAGATCAGCCAGGTCGGCAGGGCGGTGCCGTCGGCCAGGGTGGCGGTGTAGCTCAGGGTGTCGTTATCCGGATCGGTGAAGCTGGTGCCGGGCACGACATAGCTGAACGGCGTGTTTTCGGTGGCGTTCTGATCCAGCAACGGATTGGCAACCACGGGCGCTTGATTCACCGTCGGGGCGGTGGCGAACACGAAGTTGGCACTGGTCAGTTTGTCGAGGTAGTTGCCTGCGAGCGCCACTTCAAAACGGTTGCCCTCGGCATCGGCGGTCAGCGACTTGATGTAGGTCTTGTCTCCGGCGTCGTTGAGCACCGCGTACACGGTGTTGTTCATGCCGTCGGCCAGGCCGGTGAAGCCCAGCTTGGAAAGGTCGATCTTGTCGGCGGTGACGTCGAAATCGGTGATCACGTCGCCCAGGTTGGCACCGCCGGCGTTGTAGTTGCGGTAGCTGTCGGTGCGGCTTGAGAACACGAAGGTGTCAGCGCCGGCGCCACCGCTCAGGGTGTCTTGCCCGGCGCCGCCGTCGAGACGATCGTCACCGGCGCCGCCGGCCAGGCTGTCGTTGCCGGCCAGGCCCAGCAGCGTGTCGGCCGAGTCAGTGCCCTGCAGCGAGTCGTTGCCCGTGGTGCCGGTGAGGGTGCGATTGAAAATGAAATTGTCGGCGGTCAGCGCACTGACGAGGTTGCCGGCCAGAATCAGCTCGAAGCGGTTGCCGTTGGCGTTTGCATCGTAGTCCTTGATGTAAGTGCGGTCGTTGCTGGCGCTGTAGCTCACCTGCAGGGTGCCGCCACGGCCGTTGCCCAGCCCGGTGAAGCCCAGGCCGGCGAGGTCGATCTTGTCCTGGGTCGGGTCGAAGTCGGTGATGGTGTCATCGAAGCTGGTGGTCGCGGTGCGGTAGCTGTCGGATTCGCTGGTGAAGCGGAAGATGTCCGCGCCCGCGCCGCCGGTGAGCTTGTCGACCCCGGCGCCGCCGATGAGGATGTCGCTGCCGCCGCCGCCGTTGACGAGGTCATTGCCGGCGCCAGCGTAGAAAATCTCGTTGGCGTCGCTGCCCTGCAGGGTGTCGTTGCCGTCGGTGCCTTGTACCGCCACCACCGGCACGGTGGCGCTGACGTAGCTGCCATCGCCATACACCAAGGTGTCGCCCTTGGTGGTGTGGCTGATGGTGTTGCCGATGATGGCATTGCGGTCGGTGCCGTCTTCGTTGCGCTCGGCCACGCCATAGGTCGACAGGGCGCTGCCGTTGATGGCGTTGCCCTGGACGGTATTGTCGCTGCCGTTGAAATACTTGCCGGAAACGCCCTTGGTGTCGTCGTAGGACTGAATGATGATTTCCGGTACGCCGCCGCCCAGTGAGTTGTTGCTCAGGGTGTTGTTGATGACGTCGACGTTGTTGCTGCCGTAGATGCGCACACCGGCGCTGGCGTTGTCGTGGATGTCGACACCGGTCATGGTGACCTCGCTGGAGAGCTTGATCAGCACGCCTTCGGCACCGTTGCCATAGACCTCACCGCCGGTGATGGTGATGTTGTTCGGCGAAGGGATGTTCTCGCTGCCGCGCTGCACGACGATGCCGCCACCGCCGTTGCCGTAGGCGACGTTGTTGCTGAGGGTGAAATCGTGGCTGCTGGTGACCACGTTGAAACCGTGGCGATCGTTGTCGTAGGCGATGTTGTTTTCGAAGGTGCTGTCGCTCAGGAAGTCAGCGACGAAGCCGTCCAGGCCGTTGCCATGGGACACGCTGTTCTTGATGACCATGTTCACGGTCTGTTCGTGGGGGTCGAAGCCGTAACCGGAGCAGTCCTTGATCTCCACGCCGTCGAGGGTGACGTTGGAGTCGTAGCCTTCCTGGCCGGGGATGTAGCCGTTGAACCAGCCGTCGATCTTGCCGGTGGTGTTGTCGCGATTGCCGTCGATGGTCAGGTTGCTCAGCCCGAAGTCGTGGGTCTCTTCGCCGTAGGCAGAGCGGATGACACCGGTGATTTTTGTGTCCGAACCGTCCGCGACCTTGATGTTGGAGACGCCCATGCCGTCGCCGTACATGTAGACGTTGCTCTTGAGCATGAGGCAGCCGTCGGAAGGCTCCTCGCCGCCTGACACGATGTAGGTTCCGGGGGGTACATAGACTTGTCCTCCGCCAGCCGCCGCAGCTGCATCGATCGCTTGTTGGACGGCCGCGGTGTCGTCAGAAACGCCATCTCCTTTGGCGCCAAAATTTTGGACGTTAAAAATCATGTACTTATCTCCGGTCACAGGCTGAGGTCACGCTGCGTGCCAATTTCCAATCGGCACTGCAGCAGGTATGACCTAACTGAACGGAAAAGTTGTCGCCGTATGTCGGGAAACCGTCGTTTTGTGACGGTCGGCACATTTGGATGGCTGTGATAGTCAGGGGTTTGACGTTTAGGGGGATGTGCTTTTCTGGCGCTTTTGGAAGTGGCGGGTGGATCGGAGGGGCGATGCACGCGGAATTCTGCGGTGTGACTGCCGACGCTTTCCCGGCTGAAGCCGGTCCCACAAAGTTCGCGTTCGTCCAGTCCTATCTGGATGCATGCGATGCGTTTAGTGGGACCGGCTTCAGCCGGGAAGGGGCCTGTATGAGCACCCACAATTCTGCTGTGTGACTGCCGACGCTTTCCCGGTTAAAGCCGGTCCTACAATGCGCAAGGGGGCCTGCTAGGCCACTTCGGCCGGGGCGCAGCGCAGGCAGTCGCGGCCTTCGCCTTTGGCCGCATAGAGCGCCTTGTCAGCCATGGCGATAAGCACTTCGGCGCTGTTCTGCGGTGCGCTGGCGACGGCGACGCCCAGGCTGATGGTGACTCTGGCGCCGTCGCCCAGCACCGGGTGAGGCACGTTCAGCGCGGCGACGGCCGAGCGCAGGTTTTCCGCCAGCGCCCTGGCCTGGGCCGGGTGGGCGTCGGTCATGAGTACGAGGATTTCTTCGCCGCCGAAGCGGAAGGTCAGGGCGTTGGCTTTCTGCGCGGTGCGCTGAATCACACCACTGAGCAGCCGCAGGCAGGTGTCGCCTTGCATGTGCCCGTAGTTGTCGTTGTAGGATTTGAAGTGATCGATGTCCAGCAGGATGACCGCGACGTTCATGGGCGTCTGCGCCGCGCGGCCCCACACCGAAGCCAGCACCTCGCCCTGAAAGCGCCGGTTGAACAACTGCGTCAGCGAGTCGATGCGCGCCAGTTCCACCAGCTGCGATTGCAACAGCCGTCCCCGCAGCGCAAACAGATAACTCAGGCGGTTGCCGTGTTCCAGAAACCACGACGCCATCATCAGCAACGCCGAGGTCGAAAAGAACAACAGCGCATTGGCCTGCCAGATCTGAAAGTCGGCGAAGTCAGCGAGGTAAGTGGTCACCAACTGGATGACCAGCATGCAGCCCATGGCCACTGCCGCCGTGCGAACCGGCACCTGCTGGATCACCGTGCAATACACCATGATCAGCAGCATTCCCAACTGATAGTGCAAGCGGAACGGGCTTTCGCTGAAAATCATCGCCACCAGTGGCATCACCGAGCACAACACGGTGCCGAGGGCTGCCGTTGTTTCGATGGTGCGTCGGGTGCGGGCGCGCCGCGCGATAATCAACAGAGCAATGAAGATCGGGGTCATCACGCAGACACGGCCCAGCGCCACGTAGGTAAACATGTCGTTGAGGCTGAGCCAGTCACTGACCATGAACAGGTTGTAGATGAGGATGCCGCCAATGCCGACTGCGGTCAGGAACTGGCGACGTTGCTCGAGCGTCTCTGCCTCGTAACGACGCTCCAGCTCTGCGCTGAAACGCAGGCTGCGAAAGCGCGACGCGATGGTGCGATCGACCTCGGCGAGAAGTTGCGCGTCATTGGGGCCAGGCCGATCGAGGACAAAGGAAAGCATGTTGCACCAAAAGGGTGGGTTACAGGACTATGACATCACCAGTGATGTCTTAGTGCCATCATTTCGTCGGGACGCTGATTTCGCAAGAGCTGACCGATCAAGCGTCAGGTTTGCGATGAACAGCGCTCCGTTTTGCTTTAGATACGGAAGCTGCCCACCAGCTGCGTCAAACGCACCGACTGGCGTTCCAGGTCGGAACAGGCACGCAATGTGGCCTGCAGGTTTTCCACACCTTCCTGGTTCAGCGTGTTGATCTCGGTGATGTCGACGTTGATCGCTTCAACCACCGAGGTCTGTTCCTCGGTAGCCGTGGCGACCGACTGGTTCATCGCGTCGATCTCACCGATGCGCACGGTCACGCTCTCCAGACTGGTGCCGGCCTGGTTGGCGATGCCCACGCTTTCATGGCTCTCGCGCTGGCTCTCATTCATGATCGCCACCGCCTCACGGGCACCGTGCTGCAGCTCCTCGATCATTTTCTGCACTTGACTGGCCGATTCCTGGGTGCGATGGGCCAGGCTGCGGACCTCGTCAGCGACCACGGCAAAACCGCGTCCGGCTTCCCCGGCGCGCGCCGCTTCGATGGCAGCGTTGAGCGCCAATAGGTTGGTCTGCTGGGAGATACCGGTGATGACTTCGAGAATCTGCCCGATGTTGGCGGTCTTGGTGTTGAGCTGTTCGATCTGCTCGCTGGCGCCGCTGATGCGTGTCGACAAGCGGTTCATCGCCTGAATGTTCTGACCGACCACGGCCTGTCCGCTGGACGCCAGATTGCGGGCGTCGCTGGAATGCCCCGAGGCCATGGCGGCGTTCTGCGCGATTTCCTGCGCCGCTGCGCCCAGCTCGTTGATGGCCGCTGCGACACTGCTGGTGCGGTTGGCCTGCTGGTCGGAGTTGAGCATCGAAGAGTTCGAAGCGCTCACCACGCGCAGTGCGACTTCGTTGAGTTGCACGGTGGAGGAAGCCACTTCGCGCATCGAGTCATGGATCCGCTCCACGAACAGGTTGAAGCCGTTGCCCAGGTAACCGAATTCGTCCTGACTGAGGATCTGCAGACGCTTGGTCAGATCACCTTCACCCGCCGCAATGTCGTGCATGGCGCGGCCCATGGTGTTCAGCGGACGCATCAGCACGTTGAGCAGCACGCCCAGCAGAAGAATGATCAGCACCACGGCGATGATCGTGGCGACGATGGCCGAGTTGCGGAAATCGCCCAGTGCGGCGTAGGCCTGGGCCTTGTCCACCGCGATGCCGACGTACCAGTTGACCGAAGGCAGGCCGTCAACGTGAGCAAAGGTGATGACCTCCGTCTTGCCGGCGTGCTCGCTTTCGCTGACATCCTCGGACAACCGCGGCGTAGCGTTCGGGTAGACCTCGGCCAGGGTCTTCATCACCAGCGAGGTGTCCGGATGCACGAGGATGCGGCCGTTGGCGTCGACCAGAAAGGCATGGCCGTCGTTCTGCAGGCGCAGCGCGCCGATCATCTTCACCAGCACTTCCAGGCTCAGGTCGCCGCCCGCAACGCCAGCGACGCCCGACGGGCCTTTGACCGGCGTGGCGATGGTCACGATCAGGCCCTTGGTCACGGCGTCCAGATACGGCTCGGTCAGGGTGGTCTTGCCCGCCTTCAGCGCATCGGTGTACCAGGGGCGGGTGCGCGGATCATAATCGCCGGGCATGTCGTCCGGCGGTTGCGTCACGAACGACCCATCGGCCTTGCCGAGGTAGATGCTCATGAACGTCGAGATCAGCGTCGGCTGACCGAGCAGACGGTTAAACACTTCAGGCGAGGGCGCCACGGCGGCACCCTCGGCGACGTTTTCCACCAGCAGGATGCGTCCGGACATCCAGTTCTGGATATTACCGGCCGTACTCTCGCCCATCTGGTTCAGGCTTTCCCTTAACTGATCCCGGATCGCAGTGCGTTGCAGATAATCGTTGTAGAGGGTGAACAAGGTAAATGCAGCGATTACCACCAGCGAGGCCGCCAGCAGAATTTTGTGGCTGAATTTCAGGGATTTGGTCATGCCGTAGAGCCTTCAAGCGATTGCAGGGAAAGGATTGCAGTCTGTCTGCCGGTCTATCGGCGGGCGGCGCCATAGATGAATGGCTTGCAGGTTAAAACAGGCCTCGGTTTGACTGTAATCTGACCATCGGTCGTTGGTGGAAGGACGACGTGTCATGTCCGGGTGTTAGGCACAAGGTGTGCAAGGCGAGGCTTGGGTGGGGTGACGAGGGCGACTATCAGCGTTTAGCGCCACATCCATGACCGTGGCCCGTCGTCGAGCAGGCAGAGGTTCGATGGCAGGAGATGGCAAATGCTCGTCATTGATCAAAATAGTTGAGGCTCAGTAGCGCCAATATCCGCTTTTCCACCTCCTTGTGTACGATCAATACTCCGGCCACGTCATCGCTGACGTCCTCCCCGTATCCAAGGATCGACCATGAGCCTCTCGCCGTTCCACCTCGCCATTCCCGTCTACGACCTCGCCGCCGCGCGCCACTTCTACGGCGACGTGTTCGGGCTTTCCGAAGGCCGCTCCAGCGAGCAATGGGTCGACTTCGATTTCTACGGCCATCAACTGGTCATCCACGAGCACCCGAAGACCACTTCCCAGGAGTCCGTGCACTCCAACGCGGTGGATGGCCATGACGTGCCGGTTCCGCATTTCGGCATCATTCTGCATTGGGCAGAGTGGGAGGCGCTGGCGGATCGTCTGCGCGCCCGCGAAACGAAGTTTGTGATCGAACCCTATATTCGCTTCCAGGGCCAGGTCGGCGAGCAGGCGACCATGTTTCTGTTCGATCCGTGCGGCAACGCGCTGGAGTTCAAGGCGTTCAAGGACATGAGCCAACTGTTCGCGAAATAACCCGGTTTTTACAGGCAATCTCGGGCAAGCGCGCCTGCATTGTTTTGCGCCTGGCGCCGCAGTTCTCAATCCGTAGGAGCCGGCTTGCTGGCGAACGCAATATGCCAATCGCTGATGATGTTTTTGACCCAATGTATTCGCCAGCAAACCGTTGCCGACGGGTAATGGGCTGGCGCGGCCTTTGGATTCAACACAGCTCACTTGTAGGAGCGCGCTTGCCCGCGATGGTGAATATCAGCCACTGGATGCGTTGACTGACCCACCGCAATCGCGGGCAAGCGCGCTCCTACAGCGTTCTTCGCCCGACGCCGCCGCGCGCGACAACGCAGATCTCCCAACGCCGCCCGTTTCGTTCAAGGCGCATCGCAGCCACCTCAACTTACCCGCCCAGCGGCCGATAAGTCGATTCAGCACTCCCTTTATGACTGGATCGGACTCGAATACTTATGCTCACTGCGATGAACAGGATGCTGGAAAACATCAGCGTCAGATCCAAGCTGTCTCTGGGCTTTGGCGCAGTGCTGGTGTTGACCCTATTGATAGCGTTGGCAGGTTGGTCCGGGATTGGCGGACTGAGTGAAAGGGGAGACCGGATTCTCGACATCGCAAAACTCAACGACCTGACGCGTGACATGCGCATCGCGCGCCTGTCCTACACGCTCAATTACGATGCAGAGCACGCCGCTGTGGTGGTCAAGGCGCTGGACAACCTCGACAGTCACCTGGCGTACTGCCGCGCCAATTTCGATTCGGCGCTGAATATCCCGCATATTCAGTCGGCGACCGAGGCGGTCAGGCGCTACCGTGCGCATTTCAATGATTACGTTCAATCGGTGGAGAAGCGCGAGGCCTCTCGTGGGGTTTTCGGCAGCAATGCGGATGCCGCCGTGGAGCAGTTGCAGAAGATAGAAGCCGCTATTTCCGCGAACGGCGACGCCGGGCAGACCGCTGCGGTGGTCAAGGCGCAGGCCTTGGTCGAGCAGGCGCGCTTTCAATTGCGCGGCTACACCTACAGCCTCAAACCCGAGCTCGAAGCTCCGGCCAAAAAAGCCATCGGTGACGCTCGCGCCTACACCACTGTCCTCAGCCAGGCGTTGCCTGCGACACAAGGCGATGCCATCCAGCGTCTGGGTTCGGCCCTGGACGCTTATTTGCTGACGGTCCGTCAGTTCAGTGAGGCCCAGGCGGGCGCTGCCAACGCACAGGTGGGACTGAACGATGAAATCGCCAGCCTGTTCGCCTCCAGTAACGCGCTGGCAAAAAATCAGGCGGTATTGCGCGGCGAAGACGTGGACGCTGCCCGTAACGTGTTGGGCGGCGCGACACTGGGCGCATTGCTCCTGGGCATTCTCGCGGCCTGGCTGATCACTCGCATGATTGTTCTGCCCCTGATGGACGCGCTGCGCACGGCCGAGCAGGTGGCCGGTGGCGACCTGACAAATGCCCGTGTGGTGTCGCGCAAAGACGAACTGGGCATGTTGCAACGCAGCATGGCGCGGATGACGGTCAACCTGCGTGAACTGATTGCCGGGCTGCGCAATGGCGTGACGCAGATCGCCAGTGCCGCCGAGGAGTTGTCAGCGATCACCGAGCAAACCAGCGCGGGCGTCAACAGCCAGAAGATCGAAACCGATCAGGTGGCAACGGCAATGAACGAAATGGCGGCCACGGTGCAGGAAGTTGCACGCAACGCGGAAAGCGCTTCCGAGGCCGCAGCCACCGCCACCCGTGAGGCCCGTGATGGCGACGAGGTGGTGCGTCAGGCCATTGACCAGATCGAGCGCCTGGCCACTGAAGTCGTTAACTCGACGGTGGCAATGGCGGATCTGAAAACCGAGAGCGGCAAAATTGGCAGCGTTCTCGATGTCATCAAATCGGTCGCTCAGCAGACCAACCTGCTGGCCCTGAACGCCGCCATCGAGGCTGCGCGGGCGGGCGAAGCGGGAAGGGGCTTCGCAGTGGTCGCCGATGAGGTGCGCAGCCTGGCCCAGCGCACCCAGTCCTCCACCGAAGAAATCGAGCAACTGATCACCGGTCTGCAAAGCGGCACGCAGCAGGTGGCAGGGATCCTTGAAAACAGTCGCGTGCTGACTGACAGCAGTGTCGAACTGAGCCGCCGTGCCGGGGTTTCATTGGGGGGCATTACACGCTCGGTGCTGTCCATCGAGTCGATGAACCACCAGATTGCCGCTGCCGCTGAAGAGCAAAGCGCTGTCGCCGAAGAAATAAACCGCAGCGTGATCAGTGTTCGCGAAGTCTCCGAGCAGACGTCGGCTGCCAGCGAACAAACGGCGGCGTCCAGTGTTGAACTCGCCCGGTTGGGCGTGCACTTGCAGACGCTGGTCGGAAAATTCAAGGTGTGATCGCGGACGCGCGCTGCCGTGCCAGGCAACAGCGTGCCGGTTAATAGGATCAGCGCGCGCGGGGGAGTGCGTCCACGACGCAGCTTCTGAACAATTCCAGCAGCGGCGTATGCCGCTGCAGGTATTTGCTGACCAGCACGATCTCGCGGAAAAAGGTCATCTCACCCAATTCAATGACCCGCACGTCCTGCGCATGTTCCAGCCACAAGCCGGCCATGGGCACCAGCGCCACGCCGAGCCCGGCGCGGACCATCTTGACGATGGCGTCCAGCTCGTCGAGCTCCAGGGTTTGCCGCACCTCAAGCTTGCGCTCGCGCAGAAACTGCGTCACCCGGCGACCGCCGAAGGATCGTTGATCGTAGCGGATGAAGGGGTGGTCCATGAGGATCTGCCGTGGGTCGTCGCCCTGCATGCCAGATGGCGTGATCAGCACGAAGGGTTCTCTGGCGATGACCTCGGCGTGCAGCTCCTTGGGCAGGGCGAATGGCGGTTTGATCATGATCGCCAGGTCGAGCTCGCCGGCGTCCACCTGACTGAGCAGGTTCAGCGACACCCCCGGCACCAGACTGGCCTCGATATACGGCGCCTTGCTGCGCAGCGCCACCAGGGCTTGGGGCAGAATGCCGGTCTGCGCGGTGCTGATGGCGCCGATGCGCAGCGAACCCCGAAAGTCGTTGGCGCTGTCAGGGCTGCCCATGCGCCCGAACAACTGCAGCATTTCTTCGGCCAGTGCCACGGCGCGCTGTCCGGCGGCATTCAACGTGGCGGCGCGGCCGGTGCGGTCGAACAGGGTGACGCCCAGGGTGTCTTCGAGGTTCTTGATCTGCGCGCTCACCGCCGATTGCGTCAGGCCGACCTCACGCCCGGCCGCCGCAAAGGTGCCTCGGCGCGCGACGCAGACGAAGGTTTTCAATTCTCTGATCATCGTCAGGTCCTGGGGTGGGAATTCAAATCGGCCAGGGCGCGTCAACAGGCGGCCGGCAGCGGATAGTACCCAGTGCCGCCGACAAATAAAAATGCCGCCTCAATGGGCGGCACTCTTTATCGCGGGACGCTTAACGGTAGCGTTCCAGCCAGTGCGCGTACGGCGCAGGCAGGGTCCACGAAGCGTTGTCGACGCCCAGCTCCTTGGCGGCGAAATACGCCCAATGCGGATCCGCCAGGTGCGCACGGCCGATCGACACCAGGTCCAGCTGACCGTTTTGAACAGCGGCCTGGGCCAGTTTTGGATCGCCAAAACCCCATGCCGACGTCACCGGGATGCCGGCTTCGCGGCGGACGCGTTCGGCAATCGGGCCCATGAAGGCCGGGCCCCACGGAATGTTGGTTTCCGGGATGGTGAAACCTACGCTGACGCTCAGCAGATCCAGACCGCCGGCCTTGAACCGGCGCGCCAGTTCGATGGATTCGCTGAGGGTCTGCTCGTCACGACCGTCGTACTCGATCACGCCGAAGCGCGCGGTCAGCGGCAGGTTTTCCGGCCAGACTTCACGCACGGCGGCGAGGGTTTCCAGCAGGAAGCGGCTGCGGTTGTCGAAGCTGCCGCCGTAGGCGTCGGTGCGCTGGTTGGAGTGTTCGGAGAAGAAGCTCTGGCCCAGGTAGCCGTGGGCGAAGTGCAGCTCGATCCACTCGAAGCCTGCTTCACGGGCGCGGCGAGCGGCGTCGACGAAGTCCTGCTTGACCCGGGCGATGTCGTCCAGGGTCATTTCCTGCGGGACTTTCGGCAGGTTGGCGCCGAAGGCAATGGCTGAGGGTGCGATGGTCTGCCAGCCGCGGGCGTCATCGGCGGCCATGTGGTCATCGCCTTCCCATGGGCGGTTGGCGCTGGCCTTGCGACCGGCGTGGGCGATCTGGATGCCCGGAATCGAACCGGCGGCCTTGATCGCTTTCACGGCAGGGATAAATGCCTGGGCGTGCTCGTCGCTCCAGATACCGGCGCAGCCCGGGGTGATGCGGCCTTCAGGGGAGACGGCGGTGGCTTCGACGACCACCAGACCCGCACCACCGCGGGCCATGCTCGCGAGGTGAACGTGGTGCCACTCGTTGATCACACCGTCGTCTGCCGTGTACTGGCACATTGGAGGAATGGCGATGCGGTTACGCAGGGTCACGTCCTTCAGCGTGAAGGGTTCGAACAATGCAGACATGGAAATACTCCTGATGATTGAATTCGCTTGTTCGATAGTATTCGAAATATGGCGGAGAATGAAACCCCCCGCTATGATGCGCGGCATGCGCGCCTTCAAACATCCATTACCGACCGAACTCACACTTGAGCGTTTGCTTTACGCATTAAGTGACCCCGTACGCCTCGAGATCGTTCGCTGTCTTTCCACGGTGGCCGAGGCGACCTGCGGTGAGCTCGACGGCGGGCGGCCCAAGTCCAGCATGTCCCATCACTTCCGGGTGCTGCGCGACGCGGGCCTGGTGCACACGCGCAACATCGGCACCACCCACATGAATTCCCTGCGAACTGACGAGTTGGATACCCGCTTCCCTGGCTTGCTGCGGTGCATTCTGGCGCAGGCCTGAACCGGGGTTTTCAGACGTACGGGGCATTCCGTTGCACAGCCTCGCCGCAAACAAAAATGGCCCGATCTTGCGATCGGGCCATTTCATTTGCGGGCTTGAACGTGACGCTTAGACAGCGCCGACGATCTTCGCAGCCGGTTGGGTACGACGACCCATTGCACCAGCGCCGGCTGCCACCAGGGCAGAAACCACCAGGGTGATCAGCAGAATCCAGGCGGCGCGGGAGATGTTTTTCGCCGCGACGTCAGCCGCTTCACGGGCCTTTTGTTCGGCCTGAGCTTTCAGCTCCTGATACTTGGCGTACGCCTGACGGTAGCTGGCCTGAGCCTGATCGACGATCTGGTTGGCTTCGGCGTCGGTCTTGTTGCCACGGGCCTTGATCAGGTTGACGAACGCCTGACGGTCGGCGGCGTCCCATGCCTGGTCGCCTTTGGCTTTCAGACGGTCCATCAAGCCGCTCAGTTGCTCGTCGGCCTGTTGCGGATCCTGGGCGCTGCGTTGTGCAGTGTTTTTCGCGTCTTCCTGGGTGGTGGCGACGTCCTGCTTGACCTTGTTCGGGTCCAGTTCAGGCTTGCCGGTCTGGCGCATGGCTTGCTCGATCTCGCCCTGAATGTCGTTCAGATTGAAGTCGATGCCCTGGGCACGCAGCTGCTCCTGAATCTTGCCGCCCACGGCCGGGGCCACTTGCGCGATACCGCTGCCCACCGCAGACAGACCGCTGCCCGCCAGGTTCAAACCGCCGCGCACGACGCCGGTCACGGCGCTGGAGACCAGGTAAACGCTGATCAGCGAAACGCTGGCCCAGACCAGAATGCCGTGGAAGGCGCCTTCGCGATGGGCCAACCGGCCGGCGGCCCAGCCACCGACGAACAGGGAAATGACCATACTAACACCCAGCCAGATGCCGGTGCCTTTGCCCATGCCCGCCAGCGGATCAGCTTCTTGCAGCGGATCGATGCTCGCGGTGCCGATGGCGGTGCCCAGCAAGCTGAGCATCAGGGAAACCACCAGCGCGAGTACCACACCGGCCAGAATGGCGCCCCATGAAATACGTTTGAGCAAGGGTGCAACAGCAGTGCCCCGGTAGACAGGATCGTCGTAGGCGGCAGGTGTAACGCGGTCATCACGAATCATACTGGCAGTTCCTTTGGTCATGGACAGAACGCAATAGTTTTTGCGCTTACTTCAATGACCGTTGCGCGTTTTAATTAGTTTTATGCGGTCGCAAAAAAAATACTGGCAAAATGCCCCAACTTTAAAATGCTTTCAGAATCAATTGCCTACGCCTGGATCCACTTAAGCTTAAAGCTAATTTTTAGCGTGAACTTGATACAGGACGCACACTGTTCTGAGAGGCGTGCTATAGCGACTTGCTGCACCCACCGTACTTATTCCGCAGAGACACCGTGATGAACAGCCTTACTGCCGATGACCGCACTCAGGTCACGCGCGAAGCCACCGTTGAATACTGGAAACACATCATCCCGATCGTGCAGATCGCGTTCGCGATCCACGTGCTGCTGCTGGGTTTGTTCCTGATCGTGGATCTACGCGTGATGTGGCTCACCAACGCGGCGAGCGTCACGGCCTACATTGCCTGCCTGCTGGCGATCAAACGCCGTCTTTATCGGTGCGCCGGCATGCTGATCTGCGTCGAAATCATCGCCCATGCGGCCATCGCTACTTGGGTGCTTGGCTGGGACAGCAACTTCCATCTCTACGTGTTTTGCATCGTTCCCATCATCGCTTTCGGCTTTCACTCCTCGCCGGTGCGCCGAGGATGCCTGAGCGCCGCCGTGCTCATCGTCACAGTGGGCGGGTACCTGCTGCGCAACAAAGTGCCCGTCATCAGCATCAGCGAAAACGCCCAGGACCTGTTCGGCGCGGCCAACGCATTGACCGCCACGGCATTGCTGTTGCACGCCACGGCGCTGTCGGTGCGTTTCAATCTGTCGATGCACATGAACCTTTATCACTCTGCCCACCGCGACAGCCTGACCAACCTTTACACCCGGCGCCGCGTGCTGCAGCGCTTGCGTCAATTGGGTGGGGGCCGCCGCGAGGTCCCCACGGCGCTGATGCTGATGGACATCGATCATTTCAAACAGATCAACGACCAGCACGGCCACGACCTGGGCGATGTGGTGCTGCAGCAGGTGGCCGACGTCATCGCCCGATGCGTGCGCACCACCGACATCGCCGCGCGCTGGGGCGGCGAAGAGTTTCTGGTGTTGATGCCCAATACCACCCTGGAGGACGCGCGGCTGATCGCCGAGCGCATCCTCACGCACATTCGCGAAGAGGCCGGGGAGATCAGGCAGGTGAGTCTGAAACTTACCGCGACACTGGCAGTGGCGATCCTGAAGGACGAGGAGACGTTCCGGGATGCGCTGAACCGGGCGGATCAGCGCTTGTACGAGGGCAAGCAGGAAGGACGCAATCGGGTGATGCTGGCGGAGTGAGTGCGGTCGCTTTCATGAGTGCGGTCCTGCTCAACCGCCGAATGTAAATTCTCTGCAAAGGTCGGGCTCCTCGCTTGTTCCTGCCGGTCACGCAAGGCTAAATGTCGCAACAATTCGAAACACCTCAATCCGAACTTCACCCAGCCGGCAGCTGCACGTATCGACGTTGCCTGACGCAGCGATGCGCGCGCGTGGTTTACCGATTCGCCCGGTGACGCCGCCTGACGGCTTCACTTTTGTCCCTTGGCCACAAAGAAGTACCACATGACCCAGATTTCGGCAGCCCGCTCACGAAAGCGCCTTGTCCTTGCGCTCCTCATAGCCGCAGCCGTTGGGGCTGTTTATGTCTATTACCGGCATGCCTCGACCCAGACGCCATCCGCCGATGCTGGCGCTGCCGTCTCGGCCGGACCCGGTGGTCGCCACGGTGGGCCGGGGATGGCGGACCCCAACGCAGCGGTCAGCGTCGCGGTGGGCACGGCCGGCACGGCGGACGTTCCGGTGATTCAGCAGGCGCTGGGCACGGTCGTCCCCAACTACTCGGTCACCGTGACCAGCCGGGTCGACGGTGAGTTGATGGCGGTGTATTTCACAGAGGGCCAGTACGTCAAGAAGGGCCAGTTACTCGCGCAGATCGACCCCCGTGCCTACCAGGCCACCCTGGACCAATACCTGGGCGACATGGCCCAGAATCAGGCACTGCTGAAAAGCGCGCAACTGACCGCCGAACGCTACAAACGGCTGTTCGCCAAGGACTCCCTCGCCAAACAGGACCTGGACACGCAGATCGCCACCGTCGGCCAGTACGCCGGCGCGGTGAAAGCGGATCAAGGCCAGATCGATGCGGCGAAACTCAATCTGGTGTACGCCAAAATCGTCTCGCCGATTGATGGCTACGTCGGGTTGCGTCTGGTGGATCCGGGCAACATCGTGTCGTCCGGCAGCACCACCGGCATCGTCACCGTGACCCAGACCAACCCGATCGCCGTGACCTTCAGCCTGCCCCAGGCACAATTGGCGACCCTGCTGCCCAAGGTCCGCAAGGGCGAGACCCTGAGCGTGCAGGCCCTCGATCAGTTGGGCAACACGCCCCTGGCCAACGGCGCGCTGAAATTCATCAGCAACGAAATCGACACCACCACCGGCAGTATCAAATTGAAGGCGCTGTTCGATAATCCCGCCGAGAAGCTTTACCCCAACCAGTTCGTCAACGTGAAGCTGACCACCGACACCCTGCACAACGCCGTGGTGGTGCCGTCGGCTGCTGTTCAACTGAGCAGCGACGGCGAGTTTCTGTATGTGGTCAAGGACGGCAAGGTCGCCCGTCGCAGCGTCAAGGTCGGCCCGGCCATGGGAGAGCAGACGGTCATCAGCCAGGGCGTGGACAAGGGCGATCAGGTCGTCACCCGTGGTATCGATCATCTGCGTGACGGCAGCAAGGTGAGCATCGAGGCGGATAAACCGGCGGGCGCGGACGTCGCCGCATCCAGCACCCCTGCCAGCGCCACGCAGCCGGCTGTCGGCAATGCTGCCCCATGAACCCCTCAAGACTGTTTATCCAGCGCCCGGTGGCAACGGTGCTGCTGATGCTCGCGGTGATGCTGGCCGGTATTTTCGCGTATCGCCTGCTGTCGACCTCGGCGCTGCCGGAAGTGGACTACCCGACCATCCAGGTCACCACGCTGTACCCCGGCGCCAGCTCCAGCGTGCTGGCCTCGGCGGTGACTGCGCCGCTGGAACGCCAGTTGGGGCAAATGTCCGGGCTGGCGCAGATGTATTCGACCAGTTCGGCCGGGGCGTCGGTGATTACCCTGAAGTTCTCCCTGGACTTGTCGCTGGATGTCGCCGAGCAGGAAGTGCAGGCGGCCATCAATGCCGCCGACAGCCTGCTGCCCACCGACCTGCCGAACCCGCCGACCTATAAAAAGGTCAACCCGGCCGACACCGCCGTGCTGACCCTTGCGGCGACGTCCGACAGCCTGCCGCTGACCCGCGTGCAGGATCTGGTCAACACCCGTGTGGCGCTCAAGCTCTCGCAGATTTCCGGCGTCGGCATGGTCAGCCTGGCGGGCGGTCAGCAGCCCGCCGTGAAGATCGAAGTCAACCCCACCAGCCTGGCGGCCCACGGCCTGACCCTGGAAGACGTCTACGACAAGGTCAACGCCGCCAACGTCAACGGCTCCAAGGGCGGCTTCGATGGCCCGTCCCATTCCATCACCATCGACGCCAACGACCAGCTGCGCGATGCGGTTGAGTACGGCGAGCTGGTGCTGGCCTACGAGAACGGCGCCGCGCTGCGTCTGAAGGATGTCGCCACCACGTCCGAAGCGCCTCAGGACCAATACTTGGGGGCCACGGCGAACGGGCAGCCGGCGATTGTCATTGCCGTCCAGCGCCAGCCGGGTGCCAACGTCATCGACGTGGTCGACAGCATCAAGCAGAAGCTGGCGACGTTGCAAACGGCCTTGCCCGACTCGGTCAAGCTGACGGTCATCAGCGACCGCACCCAGACCATCCGCGCCTCGATCAAGGACGTGCAGATCGAGCTGCTGCTGTCCATCGGGCTGGTGGTGCTGGTGACCTTCGCTTTTCTGGGCAATTTCACGGCGACGCTGATCCCGAGCCTTGCGGTGCCGCTGTCCCTGGTCGGCACCTTCGGCATCATGTACCTGGCCGGCTTCAGCGTGAATAACCTGACGCTGATGGCCCTGACCATCGCCACCGGTTTCGTCATCGACGACGCGATTGTGGTGGTCGAGAACATTTCCCGGCACCTGGAGGAGGGCGAGGAGCCCATGGCCGCCGCGCTGAAGGGCTCCCAGGAAATCGGTTTCACAATCATTTCCCTGACCTTCTCGTTGATTGCCGTACTGATCCCGCTGCTGTTCATGGGGGATGTGGTGGGGCGGCTGTTCCGCGAGTTCGCCATCACCCTGGCGGTGGCGATTCTGGTGTCGATGGTCGTGTCCCTGACCCTGACGCCGATGCTCTGCGCGCACCTCCTGCGGCATGTATCTGAAAGCGAAAAGGGCCGCTTCGCCGCCTGGGGCGATCGCCAGTACCAAAAAGTGCTGAACGGTTATGACCGGGGTCTGGTGTGGGTGCTCGATCACCAGCGCCTGACGTTGCTGGTGGCCGTGGGCACCGTGGCGCTCACCTGCTTTCTCTATCTGGTGGTACCGAAAGGGTTCTTCCCGACCCAGGACACCGGCCTGATTCAGGGCTTCACCCGTGCCTCTCAGGATGTTTCGTTCAGCGAGATGGCCCGTCGTCAGCAGGCGCTGGTGGAAGTGGTGCGTCAGGACCCGGCGGTGGAGTCGGTGTCGTCCACCATCGGCGTCGACGGCAGTAATGATTCGCTGAACAACGGCCGTCTGCAGATCGGCCTCAAACCCTTCGACGAGCGTGCCGACACTGCGACTCAGGTCATCACGCGTCTGGAAAAATCCGTGAGCGCCGTGTCCGGCATTCAGCTGCATCTGGTGTCGTCCCAGGACCTCACCGTCGATGACCAGCTGACCCCGAGCCAGTACCAGTTCACCCTCGACGACTCGGAGAGCGCCAACCTGTCGACGCTGACGCCCCGGCTGATCGAGAAATTGCAGCACCGCCCGGAAATGCGCGACGTCATCGACAACCTGCAAGACCAGGGTCTGGTGGCGTACGTCGAGCTGAATCGCGCGGCGGCCATGCGCTACGGCATCAGCGCCTCCGACGTCGATACCGCGTTGTATAACGCCTTTGGTCAGCGCCTGATTTCGACCATTTTTACCCAGTCCAACCAATACCGCGTGGTGCTGCAGGTGCCGGGCCAGTTCCAGCAATCGCTGGCGGCATTCGACAACATCTATCTGGCAGCGACGGGCGCTACCTCGACGACGGCCAGCACGACATCAGGCACGTCTTCGAGCACCACCACCCAGAGCACGTCGTCCAGTTCGACCACGACCACAGGCACAACAGGCACCCCGGCGCAGATGGTTCGGCTGACCGACATCGCCAAGGTCGGGCAGCGCACCGGTTCGCTGTCACTCAGTCGCCTGGACCAGTTTCCGGCGGTGACGGTGTCGTTCAACCTGGCAGACGGTTATTCCCTGGAGCAGGCGCAGCAGGCCATCAGCGAGGTGATGACCGAGCTGAACGCGCCGAGCAGCATCACCCTGCGTTATCAGGGCGCGGCCGAGGCGTTCCAGACCGCCACGGGCAACACGCTGTGGTTGATCCTCGCGGCGCTGGTCACCATGTACATCGTGCTGGGCATGCTTTACGAGAGCTTCATCCACCCGGTGACGATTCTCTCGACGTTGCCCTCGGCGGCGATCGGCGCCTTGCTGGCGTTGCTGCTGACCGGGACCGAGTTCAGCCTGATTGCGCTGATAGGCGTGGTGCTGTTGATCGGCATCGTGAAGAAAAACGCGATCATGATGATCGACTTCGCCCTGGAGGGTCGCCAGCACCAGCGCCTCAACGCACGGGACGCCATTCACCGGGCAGCACTGCTGCGCTTGCGACCGATCCTGATGACCACACTGGCGGCGCTGTTCGGTGCGTTGCCGCTGATGCTCGCCACGGGGGCCGGGGCGGAGCTGCGTCGGCCGCTGGGCTTGGTGATTGTCGGCGGGCTGTTGCTCAGCCAGGTGCTGACGCTGTTCACCACGCCGGTGATCTACCTGATGTTTGATCGACTGTCCGAGCGGGCGAAGGCGCGCTTCAAGCGGGGCAGCAGTTCAGCTACAGGCCAGGGCAACGCACGGCCATGAATCTGTCTCGGCTGTTTATCCGCCGTCCGGTGGCGACGCTGTTGCTGAGCCTGAGCATCACCCTGGCCGGCATTCTCGGTTACATGCTGTTGCCGGTGGCGCCGCTGCCCCAGGTGGATTTTCCGACGATCATGGTCAGCGCCTCGCTGCCCGGTGCCAGTCCGGAGACCATGGCCGCCACCGTGGCCACGCCGCTGGAGCGCAGCCTCGGGCAGATCGCCGGCATCACCGAGATGACGTCCACCAGCAGCCAGGGATCGACCACGGTAATCCTGCAGTTCGAACTCGACCGCGACATCAACGGCGCCGCCCGGGATGTGCAGGCCGGCATCAACGCCGCGCGCAGTCTGCTGCCCAGTTCGATGCCGTCGCTGCCGACGTACCGCAAAGCCAATCCGTCCGAGGCGCCGGTGTTGATGCTCGCGCTGACCTCTTCGACGCGCAGCCCTGGTGAACTCTACGACCTGGCCTACAGCAAGTTGCAGCAGAAGATCGCCCAGGTGAACGGGGTCGGCGAGGTGTCGGTACGCGGCGGCGCCTTGCCGGCCGTACGCATCGACGTTCAGCCCAACCTGCTCAACCACGCCGGCATTTCCCTGGAGACCGTGCGGCAGACGATCAACGACGCCACCAAGGCCAAGCCCAAAGGCATTTTGCAGGGGGAAGGGCAGAGCTGGGTGATCGACGGCAATGACCAGATCGACAAGGCCAGCGATTACCAGGACCTGGTCATCACCTATCAGAACGGCGCTGCCGTGCGGTTGCGCGATGTGGCCAACGTCTACGATTCGGTGGAAGACACCTTTGTCGGCGGCTATTACAACGGCCAGCCCTCGGTGACGCTGGGCGTGACCCGCCAGGCCGGCGCCAACATGCTCAAGACCATCGACAGCATCAAGGCGCTGATGCCCGAATTGCAGCGGGAGATTCCCGGTGACGTGCAGCTGATCAGCGTCATCGACCGTGGCCCGACCGTGCGGTCGTCCTTGCATGACACCGAAGAAACCCTGCTGATCGCCACCTTGCTGGTGATCGCCGTGGTCTTCGTGTTTTTGCGCAACTTGCTCGCGACGCTGATTCCGGCTGTGGTGCTGCCGGTGTCGCTGATCGGGACCTGCTCGATCATGTACCTGCTGGGTTATAGCCTCGATAACCTGTCGCTGATGGCGCTGATCATCTGCACCGGTTTTGTGGTGGATGACGCGATCGTGGTGCTGGAAAACATCGCCCGCTATCAGGAACAAGGCATGCGTCCGCTGCGTGCGGCGCTGATGGGCACCCGCGAAGTGGGCTTTACGGTGCTGTCCATGACGCTATCGCTGATCGCGGTGTTCATTCCGATCCTGCTGATGGGCAGCATTGTCGGGCGGCTGTTCCGGGAGTTCGCGGTGACCCTGAGCATCGCTCTGGGCCTGTCGATGCTGGTGTCCCTGAGCCTGACCCCGGTGCTCTGTGTCCTGTTGCTGCGCCAGCCGGCCCACGACGCCCGCGAGCTGCAGCTTTATCGCTGGATTGAAGCCGGCATTGCGCGGATGCAGGGCGCCTACCTCACGGCATTGGCCTGGGTCATGCGTCATCGGCTGCTGACCATGTTCAGCCTGCTGCTGACCGTGGGGCTCAACGTGTACCTCTACGCGACAGTGCCAAAAGGGTTTTTTCCGGCCCAGGACACGGGCGTGTTGATGGGCGCCGTGCGGGCTGACCAGAACATTTCCTTTCAGGCCCTCAAGCCGCACTTGCTGCAGATCGCCCATGACCTGGCGGTCGATCCCGACGTCGAGGCGGTGATGTCGTCGACCGGCAGCGGGCGCGCAGGGTCGCGCAACACCGGCGACTTTTTCATTCGGCTCAAGGATTACAAACAGCGCACCAGCAGCGCCGCGGCGGTGGCGAACCGGCTGACCCGGGCGAACAACAAGGTGGCGGGGATTCAGGTGTTCCTGATGCCCGCCGAGGACATTCGTGTGGGCGGGCGCAGCGCCAACGCCACCTACCAGTTCAGCCTGCAGGCCGATGATCTGGACCTGCTGCGGGTGTGGGAACCGAAGGTCGAGGCGGCGCTGCGGGCATTGCCGCAACTGACCGGTATCGACTCGGACTCCCAGACCGGCGGCCAGGAGATGAAACTGCACATCGACCGCGCCGCCGCCAGTCGTCTGGGGGTGAGCGTCAGCGACATCGACAACCTGCTGAACAACGCCTACAGCCAGCGGCAGGTGGCGACGTTGTACAAAACCCTGAACCAGTACCACGTCATCATGGGGCTGGACCCTGTGTACACCCGTGACGCGACGATGCTCGACCGCATGTACGTGATCAACGCCGACAACCAGCAAGTGCCGCTGACCGCGTTTGCCACCTTCAGTCCCGACAACGCCCCGCTGGCCGTGGCGCATCAGGGGCAGTCGGCGACCAGCACCATCGCCTTCAACTTGCAGGATGGTGCGTCTCTGGAGCAGGCCACGGCGGCCATTAATGCGGCCGTCGACAAGGTCGGTCTGCCCCGGGATATCCAGTACGGCTTTGCCGGCACAGCCCAGGCGTACGCCGCACTCGCGGCCAGCATGCCGTGGTTGATCGCGGCGGCGTTGCTGGCGGTGTACATCGTGCTCGGGGTGCTCTACGAGAGTTACATCCATCCGCTGACGATTCTGTCGACCTTGCCGTCGGCAGGGGTTGGCGCCTTGCTGCTGCTCAAGGCGGTCAACATGCAGCTGACGGTGATCGCCCTGATCGGCATCCTGTTGCTGATCGGCATCGTCAAAAAGAACGCCATCATGATGATCGACTTCGCCCTGATGGCCGAGCGCGATCGCAAGATGACGCCTGAGCAGGCGATTATCGAAGCCTGCCGCATGCGCTTCCGGCCCATCATGATGACCACCCTGGCCGCCTTTTTCGGGGCCTTGCCCCTGGCCCTCGGCAGCGGCGGCGATGCCGACCTGCGCAAGCCGCTCGGCGTGGCGATTGCCGGGGGCCTGGTGCTGAGCCAGTTGCTGACCCTGTTTACCACCCCGGTGGTGTACCTCTATCTCGATCGCCTGAGCCGTGCTTCGCGGCATCTCTGGCACACGCGTATCCGCCGCACTCACGTGCCCGGCTGACTGACAAGGTTGAATGAATGAACGCTGCGCTGCCGTCCCGTCTGTCCATCGCTCTGCTGCTGACCGGCACCCTGTTGACGGGCTGCATGGTCGGCCCCGACTACCAGAAACCCAGTGCGCCGATCTCCGCCACCTTCAAGGAAGCCCAGGGCTGGAAAGCGGCGAGCCCGCAGGATGAGTTGCCCAAAGGGCCGTGGTGGGCGCTTTATCAGGACCCGCAACTGAACGCGCTGGTGTCTCAGGTGCAGCTCAATAACCAGAACGTCGCGGTCTACGCCGCGCAATACCAGCAGGCCCTGGCGCTGGTGCGTCAGTCCCGCGCCGAAGAATTCCCGACGTTGACCGGCACCGGGGCGAGCAGCCGCAGTGAGTCCGCCACCGGCTCGTCCTCCAGCGGGGCAGGGGGTGTGAGCAAGGTGCATTCGGCGACCCTGGACCTGAGTTGGGAGGCGGATATCTGGGGCAGACTGCGCCGCACCAACGAACAGGACCGCGCCAGCGCACAGGCCAGTGCGGCAGATCTGGCCAACGCCACCCTCAGCGCGCAATCGTCGCTGGCGCAGAATTACTTCCAGCTGCGCCTGCTGGACCGACGTATCACGCTGTACCGCGAGACCATTGCCGGCTACGAGCGCTATCTGCAAATCATCCAGAACAAGTACGACGAGCAGATCTCCTCGCGGGCCGATCTGGCGACGGGCAAAACCCAATTGCAGAGCGCCCAGGCCTCGATGCTCGACTTGCAGTGGCAGCGCGCCCAGTACGAGCACGCCATTGCGTTGCTGATGGGCAAACCGCCGGCGGACTTTGCCCTGGCCGCAGACCCGGCCTGGCAGTACCACGTGCCCGGCGTGCCGTTGGGCGTGCCCAGCCGCTTGCTGGAACGTCGTCCGGACATCGCCGCCGCCGAACGGCAAATGGCCGCAGCCAACGCCGCGGTCGGGGTGGCCACGGCGGCGTATTACCCGGACCTGACGTTGAGCGCCAGTGGCGGCTACCAGAGCTCAACCCTGAGCAACCTGTTCTCGCTGCCCAACCGATTCTGGTCGATCGGTCCGAGCCTGACCGGCACGATTCTCGATTTTGGCGCCACCCGCGCCAGCGTCGAACAGGCCCGGCATGCCTACGACGCCACAGTCGCGACGTATCGCCAGACGGTGCTGACCGGTCTGGGCGAAGTCGAGGATTACCTGGTCGAACTGCGCACCCTGGAGCCGGAGCTGGAAGCACGCCGCAACTCCGCGCAATCGGCGGAAGATTCGGCAGCGGTGAGTCGCGATCAGTACGAAGCCGGCGTCATCGACTACCTCGACGTCGCCACCACCCAGGCCACCAGCCTGAACGAGCGCCAGACCCTGCTTAACCTCGTGGCCACGCAGCTGATTACCAGTGTCCAGTTGCAGGCCGCGCTGGGTGGATCGTGGGTGACAGAGTGATTTCAGGCGGGTGCGTGCGCATGCATGTTGCGGTGTGGCGCCTGACGCTTTCCCGGCTAAAGCCGGTCCTACTGTCTGCACGCGGCGTTTTTGTGGGACCGGCTTCAGCCGGGAAGAGGGCCGGTGTGGACGCTATCAATAGCGCGGTTCACGGCCAATCTCACGGATCGCCGCACACCGTTTTTGCGCCAGCCGCTGAAATCCAGGCCAACGCAGAGCCACTGTAGGAGCGTGGCTTGTCCCGCGATCTGGCGCGCAGCGGCGGTGATCCGATGAATGCGGAGGGTCGGCAGCATTGGCGTCGCCAGGTTTAACGACTGCTTCGCAGCCGATCGCGGGACAAGCCACGCTCCTACAGATTTTGCGTCTTACCCTGAAATGTTGGCCGACGAAAAGCTGTTGTAGGAGCGCGCTTGCCCGCGAAATGGGTGGTACATCCGACGCATTTTTAACGTCTGTACCGACGCCTTCGCGGGCAAGCGCGCTCCTACACTGGATCTGCGCAGCACCCGGAATCTCGGGCGTACACACGCCTCAACTGAGTCGGGTCAGATACTTCGGGACGGGCTGCTCGGGCAGCACTGACAACACTTTCAGCCGCTGGAGCATCCGCTGACGGGCGCGGTTGAGGTGTTCCTTGAGGTTCAGCGCGGCGGCATCGAATGCGCCATGCAGCAGTAATTCGAGGATCAAGCGGTGTTCGGCCAGCATCGCTTCGTCGGGGCCGATGCCCAGCTGGCTGTAGAAAATCCGGCTGATGATCATGGGGCTCTGGCCCTGGCGGATCAGCGTCGCAATCTTGCGGTTGCTGATGCCGGCGAGGCAGTGGTGATGCAGGTCTTCTTCCAGTCGCTCGATGTCCGCCAGGCTGCACTGTGCACTGTTTTGCGCCGCTTCGACCCGGGCGAGCATGGCGGCCAGGTCGTCCCGGCTCAGGCTTGGCGCGGTCTGACGTAACGCCTCGGGCTCCAGACAGGCCCGCAGCTCGTAATCCTCGGTCACTTCCCGAGCGGTCAGCGGCCCGGCCAGCCATTGGGAGTAGGGTTCTTTCTCCACCAGCCCGCGATCACGCAGACGCATCAGCGCCTCGCGCACCACGGCCCGGCTGACGCCGTAGTGTTCGGCGGCGATTTGCTCGTCGAGTCGGTAATGACCGAACGCGATACAGGTCGATAACGCCGCGCCGATTTCCTCGAAAATCCGTTCGCCGAGGGGGCGCGTGTCGACCAGTTCTTCACTGCTATCGAGGCCGAGTTGATGATGGGTCAGGGCCAGGCGCATGGGCTGCACATCGACGCCGTTGGGGTTGACCAGATAACCGCGCCCATCGAATCGGCTGATCAGGCCTTCTTCATGGAGCAGGTCCAGCGCCCGGCGCACCGGCACCCGGCTGGTGCCGAACAGCTCTGCGAGCGGCGCTTCGAGCAGCACCAATCCTTCCACCACGTCACCGTTGACGATGGCATCGCGCAGGACCTGTCGGATCGTGGCGTAGCGGGACGCGGTGCGGGAATCCTCGGCGGACATCGATTTCATACACTTCTCGGAAGGGGGGCGGCGATTCTCGCACAAGACAGAGCGTCACTGCGGGACACGTCAGAACGCACGGTATTGGAGCCTTTGTTACTTTTTTGCACTAAGACGTACCTTTGCGTAAATATCCATTCCAGATGGCACGCGCTCGAGAATCTGGCCCTTCGATCCGTCGTCAAATCCCGTCAACGCATCTAGCCCGGTAATCCTGGCCTGGCGCCTTGCGCATCTATCGCTTCATGAATGAGCGCACGCCGACTCTGGCACGCTTTCTGCCTTCTATAAATGTACATTCTCCGAATATGTACATTAAAGGGTAGATGAAATGTCCAACGCCCGCTTCCCGGATCCGACACTCGCCGATGCGCTGGCAATGGCCGAAGCGTTCGCCAACGGAACGAACGACCCGGTGCAGGCCCTGGACGCGGTGCTGAACAAGGCCGCCGCAGTCGATGACGTGTTCATCTCTCTATCCACCCCCCGGGCACGACGCGAAGCAGAAGCCTCGGCGGCACGCTGGAAGGCCGGGCAACCGGCGAGCGCGCTGGACGGTGTGCCCATCGCCTGGAAAGACCTGTTCGACGTGGCCGGCAGCCCGACCACCGCAGGCGCTGCGCTGCGCCGTGAATATGCGCCGGCGCTGCTGGATGCGCAGAGCGTCGGCCTGCTGTCACGGGCCGGGATGGTCAGCGTCGGCAAAACCAACCTCAGTGAATTCGCCTACTCGGGCCTGGGCCTGAACCCCCATTTCGGCACGCCGCATAATCCCCTCGGGCATGACCAGCCGCGCATTCCGGGCGGCTCGTCGTCAGGCTCTGCGGTGGCGGTGGCAGCAGGGATCGTCCCGGTCGCCATGGGCACCGACACGGCCGGCTCGATCCGCATTCCGGCCGCCTTCAACGGCCTGGTGGGTTTTCGCAGCAGTTGCCGGCGCTACAGCCGCGACGGCGTCTTCCCCCTTGCGCACACCCTCGACAGCCTCGGCCCGCTGACCCGCAGCGTGCGCGATGCCGTGGCCATTGACGACATCCTGCGGGGTCGCACAAAGCCGACCGCTCTGCTGCCGCGCCCGTTGGCCGGTCAGCGGTTCCGGGTCGATCAGGCGGTTCTTGAGGACGACCGCGTCGAGCCCGCCGTGCGCGACAACCTGCTGCGCTGTGTGAGTGCGATGCAGGCCCAGGGCGCGCTGATCGAGGTGCGTCCTTCGCCGGCTTTTCAGGCCACGCTTGATCTGATCCAGCAGCAAGGCTGGATTGGCGCGGCAGAAGCCTTCGCCCTGCATCAGCCCTTGCTCGACAGCGATGCCGCCGCGCAACTTGACCCTCGCGTACGCCGCCGTCTTGAAGCGGCGCGGGCATTCCCGGCCAGCCACTTGATCAACCTCTACAGCGCCCGCGAGCGTCTTCAGCAACAGATGAGCGACGAACTCGATGGCGCCTTTCTGATCACCCCGAGCGTGGCCCATGTAGCGCCGCCGCTCGCCCCGTTGCTGAGCGACGATGACCTGTTCACCCGCACCAATCTCGCCACGTTGCGCCTGACCATGCCGGGCAGTCTGCTGGACATGCCGGGCGTGTCGCTGCCCAGCGGCTGCGACGCGCTTGGGCTGCCCACCGGCCTGCTGATCAGCGCGCCGAGCGGCGAAGACTCCCGTTTATTGCGCGCTGCACTGGCCGTTGAGGCCGCGCTGCGCACGTCCCGAAACGAAGAATCCGATAACTCCACTGGAGAACGATGATGGCTAAAGAAATCTTGTGCGCCTTCGGCGTCGACGTAGACGCCGTGGCAGGCTGGCTGGGCTCCTACGGTGGCGAGGATTCGCCGGATGACATTTCCCGTGGCCTGTTCGCGGGGGAGGTCGGTGCGCCGCGCCTGCTCAAGCTGTTCGAACGCTACGGCCTGCGCACCACCTGGTTTGTGCCCGGTCACTCAATGGAGACGTTTCCCGAGCAGATGAAGGCCGTGTTCGACGCCGGCCACGAGATCGGGGTGCACGGCTACAGCCACGAAAACCCGATCGCCATGACGCCGGAGCAGGAAGAAATCGTCCTCGACAAGTCCATCGAGCTGATCACGCAAATGACCGGCAAACGCCCGACCGGCTACGTCGCGCCGTGGTGGGAATTCAGCAAGGTCACCAACGAGCTGCTGCTCAAGAAGGGCATCAAGTACGACCACAGCCTGATGCACAACGACTTCCATCCGTACTACGTGCGCGTGGGGGACAGCTGGACCAAGATCGATTACACCCAGCACCCCGACACCTGGATGAAACCGCTGGTGCGCGGTCAGGAAACCGACCTGGTGGAGATCCCGGCCAACTGGTACCTCGATGACCTGCCGCCAATGATGTTCATCAAAAAGGCGCCCAACAGCCACGGCTTCGTCAACCCGCGGCATCTGGAAGAGATGTGGCGCGATCAGTTCGACTGGGTCTACCGCGAGCACGAGCACGCCGTGTTCACCATGACCATCCACCCGGACGTCTCCGGTCGCCCGCAAGTGCTGCTGATGCTGGAGCGTCTCATCGAGCACATCCAGAGCCACGCCGGCGTCAAGTTCGTCACCTTCGACGAGATCGCCGATGACTTCGTCCGCCGTAACCCTCGCCACAGCTGATTGCCCCTTCATTCCGAGGCGTGACCCATGTCCATCTACAACAAGCTTGATCTGACCGGCTGGAAACCCCGGCAACTGACGTCCGAAGAAGTGCGCTACGCCACCTGGATCGCCTTCTTCGCCTGGGTATTTGCGGTGTACGACTTCATCCTGTTCGGCACCTTGCTGCCGGAAATCGGCCGGCACTTTCAATGGGGCGAAGCGGAGCAGGCGGAGATCGCCACCTGGGCCGCGGTCGGCACGGCGGTCATCGCGCTGGCCATCGGGCCGTTGGTGGATCGTCTCGGCCGACGCATGGGCATCATTTTTACAGTGACCGGTTCCGCGATCTGCTCGGCGCTGACGGCGCTGGGCGGGTCATGGGGCAAGTCGCCGCTGATCCTGATCCGCTCCCTGAGCGGGCTGGGTTACGCCGAAGAAACCGTTAACGCCACGTACCTCAGCGAAATCTATGCGGCCTCGGAAGACCCGAGACTGGCCAAGCGCCGTGGCTTCATTTACAGCCTGGTGCAGGGCGGCTGGCCGGTCGGCGCGCTGATTGCCGCCGGATTGACCGCCGTGCTGTTGCCGATAATCGGCTGGCAAGGCTGCTTTGTCTTCGCGGCAATACCGGCGCTGGTGATTGCGTTCATGGCGCGCAAGCTCAAGGAGAGCCCGCAGTTCCAGATTCACCAGCGCATCACCCAATTGCGCAAGGCCGGCGACGCCGAGCAGGCCAAACACGTGGCGATGACCTACGGCGTCGATTACGAAGAGCACCGCACCGCCGGCATCGGCGCAGCGTTCCGGGGCACCTCGCGCCGGGCAACGCTGGTGATTGGCGCGGCGATCCTGCTCAACTGGGCGGCGATTCAGGTGTTCAGCGTGCTGGGCACTTCCGTGATCGTCAGCGTGCATCACATCTCCTTCGAGAACTCACTGATCATCCTGGTGCTGTCGAACCTGGTGGGCTACTGCGGTTACCTGAGCCACGGCTGGATGGGCGACAAGATCGGCCGGCGCAACGTCATCGGCCTGGGCTGGATGCTCGGCGGTCTGTCCTTCACCGGCATGCTCTTCGGCCCCAGCAACATGCCCACGGTGGTCGGCCTGTACAGCCTCGGGCTGTTCTTCCTGATTGGTCCGTATTCTGCGGCCCTGTTTTTCATCAGCGAAAGCTTCCCGACCAGCATCCGCGCCACCGGTGGCGCGATCATCCACGCGATGGGCCCGATTGGCGCCGTGGTCGCCGGGTTTGGTGCGACTTCGGTGTTGAGCGCCGGGGGCGACTGGCAGACCTCGGCGCTGTATTTCGGTGCCGTGCCGTGCTTTTTGTCCGGTGTACTGATGTTCGCCGCCCGCCACGTGCGCCCGGAAACGCTCAAATAAGGAACTGAACATGACTCGCAGAGTAGCGTTGATTACCGGGGCCGCCAGCGGGATCGGCCAGGCCCTGGCGGTGGCCTTCGCGCACAAGGGCGTCGCGGTGGTGGGCGGCTATTATCCAGCCGACCCCCATGACCCGGAGATCACCGCGCAGATGGTCGCCGACGCCGGAGGCGAATGCCTGATGGCCGAACTGGACGTGACCCGGACGGCGTCGGTGGATGCGCTGGCCGAGCAGGCGATCAGCCGCTTCGGCCGGATCGATTACGCCGTCGCCAATGCCGGCCTGCTGCGCCGCGCGCCGTTGCTGGAGATGACCGACGAACGCTGGAACGAGATGCTCGATGTCGACCTCACCGGCGTGATGCGCACCTTCCGCGCGGCGGCCCGGCACATGGACGAGGGCGGCGCCATGGTGGCCATTTCGTCGATTGCCGGGGGCGTCTATGGCTGGCAGGACCACTCGCACTACGCCGCCGCCAAAGCCGGTGTGCCAGGGTTGTGTCGCTCACTGGCGGTGGAACTGGCGCCCCGGGGGATTCGCTGCAACGCGGTGATTCCGGGTTTGATCGAGACGCCGCAATCGCTGGACAGCAAAAACTCACTGGGGTCGGAGGGCCTTGCCAAAGCGGCCCGTGCCATCCCGGCGGGCCGTGTCGGTCGGGCCGATGAAGTCGCCTCACTGGTGCGATTCCTGTGCAGCGAGGAATCCAGTTATCTCACCGGACAAAGCATCGTCATCGATGGCGGCTTGACCGTGCGTTGGCCGGAGTAGGGAGAGCAGATCTGCGCTGCTGTTGATTGCGCCACAAGCCGTAGACTGAAAGAGGAAACACGATGCAACTGGTCAATAAGCGCGCGGTGATCACCGGCGCAGGCAGCGGCATCGGCGCCGCCATTGCGCGGGCGTATGCCGAGGAGGGCGCGCGGCTGATCCTGGCCGACCGCGACGCCGTCACCCTGGCCAACACCGCCCAGCGCTGCCGCGAACGGGGCGCCGAGGTGGTCGAAAGCGTCGCCGATGTCGGCACCGTCGAGGGCGCCCAGGCCGGCGTCGATGCCTGCGTTCAGCACTTTGGCGGCATCGATATTCTGGTCAACAACGCCGGCATGCTCACCCAGGCCCGTTGTGTCGATCTGACCCTGGAGATGTGGAACGACATGCTGCGCGTCGACCTGACCAGCGTGTTCATCGCCAGTCAGCGCGCCTTGCCGCACATGCTGGCGCAGCGCTGGGGACGCATCATCAACGTCGCGTCGCAGTTGGGCATCAAGGGCGGCGCCGAGCTGACCCATTACGCGGCGGCCAAGGCCGGGGTGATCGGCTTTACCAAATCCCTCGCCCTGGAAGTGTCCAAGGACAACGTGCTGGTCAATGCCATCGCGCCGGGACCGATCGAAACGCCGCTGGTGGCCGGCATCAGCAGCGCGTGGAAAACCGCCAAGGCGGCCGAGCTGCCCTTGGGGCGCTTTGGTCTGGCGGAAGAAGTGGCGCCCGTCGCGGTGCTGCTGGCCAGCGAGCCGGGCGGCAATCTGTTCGTCGGCCAGACCCTGGGGCCGAATTCCGGCGATGTGATGCCTTGATTCCCGGAAACGAATAACACAGGAGCGAATAAGCATGTGTGGACTCTGCGGCCTGCTGGGCGAAGATGTGCACTGGAGCGATCCGCTGGGCGACGAATTACCCCGTCGCCGCGAACGCCTGCGCCGGATTGCCGCGATCAACAAAGTGGTGACGCCGTTTCGTTTGAAGGTCGAAGACTTTCAAGGCGTGTCCTACCTGCTGCTCGGCGCCACCGGCAAGCAGGAACTGGCCAGCGGCCTCGACCAATTGTGGCAACGGGCCGAGCAATTGATCGGGCGCCCGCTGGACCCACTGGATGAACGACTGCTGGACCATCTGGAGCAGCACCCATGAGCATCGCCCTGAACGTCATCACCGGTTTTCTCGGCAGCGGCAAGACCACCTTGCTCAAACGCCTGCTCCAGGGCGAAACCCTCGGCGACACGGCGCTGCTGATCAATGAGTTCGGCGACGTCGGCATCGATCACCTGCTGGTGGAAGAGGTAGCGCCGGACACCGTCCTGCTGCCCAGCGGCTGCGTCTGTTGCTCCATTCGCGGCGAATTGCGCGACGCGTTGACCGATTTGCTACAGCGCCGCGCAAAAGGTGAAGTGCCCGCGTTCCGACGCATTCTGCTGGAGACCACGGGGCTGGCCGACCCGGCGCCGATTCTGGCGACGATCAACAATGACCCGCACCTGCGCGGCCGGGTGCATATCGGGCTGGTGGTGACCGTGGTCGATGCCAGCCATGCCGCGCTGCAGGAACGCCTGCACCCGGAATGGATGGCCCAGGTCGCCGCTGCCGACCGGCTGCTGATCAGCAAAACCGACCTCGCCGATGACGAGGCGCTGCGAACGCTGCAGCGTCGTTTGCAGTCGATCAATCCTGCGCCGGTGCTGACAACGGATGCCATTCAGAGCGGCGATCAACTGCTGCTCGGTGACGGGCTGCACAGCCCTGATCCCGCGCAGGAGGTCGCCCGCTGGCAGCTGATGGGTGTTCGCTCGACCCCCGCGCGCCACGGCGAGGCCCAGGTCTGCTGCCTGACCTTCGAACGCCCGCTGGACTGGGTCGCCTTCGGGGTCTGGCTGTCCATGCTGCTAAGATGCCACGGCGAACGAATCCTGCGCGTCAAAGGACTGCTTAACGTGAACAACAGCCACGCCCCCGTCGTCATTCATGGTGTGCAGCATTGCCTGCACGCGCCGGTGCACCTGCCGCAATGGCCCGGCGACGATCATCGTTCGCGGCTGGTGTTTATCGTGCGCGGGCTGGACACCGCGCTGCTGCGCCGCTCGTTCGAGGTGTTCAGCGAACGCCTGGCGCCGTTGCCCCGGGAAGCGCTGGCATGACGGTGACGCTGCGGGTCCTGGGCACCTCGGTGACGCTGCTTGAATCCCTGCGGGTTCGCGCCGAAGAAGACCTCGGCATCAAGCTGGTCTATCAGGTGCATGACGTGCAGACCGCCCAGCGCATCGCGGTCATGCAGCCCGACAGTTACGACCTCTATGACCAGTGGTTCCACAACGTGGATTTCGTCTGGCCCGCGCGGGCCATCCAGCCCATCGACACGCGCCGTGTCGCTCTGTGGCACGAGATCAACGACCTCCCTAAACGCGGCAGGCTGTCGGCCAGTGACCGGCTCGGCAGCGGCAGCGTGCCCAGCGAGCGCCTGTTCGTGCAGCACGACGGCAGCCTCGGCAGCGCGGTGAGTGAACGGATCAGCATGTTGCCTTTAACCCACAACGCCGACAGTTTCGCCTATCGCCCCGAGCGCCTGCCCGCCGGCTTCAGTCCGGCAGACGAAAGCTGGGGCTGGCTGGTCGATCCGGCCTGGTGCGGGCGGGTGGCGCTGCAAAGTGACGCGGCCATCGGCGCGCTGGACGCCGCGCTCGCCGTGCAAGGCGCGGGGCTGGCGCAGTTTCGCGACATCGGCAACTTGAGCATCGAAGAGATCGACGTGCTGGCCGACATTCTCGTGCGCAAGCAGGGGCAGGGCATGTTCGGCGCGTTCTGGTCGGACGATGAAGAAGCGGCGGAGCTGATGTTGCACCCGACCATCGACATCCAGAGCTTGTGGTCGCCGACCCTGGTGCGCCTGCATCGCGCCGGCGTGAAATACCGCGTCGCCGTCCCGCGCGAGGGCTATCGCGGCTGGTTCGGCGGGTTGTCCCTGTCGCGCCATGCCAAGGGCGCGGTACTCGATGCGGCCTACGCGTATCTCAACTGGTGGCTGTCCGGCTGGCCCGGCGCGGTCATGGCCCGCCAGGGTTATTACATCGGCAACCCGGCCCGCAGCCGCGAACACCTGACAGCGGCCGAGTGGGATTACTGGTACGCGGGGTTGCCCGCCCGCGAACAACTGATGGGCAGCGACGGCTTGCCCCTGATCGACATCGGCGAAGTGCGCGATGGCGGCTCCTACGAGCAGCGCATGGGCCATATCGCGGTGTGGAATGCCGTGATGGACGAACACAACTACCTGGTGCGCCGCTGGGGGGATATCTCGCGGGCCGGCAGCAAAGGCTCCCGCAGGCAGTGAGGCGCTTGCGCAGGCGGTGAACCGGGGCTTTGCGGACCGCAGCACTGGCACGCTGACACTGTGGCAAGCCGACCGACTCACCGAGAAACACATTCACAAGTATCGATTAGTCATGGACTATAGGCGCCATTTGGCGCGCTCCTCATGGGGCCAGCGCTCGTAGCTTCAGGATCCTGTGAATGAACATCAAGATTGACGCGCTGATCGCCCGCAAGATCGGCTTCGCCTCCCACCAGAATGCCGTTCCCCTCGTGCGCGAATTGAGCCTCTGGAACCAGGAAGACACCACCCTTGAAAACCTGGTACTGACCTTAAGCACTGACCCTGACTTCGTTGAAAGCCGAAGCTGGAACATTGACCGCATCCATCCCGGTGATCGCCTCAGCATTTCTGATCGCGACATCAAACTGAACGCCGGTTACCTGTCCGGCCTGACGGAAAGCCTGAACGCCGACGTGGTGATGCGCGTGTCCCAGGGCGAGGCTGTGCTCGTCGAGCAGCGCTTCCCCACCGAACTGCTCGCCCGCACCGAATGGGGCGGGTTGAGCGCGATGCCGGAGTTGCTCGCCGCGTTCTGCATGCCCAACGACCCCGCAGTGGACCGGGTGCTCAAAGCCGCCTCGCAGGTCCTGCGCCGTGCCGGCAAGAAGGACGGCATCGACGGCTACGAAAGCAAATCCCGCACCCGCACCTGGGAGCTGGCTTCCGCCATCTGGTCGGGGGTGTGCAGCTTTCAACTGAGCTATGCGTTGCCGCCTGCCAGTTTCGAGCAGCAGGGACAGAAAATCCGAACGCCGAGTGTGGTGCTGGAAAACGGCGTGGCGACCTGCCTCGACACCGCGTTGCTGTTCGCGGCTGCGCTGGAACAGGCCGGGTTGAATGCGTTGCTGGTCATGACCAAGGGCCATGCGTTCGCTGGCGTCTGGTTGCAGCCTCAGGAATTTTCCCAGTTGCTGACCGATGAAGCGTCGGCCGTGCGCAAGCGTCTCGATTTGAAAGAAATGCTGGTCTTCGAGACAACCCTCGCGACCCAGGCGCCGGCGCCGAGTTTTTCCCGGGCGGTGGCCGCCGCCGAGCGGGAACTCGACGATGAGCAGTTCATCATGGCTATCGACCTGCACCGCGCCCGGATGCAGAAGATTCGTCCGATGGCGCTGGTATCAGCCGTCCCGGTCGATGGCGCCGACGATGCTCCGCCCGTGATTGAGGGGCTGGAGGAAGCGCCGTCGCTGCCGGGGTTCGATGTCGAGATCAATGAAGACGCCTCGGGCCCGGCCGGAAAACTCACCCTGTGGCAACGCAAACTGCTCGATCTGACCACGCGCAATCGTCTGCTGCATTTGCCGGACAGCGCCAAAGGGGTGCGTCTGCTGTGCCCCGATCCGGCGGCCCTTGAAGACCTGCTCTCCAGCGGTCAGCGCATCCGCGTGGTGGCCGTCCCCGATCTGAAAAGCAGCGGCCGTGATGAGGCCTTGTATGAACAGCAGAACAACGAAAGCCTGGTCGACGAAGTGGCCCGTCAGGCACTGGCGCGCGGCGAAGTCCTGGCCAGTCTGGAGAAGGTCAAGCTGGAAGCCACGCTGATCGACCTGTTCCGCAAGGCCCGCAGCGATCTGGAGGAAGGCGGGGCCAACACGCTGTTCCTGGCCATCGGCTTCCTGAAGTGGAAGAAAAGCGCCGACGACCCGAAAACCTATTCCGCGCCGCTGATTCTGTTGCCGGTCAAGCTTGAACGTAAAAGCGCCTTGTCCGGGGTCACGCTGAGCCTGCTCGACGAAGAACCGCGTTTCAACCTGACCTTGCTTGAGCTGCTGCGGCACGATTTCGAGCTGATGATTCCCGGGCTGGACGGTGAGCTGCCCAGCGATGGAAGTGGCATTGATGTGGCCGGCATCTGGAACAGCGTGCGCCGGGCCGTGCGCGATGTCCCCGGCTTCGAGGTGAGCACCGAGCTGGTGCTGGGGACCTTCTCGTTTGCCAAATACCTGATGTGGAAAGACCTGAATGCCAACGCGGCGCAGCTGCTGCAAAGCCCTCTGGTCAAGCATCTGCTGGACCCCGACGCAGCAGGTGAGGGATTTTCCGGTTCCGCCGAATTCCCCCGGCCCGAGCGTCTGGATGCGACCGTCACGCCGGCTCAGCTCTTTGCACCCTTGCCGGCCGACTCTTCGCAATTGGCAGCGGTGGTGGCGTCGGCCAACACCCATAGCTTCGTCATGGACGGCCCGCCCGGCACCGGCAAGTCGCAGACCATCGCCAACATGATTGCCCACAACCTGGCCCTTGGCCGGCGTGTGCTGTTCGTGGCCGAGAAGCGCGCCGCCCTTGACGTGGTGTTTCGTCGCCTGGCCGAAAAGGGGCTGGGCGATTTCTGTCTGGAGCTGCATTCCAGCAAGACGTCGAAGGTCGAAGTCCTCAAGCAGCTGGACCGCGCCTGGGACGTGAGTGAGGCGTTGAGCGCCGAGGAATGGGAGCGTGAAGCCGCTCGGTTGCAGACGCTGCGTTCACGGCTCAATCAACTGGTCGACGTGCTGCACCGCCGCTGGACTAACGGCCTGACCCTGCACCAGTCGATCGGTCGGGTGGTTCGCGACCACAGCCCGCAGACGCCAAGACTGGGTTGGGATACGGGCACTGAACACGATGGGGCCGAGTACGCCGGGTTGCTGGATCTCGCCCGTCGCCTCGGGCTCAACGGCAGCGCCGCTCGCGAGCTGTCAGGCAAATTCGGCGCCCTGGCGCAGACCCAATGGTCGAACGCCTGGCAGGCACAGATGGCCAGCGCCGCACGGGAAGTGCCCGAAGCGCTCGATGCATTGAATGCCGCCAGCGAACGGCTGCTGGCACTGAGCCACGTGCCGTTGCCGGTGGCGGAAGTGAAAGAGGTTCAGCAGCTGCATGATCTCGCGGCACTGATTATTGAATCCCATGGGCTGAACCTGTCCTTTGCCTTTGCACCCGATGCTGCCGCGCGCATCGAAGCAGCCCGGCGCAGTTGCCAGTTGCTCGAGAGCTATCGGGAGCTTGAAGAAACCCTGTCACTGGATTACGCCGATGAAGCGTGCCGTCGTGTACCGGTCGCGCAACTGCGCACTGAGTGGCACGAAGCCGAGGGCAAGTTCTGGTTCCTGGCGACCCTGGCCAAGAAAAAGGTGGCGAAGAACCTCGCCTTCCTGGGCGGCGCAGCGGGCCTGCCGGACACCGTGGGCGACCTCGCCATTTTTGAGCGCCTTAAGGCTCAGCTCGTGGAGCTGGATAGGTTGGCCAGCGACATGCTGTCGATCCCTGGCTGGCAAGGACTGAACAGCGATCCGGTGCGCACGCTGCAGGCCGTGACCCTGGCCGAGCATTTGCGCAAAACGCTGATCGGGATGGCCGAATCCCCCGAACACCTGGTTGCGTTGCGCGGCGCCGTTGCGCGTCTGGTGATCGACGCGAACGACATGCTGGCGCCGAGTGGGCAACTCGCTAGCGCCTGCTCGACCTTGCAGCAGACTTTGTCCCGCGTTGAGGCGGCCGTGCGCGTTTTCACCGGGCTGGCGGCTACAAACACTGAAATGCCCCTGAGCGTGGCGACGCTTCGGGCGACGTCACTCGCCATCCAGCAGCAGGAAGAGCAGCTCAAGGCGTGGTGCGACTGGTGCCGGGTGCGCGAACAGGCGAGCGAGGCTGGCCTGGCGAATCTGGCCCGGGGGCTGGAAGCCGGCAGCCTGTTGCCGTCTGCCAGCGAGGAGACCTTCGTCACGGCCTATGCCCACTGGTTCGCGACCCAGGGCATCGACGGCGAACCGTTGCTGCGCAATTTCGTCGCGGCCGAGCACATGAGTGACATCGGCGCCTTCGTGCGCCTGGACGACGAGCTGGCGAAACTGACCGTGCGCTATATCCGCGCCAAACTCTGCGGCTTGATCCCGTCCAAGAATGACATTCCCAAGAGCAGCGGCTTTGCCATTCTCAAGCATGAATTGCAGAAGTCGCGCCGGCACAAACCGGTCCGGCAGCTGGCGATCGAGATGGGTGATGCGCTGAATCGCCTGGCGCCGTGCATGCTCATGAGCCCGTTGTCGATTGCGCAGTTCCTGCCCGCCGATCAGCCGCCGTTCGATCTGGTGATTTTCGACGAGGCGTCGCAGATCGCGCCGTGGGACGCCATCGGTTCGATTGCCCGGGGCAAGCAGGTGATTATCGCCGGCGACCCTCGGCAGATGCCTCCGACCAACTTCTTCAGCCGTGGCCCGAATGCCGGCGACGACGACACCGCCGAAGACATGGAAAGCATCCTCGACGAATGCCTGGGGGCAGGGGTGCCGAGCCACAGTCTGAGCTGGCACTACCGCAGTCGCCATGAAAGCCTGATTGCCTTCTCCAACCACCGTTACTACGACAGCAACCTGATCACTTTCCCGGCGGCGGAAACCCGCGCCAGTGCGGTCGAGTGGCGCAAGGTCGAGGGCGTGTACGCGAAAGGCAAGGGGCGTTACAACCAGGCCGAAGCCCAAGCCATCGTCAATGAAACCGTCAAGCGCCTTACCGACCCTGCGTTCGTGGCGGCGGGGTATTCCATCGGCATCATCACCCTCAACTCCGATCAGCAGAAGCTGATCAACGACCTGCTGGACGCGGCCCGCAAGCAATACCCGCAGATCGAGCCGTTCTTCCAGGACACCCAGACCGAGCCGGTGGTGGTCAAAAACCTGGAAACGGTCCAGGGCGACGAGCGTGACCTGATCATGCTCGGCATTGGTTATGGCCCCACCGAACCCGGTGCGCCGGTGATGTCGATGAACTTCGGGCCGCTCAACAAGGACGGCGGATGGCGCCGGCTCAACGTCGCCATCACCCGGTCGCGGCGAGAAATGCTGGTGTTCACCTCGTTCGATCCGTCGATGATTGACCTCAACCGCACCAACGCGCGGGCCGTGCGCGATCTGAAGCACTTCATCGAGTTCGCCCAGCGCGGGCCGAAGGCGCTGGCCGAGGCGGTTCAAGGCTCGGTGGGCGGTTACGACTCGCCGTTCGAGGAGGCCGTCGCCGAAGGGCTGAGGCGTCTGGGCTGGCAGGTCGTCCCGCAGATCGGCGTGTCACGTTTCCGCATTGATCTGGGCATCGTTCACCCGGATCGCCCGGGCGATTACCTGGCGGGGGTTGAGTGCGACGGCGCCACCTATCACAGCGCGGCCACTGCGCGGGACCGGGACAAGGTGCGCGGGGCGATTCTCAGTGGCCTGGGCTGGAACCTGCTGAGGCTGTGGTCCACCGACTGGTGGGTGGATAAACAGGGGGCCTTGCAAAAGCTGCATGTCGCGCTGAACGATCTGCTGGATCAATCACGACGGGACATCGCTGCCGGAAGGGCCGAAGAGGCCGTCGCCGCGCCGCTCCTGGTCGACTTCGCAGGGTTGCCGGAACCTGAAGCTGCGGCTGAGGACGAGGTGAATGAGACCCCGATGGGTTAGGTTGACCCGCTGGCCCAGCCTGAGCAGACCTTGTTGTACTTGCTTGATGCTGCCGACGAGTCGAGGTGACAGAGGCGCCTGATCGTCAGCATCTCACTGACCGCACGCGGTGTTTTAGTGGGACCGGCTTTAGCCGGGAACAGGCGCGTGCAAGCGCCATCACTTTTGCGGCGTGGCGTCTGACGCTTTCCCGGCTAAAGCCGGTCCTGCATTCGAGTCCACGCTCAATCCCACTGACCGCACGCGGTGTTTTAGTGGGACCGGCTTTAGCCGGGAAGAGGCCCGTGCAAGCGCCATCACTTTTGCGGCGTGGCGCCTGACGCCTTCCCGGCTAAAGCCGGTCCCACAGGGTTGCCTCAGCCGCGGTTTATGCAGGGGGCCTGGCTTCGTCCGCCGGATTAAAGGTCGGTGATCTCTTTGTGGCGCGGTACCAACGTCTTCATCACACTCCACGCCACCAAGTAGGCGAGGGCGCAGATCGCGAACATGATCATGTAGCCGGTGTGAATGTCGTTGATCGACTTGTAGTAGTCGAACACCCAGCCGCCGATCTTGGTCATGACCACGCCGCCCAGGCCGCCCGCCATGCCACCGATGCCGACCACAGACGCCACGGTTTTCTGCGGAAACATGTCGGAGACGGTGGTGAAGATGTTGCAGGACCACGCCTGGTGCGCGGACGCGCCGACACCGATCAACAGCACGGGCACCCAAAAGCTGATATAGCCGAACGGTTGCGCCAGCAGCACCACCAGCGGGAACAGCGCGATCACCAGCATGGCTTTCATCCGGCCGTCATACGGCTTGTCACCGCGCGCCATGAAGTAGCTCGGGAACCAGCCCCCGCCAATGCTGCCGACCATGGTCATGCTGTACAGCACGAACAACGGCAGCACGATGGCCTGGCCTTTCATCCCGTACTGCGCCGACAGGTAGGTGGGCAGCCAGAACAGGAAAAACCACCACACGCCGTCGGTCATGAACTTGCCGAACGCGAACGCCCATGTCTGGCGATAGGTGAGCAATTTGAACCAGGACACCTTAGTGGCAGGCACGCCAGGCAGCGGGGTCGCCTTGACTGGCTCGACCTCATCGCTGCGGATGTAGGCCAGTTCCTCGGCCGTCAGGCGCTTTTGCTGACCCGGCTTTTCATACAGCGAAATCCACACGCCCAGCCAGATGAAACCCAGCAGGCCGACCACGATGAACGCTGATTCCCAGCCCCAGAATGCCGCGATGAGTGGCACGCAAATGGGCGCCGTGATTGCGCCAACGTTGGCGCCGGAATTGAAGATGCCGGTGGCGAACGAGCGTTCTTTTTTCGGGAAATATTCGGCGACCGCTTTGATTGCAATCGGAAAGTTACCGGCCTCGCCAACCGCCAGCACGGCCCGCGCTAACATGAAGCCTGCAATCGACACCGGAAGGGCGGCGAACCCGAGGGCGGTGGTGATCGCGCCAATGCCTTGTCCCAGTGGCACCGCAAACGCATGCAACACCGCGCCGGTGGACCAGACACTGATGGCCACCACGAAAGCGGTCTTGGTGCCAATCCTGTCGACCAGCCGCCCGGCGAAAATCATCGAGATGGCATAGACAAACTGAAACACCGAGGCGATGTTGGCATAGTCGGTGTTGCTCCAGCCAAACGTCGTGGACAGCTCCGGCGCCAGCAGGCTGAGCACCTGACGGTCCAGGTAATTGACCGTGGTTGCGAAAAACAGCAACGCGCAGATCGTCCAGCGGTATTTGCCGACGGACCGGGTGGCCGCCTGGGTAATGCTCTGTGGGTGGGTAGACTCGTTCGGGATCATGGCATCACTTTTTATTATTGGAGGGATGGATCGTCTGTCGTCGTACAACGCTGTAGGTATAGTGAGCGTTTCAGCAGGCTGTCAATGTTTGGAAGCGAAGCAATTCCCTCCCATGCCTCCTTACGCTTCAGATGTCATCCCGGTAATGCGCTGCCCTCTCGCAGAAACAGCGGGGTGCGATGGGCGCGATGGACCATCACGGTAGCCAGGCAATGGCTGGATTAGATCTGTATCTGTCGAAAACCCTCTTGACGGGCATGACCACGCAGAGCGTGGTAGCGGACGCGTGTTAACAGGGGGACCGACTCTAGCCGGGAAGAGGCCCTACTGCGCACCGGAAGTTAACGACAGCTCCGTATTGCCAGTCTCCCAGCCGCCGCCCAGCGCCCGGAAGGTCGCGACCGCCGCGCGGGCGTCGTTGGCGTTGAGCTGGGCCATCTGATCGCGGGCGCGAAGCAGTTCGCTGTCTTCGTCGAGGACTTCGATCAGGCTCACGGCGCCGCCTTGATAGGCTTCACTCGCCGCCTGCCGGGCGGCCTGACGCGCGGAGATTTCCAGCGCCAGATCCTGCCGCTGGCTTTCCAGCTGAACCAGGGTCACCACCGCGTTCTCGACGTCTTCGCTGGCGCGCAGCATGGACTGCCGGTATTCGGCCAGGGCCTGGGCATTGGCGCCTTTGGCCTGGGCAACCTCGGCATCGACGCGGCCGAAATCAAACAGCCGCCAGTGCAAACCGAGCATGGCCTGGGGCTGAAACGCTTGATCGGTCAACAGCGAACCGCCGTGCAAACTGTTGAAACCCAGCAGGCCACCGAGGGAAAGCTTGGGATAGAACTCGGCCGTGGCCTGGCCGATGCGTTCGTTGCTGGCGGCCAATCGGCGTTCGGCAGCGATCACGTCCGGGCGCCGACGCAGCATCTGGCTGGGGGCAATGTCGGCCGGGATCTGCGGCACCTTGTAGCTGTCGTCCTGGGGCGTGTTGCCGGCGAGGTCCCGTGCATAAGTGCCAGGGGCGGCACCCATCAGCACATCGAGGCGGTTCAATTGCACAGCGAGTTCGGTGCGCAGCGGTGGCAGCGTCGTTTTCGCCTGCTGCAACACCGCTCGCGCCTGGGACGCTTCGCGCTGGGTGCCAATGCCTTGACCGAGGCGCTTGTCGACCAGACCGAGCAGGTCGGTCTGGTTGCCGATCTGTTGCTCTGCCACGCGAATCCGCTGCTGGGCGCCACGGATGCGCAGATAGGCATCCGCCGCTTCCGCCGCGACCGACACCCGCACGCTGGCCTGACTGGCCTGCGCCGCCTGGGCATCTTCCAGCGCCGCGCGTTCGCCGCGCTTCAGCCCGCCGGCAAGGTCCAGTTCCCAACTGGCGCCGGCGCCTATCGTGCTCAGGGTCTGGCTACGGTCGTAGCCGGGCTGATGACTGGCCAACTGGCCCTGGGGGCTTTCCAGCGACTGACGCTGCCGCACGACCTGGCCGTCCAGGCTGCCTTGGGGCAGGCGGATGGCGCCGGCCTGCGCTGCCACGGCCTGGGCTTGATCGACCCGGGCCATGGCGGCGGCGAGGTCGAGATTTTGCGCCAGCACCGTCTGGATCAGCCGCGTCAGCTGCGGATCGTCGAACCCCAGCCACCATTTTTCCAGGGCCGGCGCCGGGCGCCTGCCGTCGCGATGCTGCAAGGCATCCTGGGCCATGAACTGTGCCGCTGCCTGATCCTCGGGCCGTTGATAGTCAGGGCCGACGGCGCAACCGGTCTGCACCAGGGCCAGGGCCAGGGCGAGAGTGAGCGCCGCGAGGGGAAACCGCATGACGGGGAGCAAGGTGTTCATCGAAAAATCCTCGAATGTCATTAATGGGCGTCGGCAGAGGGCTGCTGCGGCGGCTTGACCTTGTGCATCAACGGCACCATCAGCGTGGCGACGACGAAGCAGGCCATGATCATCAGAAAAGCGTCGGCGTAGGTCAGGGTTTGTGCTTCCCGCCAGGTCAGCGCCCACAGTTGCCGCAGCGCCACCTGACTGGCGTCGAGGCTGTTCTGTCCGAGGGTCTGCGCGCTGCCGGTCAACTGTTCGAGCCAGGTGTTCATCGGCTCGTTGCGGGTGTTGAGGTTCTCCGCCAGGCGCAGGAAGTGCAGGTTGCTGCGGTCATTGAGCACGGTGGCGCAGGCGGCAATGCCAATGGCGCCGCCGAGGTTGCGCATCAGGTTGAACAACCCGGAAGCGAGCTTGAGCCGGTCGGGCGCCAGCGCACCGAGTGTCAGCGTGACCACGGGCGGCACCGCCATCTGCTGGGCAAAGCCGCGAATGGCCTGGGGCAGCAACAGCTCTTTGGCGCCCCAGTCATGGGTGATTGGCGAGAAGTCCCACATCGACAGGGCGAACAGGGCCAGGCCGAACATCAGGATCCAGCGCAGGTCGACGCGGTTGGCGAGCATGCCGTAGACCGGGATCGCCAGCAGCTGGAAGATCCCCGTGGAAAACACCGCCAGGCCGATGTCGAGGGAGCCGTAGCCGCGCACTCGGCCGAGGAACAACGGCGTCAGGTAAATCGTCGCGAAAATGCCGATGCCGGTGATGAACGAAAACAGGCAGCCGAGGGCGAAATTGCGGTCCTTCAAGGCGCGTAGATCGACGATGGGCTCTTTGATTTCCAGGCAACGCCAGATGAACAGGCCGCCGCTGATCGCCGCGATCCACGCTGTGGTGGAAATGGTGCTGTCGCTGAACCAGTTCCAGCGCGGGCCTTCTTCCAGGGTGTATTCCAGGCAGCCAAGGAACACCGCCATCAGCGCCATGCCGACGTAGTCCGCGCCCCTGAGCAGGCTCGGGTTCGGCCGGTCGATTTTGACCAGCATGGGCACGGCGAAGGTGACGAACAGGCCGGGCACCAGGTTGATGTAGAACAGCCAGTGCCAGGAAGAAATATCGGTGATCCAGCCGCCAACCGCCGGGCCCAGGGTGGGCGCCAGCGAGGCGATGGCGCCGATGGTCGAAGCGGCGATCACCCGCTGCTTGCCGGTGAAATACATGAAGGCGGTGGTGAACACCAGCGGGATCATCGAGCCGCCGAGGAAGCCCTGCAAGGCACGGAAGGCGATCATGCTCTGGATGTTCCAGGCCAGCGCGCAGAGCAGGCTGGTCAGGGTGAAACCCGCGGCCGACACGGCGAACAGCCAGCGCGTGCTCATCACCCGCGACAGCCAGCCGGACATGGGGATGACGATGATTTCGGCGATCAGATAAGCGGTCTGCACCCAGGCGGTGTCATCGGCGCCGGCGGAGAGGCCGCCGCCGATGTCCTTGAGGGATGCGGAGACAATCTGGATATCGATCAGTGCGATGAACATGCCAACACACATGGTGGCGAACGCGGCAACCTTTTGCGACGTGCTCAGGGTTGGCATCGGCGTGTTCATGGCTGCACCGCCACGGCAACGTCCTTTTGCTCAGGCGATTGGGCGGTGTCGATTTTCGCGACCACCGACAGGCCCGGACGCAGGGCGCCGAAGCGTGCGTCGGTGCCGTCGAGGCGGATGCGCACCGGCACTCGCTGGACGATTTTGGTGAAGTTGCCCGTGGCGTTTTCCGCTGGCAGCACGCTGAACTGCGCGCCGGTCGCCGGCGCCAGGCTTTCGATGTGGCCGTGGAATTCGCGGCCCGGGAGAATATCCGCACGAACGCTGACGCTCTGGCCCACTTGCATGCGCGCCAGTTGGTCTTCCTTGAAATTGGCATCGATCCACAACCCCTGAGCGGGGACCACCGAGATCAGTTGGCTGCCGGCGGCGGCATAGGCGCCGAGCCGGGCGCGGCGATTGCCGACATAACCGTCCACCGGTGCGCGCAATTCGGTGTAACCGATATTCAACTGGGCCTGATCACGCTCGGCCTGGGCTTGTTGCAGCGCCGCACGTGCCTGGCCGCGCTGGCTCTCGATCACGTCCAGTTGCCGGCGAGCGCCAAGCAGTCCGGCTTCGGCACGGGCGTGGTCGGCGCGGGCAGTCTTCCAGGTGGCGTCGACCCGTTGCGCGCTCTCGACTGAGACCGCCTGGGTGCGCACCAGATTCTGATAGCGGGTGTGGTCGTCGCTGGCCCGCTGTGTTTCGGCGTCGGCGGCGTCCAATTGCGCCTTGGCCTGGCTGATCATTGCCTGTTGCAGCTGCTCGGTCGCATCCAGGTTGACCAGCGTCGCTCGCTGCGCCGCCACCGCACCGTCAGCCTTGGCCAGCGCCGCCTGATAGTCGCGGACGTCGATGCGCGCCAGCAGATCCCCGGCCTTGACGAACTGGTTGTCCTGCACCGCAACCTCGCTGATGTAGCCCGGCACCTTGGCGCTGATCACGGTGGTGTCGGCGCCGACGTAGGCATCATCAGTGTCCTCGATAAAACGCCCGGTCAGCCACCAATGGCTGGCATACCCCAGCGCGCCGACCACGGCGATGGCCAGCAGGCCGAGGCGCAGCACCTTCTTGCGCCGGGAGGCCGGTGGTGGCGTGCCGGTGGCGGGGGTTCCTGCAGCGGACGCGCTGACGGGATCAGGACTGGGACGGGTAGCAGCTTGCGCTACAGACGTGGCGTGGGTGTCCATGGCGAAAGGACCTCGTGGGACTCAGTTAGGGAAGGGGCTGACCAGTGCGTCGTTGTCGCGGTAGGCCTGGCCGGTGCGCACACGCCACAGGGTCAACGCGTCGGCATCGGGGCTGATGTGTACGCGGTGGCCGTCGCGGGTGATGCGCTTGCCGGTATTGGCGTCGATCAAGGCGAGGTCCACCGGTTGGCCGGTTTCCTGATCGGCGAGATAGACCTTGTCGCCGGTGTTGGAGTGGCGGGTGCCCCACGCCATCAGGGTGAGAATCACTGGGCGCAGGTCAAGGCCGGCATCGGTCAGGTGGTACTCGTGGCGCGGCGGGTTGTCCTGGTAAGGGCGGCGTTCCAGCAGGTCGTGGGCGACCAGGTCGTTGAGGCGGCGGGTGAGGGTGTTGGACGCGATGCCGAGGCTGTTGATGAAGTCATCGAAGCGGCGCAGCCCGTAAAAGGCATCGCGCAGGATCAGCATGCTCCAGCCGTCGCCGATGTGTTCCAGGGCGTTGGCAACGGGGCATGGCATGGGCTGGAAGGTGGCGCGTTTCATGGATTTCTCCGGTCCGGTTACGCTGAATGATGCCCATAATATTACACAGTGAATTTCATAATGAAAGTGACTCGGGGCAATGAGTGACGCCGGTGGTCGGGTTCGTGTTTCCGGGAGGAGGGGGCGATCAGCGCACCGCCGTTGTTGACTGTGCGCCAAGTGCGCTTAAACCGGCCTACGCGTTGCTGGCGGCACGCTGTTCCAGCTCGGCGAGCTTGGGGTGGGGCGCACGTTCATGCACGTGGCTGTGGGCAGTGCGGTCGATGACCAGACTGAGGATCTCCGGTCGACTGTAATGCCCGCGGCCGTCCATCTGGCGTTTGCGCTTGTCGATCTCCCAGAGGTCCAGGTCGGCGATCACTTCACCTTCGCCCTCGGTCAGCGAGCCGATGATTTCCCCCTGGGGGTCGATGATCGCGGTGAAGCAGCCACCGGAAATGGGGTCGATCGAGGTGCCGGTGTCGGCCATGATCTGCGCCTGCTGTTCCGGGTACAGCCAGGCGGTGGAGTTGACCACGAAGCAGGCCGATTCCAGGGCGTGCATGCGGATACTCACTTCCATCTGCCGGGTGAACAGGTCGCCGGCGAACGAGCCGGGGTACATCGACGCGTGAATCTGCTCGCCGTCCTCGATCAGCGCATAACGGGCCAGCGGGTTGTAGTGTTCCCAGCAGGCCAGCTGGCCAATCCGCCCGACGGCGCTGTCCACGGCGCGCAAACCGGAGCCGTCGCCCATGCCCCAGATCATGCGTTCGTGATAGGTCGGCGAAATCTTGCGACGGGCCTGGATCAGGGTGCCGTCGGCGTCGAACAGCAATTGCGTGTTGTACAGCGTGCTGCCGTCGCGTTCGTTGACCCCGATCGAGACCACCATCTTGGCCTGTCTGGCCGCTTTGCCGATGGCGTCGGTGGCGGCCGAAGGAACGGTGACGGCCTGGTCGAGCAGCTTGTAATGCTCGGCACCCATTTCGAACGGCGTCTGCACGAACGAGAAGTAGGGGTAGTACGGCACGATGGTTTCCGGAAACACAGCGAACTGAACGCCTTTTTCACCGAGTTCGAGAATCTTCTGCACTACGTTGGCGACGGTGCCTTCACGGCTATAGAGCACAGGGGCAATTTGTACGGCGGCGGCTTTGACGATGGTCATGGGGCTTTCCTCACGGGTTTGGGTTTCAGTGAGGTCAGATTAAATCCGTCATCCCATCGCCGTAGGTCGTGGTTGCCACCTTTTCGGTCATGTCAGGTGAGCTGGGGATGCGGGCGGGTGAAGCTCGAGGGCGGCAGGCCGTATGCACGGATGAAGGCGCGACGCATGCGTTCGCGATCACCAAAGCCAGTCTCGGTGGCGACGACGTCGATGGAGCTGTGGCCGTTTTCCATCATCAATCGGGCCGCTTCGACGCGCAGGTTTTCCACGGCCTTGGCGGGGGATCTGCCGGTTTGGGCAAGGAAAATCCGGCTGAACTGCCGGGGGCTGAGATGGGCGACGTAGGCCAGCTGCTCCACGGAAAGCTCGGTCTTCAAGTGCTGCCGCGCGTAGGTCAGGGCGGCCTGAATTCTGTCGGTTTTCGGGTCGAGGTCCTGCATGACCGAGAACTGCGACTGGCCGCCGGCGCGCCGGTGATAAACCACCAGATGCCTGGACACCCGCCGTGTGATTTCGCTGCCCAGATCGTTTTCCACAAGGGCCAGGGCCAGATCGATGCAGGCGCTCATGCCGGCCGCCGTCCACACTGGCCCGTCGTTGATGAAGATGCGGTCCTCGTCCACCTGGATGTCGGGATACAGGCGCTGTAAGTCAGGTGCGTGGGCCCAGTGGGTGGTCACCCGGCGCCCGGAAAGCAGGCCGGCTTCGGCCAATGCCGCGGAGCCGGTGCAGATCGACCCGACCCGACGGGTCAGCGGACTGGCCTCGCGCATGTACTGGATCAACCCGGGGGATGCCGGCCTGACCACGTTATCGCCGAGGATCAATAGGGTATCGAAGCGGCGTTGGTCAAAGGGCTCGGTGTCGACGCCGAAGCCTGCCGATGACTGCACCAGGCCGCCGGTTTCGGACAGCAGCTTGACGGCGTACACCTCGCGCTCGGCCATCAGGTTAGCCACTTCAAAAGTGGCGGACATGGACAGCCCCAGCACCTGAAAGCCCGGGTAGAGGATCAATCCCACAGCGGCACGGCCTGACGCTCGCTCAGTCAGGCCCGGGCGTCCGCTCGGCCTGATCGCGTCAGCGCAGTGAGGATCAGACCGCCGTGTGCATGAGTTCACGCACACGAGCGGCCAGTGTTTCAATAGCAAAGGGCTTGGTCAGCACATGCATGCCAGGCTCAAGTTGGTTGGCGCCGATGGCCGCGCTTTCCGCGTAGCCGGTGATGAATAACGTTTTAAGTCCCGGACGCAGCTCCCGCGCGGCGTCCGCCATCTGGCGTCCGTTGATCCCGCCGGGCAATCCCACATCGGTGACGAGCATGTCGACTCGCACGTCCGAGCGCAGCAGCTTGAGTCCGCTGGCACTGTCCGCCGCCTCCATGACTGAATAGCCAAGCTCGCTCAGCACCTCTGTCACGAGCATGCGCACGGTGGGTTCATCATCCACAACCAGGATCGATTCACCGACGCCTGCCGCCTGAGTGGCGGCATCCAGTATGTGCGCTTCATTGGAACCGGGATTCCCGTGGTGGCGGGGGAGGTAGATGGACAGCGTCGTCCCTTGTCCGACTGCGGAGGCGATACGAACCTGCCCCCCGGATTGCTTGGCGAACCCGTAAATCATCGAGAGGCCCAGGCCGGTGCCCTGGCCGATCGGTTTGGTAGTGAAGAAGGGGTCGAATGCCTTCGCCACGACGTTGGCCGGCATGCCGGTCCCTGTGTCGGTAACGCTGAGGGTCAGGTATTCGCCCTCGGCGACTTCCAGCAGCGGTGCCTCCGCCGATCCCACGACCTGACAGCGGGTTTCGATGGTAATGCTGCCGCCGTCCTGCATGGCATCCCGGGAGTTGATACACAGATTCAGCAGCGCATTCTCCAGCTGGCTCGCGTCGACCAGTGCGACGCAGCTGTCCGGAGAGCCGACGGTCTGCACAGTGATGCTTGGCCCCACGGTACGCCGGATCAGCTCGGTCATGCCCTCGACAAGGCTGTTGATTTCAGTGGGCCGGGGATCGAGCGTCTGTCGACGGGAAAACGCCAGCAGCCGGTGGGTCAAGGCAGCGGCACGTTTGGTGGCGCCTTGTGCCGTCGTCAGGTAGCGGTCGACATCCGTCAGCCGACCCTGGGCAAACCGTGCACTCAACAACTCCAGCGAGCCCGAGATGGCCGCCAGCAAATTATTGAAGTCATGGGCAAGCCCGCCGGTGAGTTGCCCCACCGCTTCCATCTTTTGCGACTGACGCAGCTTTTCCTCGGCCTGCATCAACGCTGCGGTGCGTTCAGCCACGCGCTGTTCAAGGGTCTCATTGAGGGCACGCAGTGCGGCGGTGGCGAGGTCGCGCTGGGCTTCGACCGAACGCCGCTCCTCCACATCGATCAAGACACCGGGAAAACTCAGGGGAACGCCTTCTTCGCTGAAGTTGACGCGCCCGTTCGCCTCGATCCAATAATATTTGCCGTCGGCCCGACGGACCCGGTATTGATGGGCGTAGGCCCCCCCGCGACGAATGGCTTCGTTAATCGCTGTCATCAGGCCCGCCCGGTCTTCCGGATGGACGGTTTCCACCACCTGTTCCAGGGTGAGTCCTTCCCGCCCCAGCGCCGGGTCAAGGCCAAAGGCCCGGGTGAAGGCTTCATCCACGTTGAAACTGTCGCTGGGCAAGTCCCAGTGCCAGGTGCCGAAAATGGCCCCGGCCGCCAGGGCCAGCTGCACACGTTCGACGTTCGCGCGGGCGATGGCTTCGCTCTGACGCAGACGTTCCTCGGCATCCCGCCGCCCCGTCACGTCGTTGAAGATGATTGCAATCTGGCATTCGGCCGGATCGCCGACCGGCACGGCGCGCACGTCAAACCAGCGCTGAAAGGCCTTGGCGTAGCTTTCGAATGTGGCCGGCTCGCGGGTCTTGGCCACCCGTCCATAGGTGTCGAACCAGAATTGCTCCAGATCCGGGGCAAACTCCCTGACCCATTTCCCCCGCAGGTTGACCCCAGCCTCACGTTCGAACGCCGGGTTGGCTTCAACAAAGCGATAGTCGACCGGGTAGTCGTTGGCATCGAACTTGACCTGAACGATGGCGAAGGCGGTATCGATCGTCTCCAGAATCGTCCTGAAACGCTCCTCGCTTTCCCGCAGTGCGGCCTCGGTGTCGCGAATCGGCGTGAGATCGAGCATCGCGCCGATCATGCGCACGGCGTTGCCTTGAACGTCGCGGATGACGTGCCCACGGTCGAGGACCTGAGCGTAAGTGCCGTCCACCCGGCGAAACCGGTACTCGTCACTCCAGCCGGTCTGCCTGCCGTCTATCACGTCATGGATCGAGATGACGATGCGCTGCCTGTCATCGGGGTGAATCTGCGCGATCCACCAGTCGCCGGTCATTTCGACCGTGGCGAGGGGGTGGCCGTAGACCCGCTCCAGCGCTTCGTTCCACAGGACGTGGTTTTCCTTGAGGTCCCAGTCCCAGATGGCATCGTTGGTGGCTTTTACGGCGAGGCGATAGCGAATCTGCGCGTCTTCGATCGCCTGCCCGGCAATGCCTTCAGCGACGCGCTCGGCCGCACTGTGGGGCGAGGCCGCGACAGCGTTCTGACGTGTGCCGGTGCAAAGACTGTCCAGCCTCAGGGCTTCGCTTTGCTTTAATGCCGACCGCAATTGCATGACTTCAGCCTCAAGGGCTTCCCGGGTCAAATGCTTCAAGTGTCCACCTGCAAACGTAACGTTATGACCTGAGGTCGGCGATGCGCCATGCGCTATCCGGGACTGCGCCAGCTGGCTGATCCAGCCGTATCGGCGGCCAGCGTTTTACGCTGCATGCTGGCAGAATGCAATTCTGCTTTCAGAAAGGACTCGGGCAGAAAGACAAAGGTTCCGGCCACCGGAATGATTCGGCAGGCGGGTATCGAGCATGTGTTCAGTCTGGTTTGGCTTTTTCGTGCCAGCGCGATCGGGAGCCGAGCGGTCGGGACTCGATGCAACAAATGGCGACGATCAGGCCAGCGAGGCAGAGCGGGTATCCAGGCCGGCCAGTTGGCCCAGCACCAACTCCATGAACGCCACCGACGCTGCGCTGTGATAGTTGTTCTTGCGGCGCAGGAGCGAGGCGCCACGTTGAGGCGCCGTGTCGGTCAGCGCGAGGGTGTGCAGTGCGCGATCTTGGGTGCCCATCGCTTCGGGGAGAAGGGTAGCCACCGGCGTGTGGCGGATCACCTCCAGCAAGGTGGTCACCGAGTTGACTTCGATCACCACATTGGGCGTGATGCCTGCACGGGCGAAATAACCGTCGATGCAGGTCCGGGTCGCGAAGTCCGCTGTCAGCAGCGCAAAATCCAGCTCCGCGACCTGAGGGGCGGTCAGCGGGGCCGGCGAGTCGTACAAGGGGTGATCCCGGCCCACCATCAAACCCAGGGTTTCGACAAATGCATGGATGCATTCGATGTCGGGGTTGCGGACTTGATCGAACGCGATGGCAATGTCCAGCGAATCATCGGCCAGCCCCATCTCGATGTCGCCCATGGACAGCTCGAAAATGTCCAGATGGATGTTCGGGAATCGCGCGGTGTAGTCACGCACCAGCGGACCGACCAGATACGCCATGAACGTCGGGGTCATGGCCAGCCGCAGGCTGCCACGGGACAGATCCTTGACGTCGTGCAGTGCGCGCTTGCCCGCCGCCAGCTCCACCAGCACGCGCCGGGCGCATTCGATATACGCCAGGCCTGCGTCGGTGGGTTTGACCGTGCGAGAGGTGCGGTCGAAGAGGCTCACCCCGAGGCTCTCTTCGAGCTGGCGGATCTGCTGCGAAAGCGTCGGCTGCGAGACATGCAGCACCTCTGCTGCACGGGTGAAGCCTCCATGGTCGGCGACCGCCAACAGATAACGCAGGTGTCGTAACAGCATGGGATTGATTACCAGGGGCAGGGGCAGACCGGGTAAGTGTACGCCCAGCCTCGCCTCATGCCGCGGCATTTGCCTGACGAGCGTGCACGGCGCAGGTCGAGGGGTGATCCAGCAACGACTTGAAGCTGCGGTTGTCGGCATCCAGGGCGTCAATCGAGCCGGTCTCGATGTCGTAGACCCAGCCGTGCAGATTCAGCAGACCTTTGTCTTGGGCCAGGCGCACGCTGGGGTGGGTCTGCAGATTGGCCAGTTGCGCGATGACGTTTTCGCGCACCATCGAACCCACCTTCGCCGCTTCGCTGATGTGAACCCGCGACTCGTTGATGACCTTCGCCGAGGCCGCGTGCTCCAGCCAGCCGGCGACGGCGGGCAGGTGATTCATGCACGTACACTTGGCGACCGCCGTCATCGCGCCGCAATCGGAATGCCCGCACACCACGATGTCAGTTACGCCCAACACGGCGACGGCGTATTCAACGGTGGCCGACACGCCGCCCGGGTGGGGACTGTAAGACGGCACAATGTTGCCGGCGTTGCGGATCACGAACAGCTCGCCGGGTTCCTGCTGGGTCAGCAGCTCGGGCACCACGCGGCTGTCCGAGCAGGTGATGAACAGCGTGCCGGGATGCTGGGTCGTCGCCAGGTGCTTGAACAGGTCGGAACGTTGTGGAAACACGTCTTTCTGAAACTTCAAAAGACCGTCGATGAGTGCCTTCATGATGTATGCCTCGCTGCGCCATTAAACGTAAGTTGTGATCAGTGACCGTTGCACTTGATGTGTGCGAAGCGGGCCGCCGTTGCGGCGGGCCCGCGTCTCGGAGCGGGTCCGACTTAGAACGGACGCAACGGGAGGAACTTGCCGTCCAGGGTAATGACTGCGCGATGGCCGCCCTCAGGGTCTTCAACCTTCTTCATGTCCAGCTTGAAGTTGATCGCGCTGATGATGCCGTCGCCGAACTGTTCGTGGACCAGCGCTTTGAGGGTGGTGCCGTAGATCTGGATCATCTCGTAAAAACGGTAGATGGTCGGGTCGGTGGGCACGCCGGAAAGACTGCCGCGCAGCGGAATGATCTGCAGACGGGCGACGGCCTCGTCATTGAGCTCAAGCTTCTCGCCAATCACCTTCGCCGCATCGGCCGGCAATGGGTGCTGGCCCAGCAGCGCGGCGGTGACATAGGCCAGGCCCAGGCCGGTGCCGTCGGCCAGGTCCTGGAAGGACAGGTTCTTGCGCTGCTTGGCGTCGAGGATTTCGGCGGTGAGTGCGAGGCTGGTGTCGTTGTAGGCGTGGGACTGTGTCATGGGTCTCTCCTGGCGAAGGTAAGGGTTGCCGGTGGGCGTTGCGGGTGTGGTGTTGCGTGGAGCAATCATCTTCCCATCCACCGATAGCGTCCAAGACCGATAAACAATCCTTCGCATAAGCGCTGCCTATGGATTCGTGCCAGCGCGACCGCGTCGTTCGGGCTCTGGCTCAGTCCCCCCTAAATCGCTCGCCCAGGTTCGAGCGAAAATGCTCGACCAGAAAATCCACAAACGCCCGCGTCTTGGCCGGCAAGGCTTTGCGGGCCGAAAAGTAGACGGAGACCGAACCCAGATCCACATGCCACTCAGGCAACAGCCGGACCAGTTCACCGTTTTGCAGCCAGGGCCAGGCGCGCTCCATGGGGACCAACGCCACGCCAAGGCCCATGCGCGCGCAGCCGCACAGGGCTTCCGGGTCATTCATGATTGCCGCCGGGTCGAGGGTCAGATCAAGGGTTTCGCCGGCCGCATTGCGCAGGGTCCAGGCGCGCAATCTGCCGGTGTCGGTCGAGCGCGTGACCACCCCCGGCTGCCCCTGCAAATCCGCTGGCGTTCGCGGCAACTCTCGGCCTTTGAGCCAGTCGGGTGAGGCCACGGCCACCAGATGCAGCTTCGCCAGTTCTCGCGCGACAACACCGGGTGACAGCTCCATACCGCCGCCGATGGCCACGTCAAATCCGTCTCCGATCAAGTCAGCCCGGGCCAGCGCCAGGTGCCAATCGGGGATGACGGCCGGGTATTTTTCCTTGAAGGGCTTGAGCAATGGCAGCAAGTAGTCGTAGGCGAAGGAGGGCGCCACGTTGACTCGAAGGCGACCGGCCGGGATGTTGCGGTTGTCACCCACCTGCGCGACGGCGGCCTGAATGGTCTCCAGGCTGTCGGCAACCTGCCCATAGAAGGCTTCGCCGGCTTCGGTCAGGGTCAGGCTGCGGGTGTTGCGCTGAAACAGGCGGGTGCCCAGATTGCTTTCAAGACGCGCCACATTCTTGCTCACCGCTGCTGCAGAAATGCCCATCCGCCGGGCGGCTTCGGAGAAGCTCCTGACTTGCGCAGCACGCACGAACGACTCCAGATTGCCCAGGGTTTCCATCGGTGCCTCCAACGTTTGGTTGAAGCTGATTCTACTCATACCGGACTAATTCATCCGCTTATGAGCGTGCACAGTGAGCACTCTCTCAACGCAGGCAGGTGAAACTCGATGGGCAAGATTCTGGTAACAGGGGCCACGGGGCGACTGGGCAACGCGGTCGTGCAGGCACTGGTGCAACAGGGCGACGCCGGCGACGTTGCAGGTCTGGCGCGGGATCAGGTCAAGGCGCAGCCGTTGACCGCTATGGGCGTGGAGGTGCGCTATGGCGATTACACCGATTACGACGCCCTGGTCAGCGCGTTCCAGGGTGTAGAAAGGATTTACATGGTGTCGGCCGTGGCCTTCAGCGACCGGATTGCTCAGCACAAGAACGTGATCGATGCCGCACGTCGCGCCGGTGTCGACCATGTGATGTACACCGGCATCCAGCGGCTCGACGATGTGCTGTGTCCGATCGATGGCGTCACCGACAGCGACATCGCCACTGAAAACCTGCTGAAGCAGTCGGGCCTGGCGTACACCGTGCTCCGGCATCCGTTGTATGCCAACGACCTGCCGATGTTCATCGGCGCCAACGCGATTGCTGCAGGCTTCGCGGCGCCCGCCGGCAACGGCAGAATTCCGCTGGCCTGTTATCAAGAGCTGGCTGAAGCCGGTGCCGTCCTGCTCAGGCAGAGCGCACCTGCACATCGCAGTTATCTGCTGAACAGCGGCAGCCCCTGGTCCTTCGCTGACGTCGCCAGCGGGTTGTCCGATCTGACGGGCAAGGCGATCTCCTATGAGCCCATCTCGTCGGCCGCCTTCCTGCAGGCCCGTGAACGCGAAGGCTGGCCTCCACACGTGGCCCGATTTATCGCCGGCTGGTACGCGGCCATCGAAGCCGGCGCCTTCGACCAGACCAGCACCGACCTCGAAGACCTTCTGGGGCGTAAACCCAAACAGCTTTCGGCGCTGCTCAAGGACGCATTCGGGCTTTGAGGGAAGTGTTTGAGACGGCAATCGAGAATGCCCTTGACCTTGCCGCTATGGAAAGGTCTAGCGTGACGGCTTCGTCTCTACCCTCATCCAGGATGCTTAGTCATGAAAAAGATTGCCGCCGTTGTCAGCGTCATTGCACTGCTTGCCGTCACCGCCGTCAGGGCTGACCAGACGGAGGACGTCAAACAGATGCATGAGGCTTACCAGCAATCAATGGGCGCCATGAAAGACGACATGCACCACGGCATGATGAGCGACGACCCCGATGTGGCGTTTGCGGCCGGCATGCTCCCGCACCACGAAGGCGCGGTGGAGATGGCCAAGATCGAGCTGAAATACGGGAAGGATCCGGAGATGCTGGAGCTGGCGCGCAAGATTGTGGCGGCGCAGGCGGCGGAAATCGCGCAGATGAAGAAGTGGCTGAAGGCGCATCCGGCTCAGTAAGGTCGCAAAGTTCTGCGCCCCTGATCCGGGGCGCTGATATCAAGTCCCCGTGGCGGCGGCAGGGCAAGGAGCGCGCTGCCGCCGTCGGATCAATGGGTAATGTTCGATTCGATGTTCTACGCCGGCAGTCGCGACCTTATCGTCCCGAGACCAGTGCCAACCGACAGGCCAGGCCCAGAAAGACCGCACCCAGTACCTGATTGAGGCGCTTGGCAATACCGGCATTGGCTGCCAGCTTGTGCCCGAGTTTACTGGCGAGAAGTATCACTGCGCCGTTCACCAGTAAACCGATGACGTTCAAAACCGTGGCGAATATCAGCATCTGCACGACCAGCGAGGCTTTCGTTGGATCAACGAACTGCGGAAACAACGCCAACACGAACAGTGCCATTTTCGGGTTGAGCAGATTGGTCACCAATCCCTGCCGGAAAATACTCAGAAGCGGCGTGGGCGCAAGGTCGGCATCTGCATGCAGCGGCGACGGGGCGCTGAACGCTTTCCAGGCGAGAAAAACCAGATAGGCAGCCCCCGCGAACCGCACCGCGTCGTAGGCAGCGGGGACATTGATCAACAGTTGCGACAGCCCGAGTGCGGCAGCCAGCGCGTGGCAATAGGTGCCCACCTGAATGCCCGCCCGTGAAACGAAACCTGATGCTCTGCCCTGGCTCATGCTCCGCGACGCAATCAACAGCATGTCCGGGCCCGGTGTCAGCGTGAGCGCCAAGCAGGCGCCAGCGAAAAGCAGTAATACCGAGAGATCAATCATCACGTCCCTTTCCCGAGGTTATGTAAAAGGAGAGTGCAGGCACGCATGTTACCGGACGGTGGCGCTTTTCTGGAGGGCTTTGCGGGATGACGTCATTCAGTGACGCCAGGACCCATGGGGCAGTTCAATGTGCCTTTCGGCCTTGGCCAGTGCGGCATTCAGCGCCTTCCGGTTCAACGGAATGCAGTAAGCGGGCTTGGCCCGTTCGAATCGCCAGCTTTCATCAAGGTTGCCGGCGTCTACCGCATCAAATCCCACCTCGTCCAGCAGCTGTATGGCCAGCGCCTTCGCCGCAGGGTCATCGGCGGCGACCGGCAGTGCGCGTCGGTCGTGCGCCGTCCCTGGGCGAGTATCGCGGCTGAGGTCATCGGCCAGGATCGCATTGAACACCTTCACCACATGGGCGCGAGACAAGTGCTCGGCAAGCAGTCTGCTGGTGGTGGTTTCAAACCTGTCGAGCGCCGGGATAGGGCCGTCCCGATCAGGATAATAGTTGTTGGCATCCAGCACCGTTTTACCTGCAAGCCATTCGGCCGGCAGGGTTGGGTAGTGGTTGAAGGGAATCGCCACGAGAACAACATCGCCAAACTGCGTGGCGTCTTCGAGGGTACCGATCTGCGCGCCCGGGATTTCGGTGACCACGTCGCCCAGGGTTTGCGGCCCGCGTGAGTTGCTGAGCATGACTTCATGGCCTGCCGCGATGGCCAATTGCGCCACTGCGCGTCCGATGAAACCCGCCCCAATAATGCCGATGCGCATGCGATGACTCCTATGGTGTGCTGGAAGCGGCCATGATGATTGCGAACCAGCGGCAGATAAATAATCATCAGTCGCTTAGTCTCGTTACCAGGAGTGTTGAATCATGGACCGTCTCAGCAGCATGGAAGCCTTTGTCACGGCGGCAGAGTGCGGCTCCTACGCCAGGGCGGCCGAGCGCCTGGGGCTTTCGCCGCAGATGGTCGCCAAACATGTCGCTGGGCTGGAGCATCGACTCGGCGCGCGGTTGCTGAACCGCACCACGCGGCGGCAGAGCCTGACCGAACTGGGCCACGCGTACCTGGAACGTTGCAAGCACATCCTCAGTGAAGCGAAGGCGGCGGACTCCCTTGTAGAGATGATGAACGACACCCCTCGCGGCAAGCTGAAAATCAGCGCACCCATCACCTTCGGCTCTTGCCGCCTCATGCCCTTCGTGACGGAATTCCTGCGGCTGCATCCCGAGATTGAAATCGATCTGCAATTGACGGATCGCTTCGTTGATCTGGTTGAGGAGGGGTTCGACATCGCGTTCAGGATCGGCCCGGTGGACGTGTCCAGCCTGACCGCTCGGCCGTTGGCGCCTTATCAACTGGTGGCCTGCGCGGCGCCTGGCTATCTGGCCGAGCGCGGCGTGCCGCAACGTCCGCAGGACCTGAGCCAGCATGAATGTCTGGGCTATGCCTGGTGGTCGCGGCCAACTGACCGCGAGTGGGTGTTCTGCAAGGGCTCAACGGTGGCGCGGGTTCAGGTGGCCAGTCGATTGAGAGTCAACGAAAGCCGCGCGCTGCTCTCGGCGGCGCTGGACGGATTCGGCATCGTGCTCGGCCCTTGGGATTTCCTCGAACCCGCCTTGCGCAGCGGCGCGCTGGTGCGACTGTTGCCTGACTATGAGGCGCCGAGCCGGCCCATGCATATGATCTACACAGGCAGCCGGCAGCGAACGGCCAAGCTGCGCCGATTCATCGATGCGACGATGGTGCGTTTCGGTTAAGCCGTAGCGGGGCGGGTGGCGATGCCAGGCTCAGACATTGGCAGCCATCAGGCATCGAGCTGGCCGTCAGCGTCCTTCGGCGTGTCGATTCGCAAGCTGTCCCATACCCGCATCACTTGGGTGATTGCGGCGTCCAGTGTTTCAACCGTCGCACCGTCGCGGGCCAAAACCGACATGCCCAGCATGAAACTGTCGAACACCGTGGCCAGCGCGACCGGCGCCACCGTTGCAGGCAGTTCTCCCGCCGCAATGGCCCGTTCGATACACGCGACAATGGCAGCGCGGTTCAAGGCTCGCGCCTCCGCCAGCGGCTGCGAGATGGTTTTGCTTTCTTCCGTGGACGCACTCAGTAAACCCAGTGACACCAGGCAGCCCTTGGGATGACCTGCCTCGCATTGCATTTGCGCCGAGCACCGCAGCGTGCGCTCGATCGCTTCCCTGGGGGCGAGCGCGGTGTCGAACAAACTGTCGGTCACGCGTCCATGGGTGTTCAGGTAGCGCGCCATGACTTCATTGAACAGCGCCTGCTTTGAGCCAAACGCTGCATAGAAGCTCGGCGCGGTGATGCCGCCGCCGATGCTGGCCTTGAGCTGGCTGAGTGACGTTGCGTCGTAGCCATGTTCCCAAAACAGATGCAGCGCCTGGGTGATTGCCACGTCACGGTCGAACGTGCGCGGTCGTCCCATCTGAGCCATATGGACCTCCATTCAAGTCATATAAATACTAGTCGATACATAAGTGATTGACTACCCGGCTTTAGCTCTCTAGATTGCTACCGATCAGTATATTAGTCGGAGGATCGCACGATGACCCATGAGAAAAAGGCCACCAGGCTGCCGTATGGGGCGCTGCTGGCGCTGGCCATGACCGGTTTTATCTGCATCGTGACGGAGACGCTGCCGGCAGGGCTGTTGCCTGAAATAGGCGATGGCCTGGGGATCTCGGCGTCATTGGCCGGCCAGATGGTGACGGTGTACGCCTTGGGGTCGTTGCTGGCCGCCATCCCGCTGACCATTGCCACGCGCAGCTGGCGGCGCAGGACGGTGCTGCTGGTCACTGTCGTCGGGTTTCTGCTGTTCAACTCCATCACCGCGCTGTCTTCGGTTTACTGGCTGACCCTGATCGCGCGATTTTCCGCAGGGGTTTCAGCGGGGCTGGCCTGGAGCCTCATTGGCGGCTACGCAAGGCGCATGGTCGAGCCGGCCTCGCAGGGCCGCGCCATGGCGGTGGCGATGGTGGGTACGCCCATCGCGTTGTCACTGGGCGTGCCCCTTGGCACCTGGCTGGGGGGTGCGATCGGTTGGCGGATGTCGTTTGCCGCAATGTCCGGACTGACGCTGGTGTTGATCGCCTGGGTGCTGATCAAAGTGCCGGACTACCCGGGTCAATCATCTTCCCGGCGCATGCCGCTGCGTCAGGTGCTGATGACACCGGGCGTGCGTGCCGTCCTCGGCGTGGTGCTGACCTGGATGCTCGCCCACAACATTCTCTACACCTACGTGGCGCCCTTTGTTTCCCTCGCTGGATTGAGTGCCCATGTCGATCGGGTGCTGTTGGTGTTCGGCATTGCCGCGCTGCTGGGTATCTGGGTCGGGGGACGTCTGGTTGATCGTCATCTTCGCACCGCGGTGTTGCTGAGCCTTGCCACCTTCGCCGGGGTTTCGGTGTTCTTCGGGATGTTCTCGGGTTCTGCGGCGGCCATCTTTTTCGGTGTCTTTGTCTGGGGCCTGACCTTCGGCGGCGCCGCCACACTGCTGCAAACCGCGCTGGCTGACGCAGCAGGTGAGGGCGCCGACGTGGCCCTGTCGATGAACGTGGTCGTCTGGAACAGCGCGATCGCCGGCGGCGGGGTTCTGGGTGGCGTGCTGCTCGGTCACTGGGGCGCGGGCGCCTTTGCGTGGGTGATGGTGCTGGTGCTGCTGATCAGCCTGGCGATTGCTTTTCGTGCGCGGGCCCATGGGTTTGTGCAGGGTGAGAGGGTTGCCGGGCAAGTGGTTGGGGCTCATTAAGATTTGCGCCGCTTAACCGGTTGACCGGGCGGCGCTCTTCCCGTCGGGCAACGCCGGCTCGCGCACCAGCGTGATACTCAGCAGCACCGCGGCGCCCAGGCAGAGCGCGATGCACGACAGCGCGATGGTAAATGCGTGAGTGATGGCTGCCGGGTCAGTGCGTCCATCCAGGATCGTGTAGAAGACCCCGCCGATCACTGCAACGCTCAATGCTGTGCTGATTTGCAACGTCGAGCTGGCGACCCCGGCGATCATGCCCGAATACGCCGGCGCCACGCGGCCCGTCACCATGCGCATGAGCGTAGGCAGCGCGAGCCCCTGTCCGAAGCCGATCGTGAACAGAAGGGCGGCAAGCAGTGCCGGCACCGGGTACACGCCGGCCGGCGTCGCACTGAGCAGCCACATCATGCTGATAAAGCCGGCCGACTCCAGGCCCATACCCGTTGCATTGACGTACACGCCGAGCGCCCGTTTGCAAGCGGGCGCCAAGAGCGGCCCGAGCAGAAATCCGGCGCCGAAAGGCAGAAACACCAGCCCCGCGCTCAGTGCCGATGTGCCGAGCGCGCCTTGCAGGTAGATCGAGAACAGCAGGAAAAACGGGGCGATCGTGTAAAACAGCAGCGCGATGACGAGTGCGCGACCCAATCCCGGAACATTCAAAGCGTGGGGATCCAGCAGTGGCGAGCCGCCAGCATCACTCAGTCGCGCTTCGTAGCGCCAGAACATCCACGCCAACAGCGGCACTGCCATCAATGAAACCCAGGCCCACAGCGGCCATCCTGCTTCTCGCCCTTCGATCAGCGGCACGATCAGCGCGGCCAGGGTCAGGATCGAAAGGGCCACGCCACCCAGATCGAGTGTGTTCGGATTTCGCGCACGGATTTCCTTAAGCACAGGTATGCCGAACAGCAAAACCAGCGCGGCAACTGGCAGGTTAACGAGGAAAATGACCCGCCAGCCCAGGCCGAACAGGTTCAGCGAAATCAGAATCCCGCCCAAAGCCTGCCCGATGACCGACGCCAGTCCGAACACCGCACCGTACAGACTGAGCGCAAGGGGCTTTTCCGAATCCGGGAAGATGGCCTGCACCGATGCCAGTGCCTGTGGCGCCATCACAGCGGCTGTTATGCCCTGCAATACGCGTCCTGCGATCAACGACCAGGGCGACCAGGCCAGCCCGCACAACAATGACGCCCCCGCGAAGCCAGTCAGACCGATGAAAAACACCCGGCCACGGCCATAGATGTCACCGAGCCTTCCACCGGTGATCAGGGTCACCGCATAGAACCCGGCATAGGCGGAGATGACCAGTTGCTCAGCGGAAGCGCCGGCACTCAAGTCCTGCTTGATCGATGGCAGCGCGACGTTGACGATAAAAAAGTCCAGGGGCGGCAGGAGGGCACCGACCAGCAGAATCAAAAACATCGCCCAGCGTCGCGGATCAGGCGACAACGTATCCTTCGCGAACATGGGTAAACCTCCATACGCAACGGCGGCGCTGCGATCGGATAAGAAGGGGGTCAATCAATCGAGGCGCGCATCGCCGCTGCAAGGCGTGATGCGCCGTTCAGGCAGAGCGGTTTCAGACGCGCTCGAACGTTTCCGAACCCGCGATCGGCGCCCAGTTGAGCAGCGGTGTCAGGAAGTGCAATTCGAAACGACGGGCGCTGAATCGCCACTGATCGTCGCGCCGCTCGAAGCGGTCGTGGTAAAGGCCGCTGACCTGTACCGGACCCTTTTCGCGATCATGAAACAGGCAGTCTGCTGCGACTGTTGCGGTCGCCATCGTCCCCTGAATCTGGATCATGGGATTGGACATCCAGTGATGCATATGCGGCAACTTGATCCAACTGGTGTGCGCCATGGCGGCGATCTCTTCAAGGTTTCGTCCAACGCCGAAATCCGGCAGGTCCAGCGTCGCGTCGGGGTGCCAGAGGCTGCGCAACAGATCGATGTCCATCAGGTCGTAGGCGTTGGCGTAGCCGGAAATGAGCGATTCGATCGCCGCGCGGCTTTCCAGCGCTTCAAGCCGCGCAGCGAGCATTTCAATGGTCATGGTGTTTCCTCGGTAGCGTATCGGTTGGGTGCCCAACGGGCGGGGTTGCGCGATGGTGGCGAAGGCGGACCAGTCTCGATCGCCCAGGCCCTGGGTGATCGCCGCTGACATGCCCGCGCGTACCACCCTTGTGGCAGGCAGCTCCAGGGCAACGGCTTCGGCGGCCCTCAGCGCCAAGTCCACATCTTTCAAGCCCAGGGACAGCTTGAAGCCGGGCTCGTGCACGCGGTTGGCGACGTAATGCCCATAGCGCTGGTAACTCGGGCAGGCGAACAGGGTTTGAGTGACGGTTTCAACGAACGCCGAAGGGGGCAGACCGTAGGCCTCTACCAGGCGTGTCGCTTCGCCCAGGGATTCAATGGCCTGGGTGATCATCATGTTGCCGGCGATCTTGGCGATGCAGGCCTGCACAGGCCGGTCGCCCATCCGCCAGGTCTTCTTTCCGAGCACATCCAGCAGCGGCTGGGTCTTCTCGATTGCGTCAGCGGCGCCGGACGCGAGGATGTTCGCCTCACCCTGAGCCATGACCGCCGGCACCCCGAACATCGGGGCCGCGACCAACTCGATGCCTGCCTGCTCGTGACTGTCTTGCAATTCGTTGATCAAGGCAGGTGACAGCGTTGACATCACAATGTGAATGCAGCCCTTGCCGGCACGCGCCAGCGCATCGGAAGACAGCAGCACCTGCCGCACCGCCCGATCATCGGCGAGCATGCTGATGACCACTTCCTGCTCAAAAGCCAGCGCGGGGTCAGTCAGTGCGATTACGCCCTCAAGATCTGCCAGCGCCTGAGGGCTACGGTTCCAGGCCCTCACGTGATGACCTGCCGCCATCAGCCGCAGGATCATCACCCGGCCCATGCTTCCCACCCCGATAAACCCGATGTTCATCAATGCCCCTCTGCCTATGGCCTTTTTGCTCGAGGCGCCATTGTGCGAGCCATACAGTTGCTTAGGGACTGCCATTGCTGCATCTTCGGCGTTCACTTTTGTACGAGGTACGCCATGGACTGGAATGACCTGCGCGTCTTTCTGGCCGTCGCCCGCGGCGGTTCCCTGGGGGCCGCTGCAAAGCTGTTGGGCGTCAGCCACCCCACGGTGGGGCGGCGCCTGCATGTGCTGGAACAGAGCAGTGGCGAGGTGTTCTTTCGTCGTACGTCAACCGGCCTGGTGTTGACCGACAGCGGTGAGCGCATCTTCGAGCTGGCCCAGGAGATGGAGCGCACCGCGCTGACGATCGAACGGCGCATCGCCGGCGAAAGCGCACAGTTCGAAGGCCTGCTGCGCATCTCGTCGGCGGACTGGTTTGCCGGCTACGTGCTCGGGCCTGTGCTGGCCGAGCTGATCCGGCGCCACCCCCTGATCGTGCCCGAACTGATCGCCGGACAACGGCTGTCCGACCTGACACGCAGGGAAGCGGACATCGCGTTTCGGATCGTCCCTTTCACCGAGCCGGACATCGTCCAGCGCCGCTTGACCACGCTGAACTACGGTCTATACGTGGGCGCGCAGCAGGCGTTTTCTCCGGGCACGCAAGGCCAAGGTGTCGGTCTAATCACCATGGACACCGCGCAATCCCATTACCCTGACGTCGTCTGGCTGCGAGGTTTGTACCCGCAGGCCCCGGTCGTGTTCACCAGCAGCAGCCGAACCGTGCAAGCCCGGATGTGCGCCCTTGGCCTTGGCATTTGCGTACTGCCGCGCGCTTTGGGAGATCAGAGCCCCGCGCTCAGGCGGCTAGACGTTGGACAGGCGCCGCCCGGGCGTGACATCTGGATGGGTTACCACCACGACATGCGGCAGATGGACCGGCTTCGCGTATTCGCGGAACTTGCCGGGCAGATCATTGGCGAAGACTGATCCTGGGTGATCTCAGGCATCAGCCTCCGGCACATAGGAAGCGACACCGTTGCCGAATGACCAGTCATGCTTATCGTTATTCGAGATGAACACTTGGATGTCCTCGCGGCGCATGCCGGGGCGGGCAGTGAGTTGATCGGCGATGGCGCGGTAAAGCGCCTGCCTTGTCGGCGTGTCGCGCCATCGGTTGGCCAGGATGTGTATGAACACCACGTCATCTGTGCGCTTGACGTTCAGAAAACCCGGGTCATAGAAAAACAGGTCTTTCTCGTATTGATCGATGACCTGAAATCGGTCGTCTGGCGGCACGCTGTAAGTCTCGACAAGCGCGTGGTGAACACCATCGGCGATGGCGCGAAGTTGGGCAGGGGTTTTGCCTTTGAGCAGCGATATTCTTACGAATGGCACGGCAGCGTTCCTCTATGTGAGTGCGAACATTGAGATTGCTCGCTCTGTTCATATCGGAATAGCAGTAAGATCAGTCGGATATCATCAGGTATTCCGGTAGATCGACATGCACGGATTTGACATCGAACAGTTGAAGACCCTCGTCGCTGCGGTGGATGCGGGCAGTCTTACGGCAGCGGTGCCCCTCCGGTATCGATCGCAGTCGGCGCTGAGCGAACAGCTCAACAAGCTGGAGGAAGCCGCGGGCGAACAGCTTCTGGTGCGCAGCAAGCAGGGCGTACGCCCCACCGCGGCAGGTCAGCGCCTGATTGGCCATGCTCGTCAGATACTGGCGTTGTCGGATGCGGCCTGGCGAGACATGCACCGGGTGCCCCTTGAGGGCGAAGTCCACATCGGTATTTCCGATTACGTCCGGCCGAGCCAACTGGCGGCTTTATTGGCGCGCATCGCTGAGCAATACCCCGGTTTGCGGATGCGCACCCAGATCGACAAAAGCGACGTCATCGCCGATGCCCACGGTAGCGGCGCGCTGGATCTGGCGATCATCCTGCGCACGACGGGGTCGCCTTCCTCATCATCCGAAGAAGCCCAAGTGCTGCGCACGGAATCATTGATGTGGGTGGCCGCCCGCAGCAAGCCACTTCCGCCTAAAGACAGGGTTATCGAACTCGCGCTGCTGCCTGAAACCTGCTCGCTGCACAGGCTGGCACGCAACGCATTGGACGCACACGGCATTGCCCACGTCGTCGCTCATATGGCCTCCGGTGTGGCCGGGCTTCAGGCTGCGGTGGCGGCGGGGCTGGGCGTGGCATGCCTCAATGCCTCCGCGATCATCGAGGCCGACATGCTGGAGGTCACCGGTCTCAATCTGCCCGCGCTGCCCACTGTGGACATCGTTTTATTGCCGGCTCGCTGCCGGGGAGGTGTCAGTGAGCGATTGCAAGCGGTGGGGCAGATCATTGCAGCGACGCTGGCGCCTTAGCCTGCGCCCGATGCCGCTTGACCTGCCCTTGGATGAACCTGCCGAACAGCGCTGATCGGCCACACTTGCGCGACGGCGAACAGCACCTCAAACACCGTAAACCCGAGAATCAGAACACTTGCGCCCTGGGCAACCGCGTAAAGCTGCCAGGTGGCGAACAGCGTTCGCGCCAGTGCGTCATACAACCCCACCCGGCGGCTCGGCTGCGCGAGGCGCCACAACGACCAGACCACCACCACGCTTCCGAGCAGGTTGGCGAACAGCATGCCGCTGACGTCCAGCACCGGCACCGGCCGTTCCAGTGCCAAAGCGCCCGATAACGTGGCGAAGCCGGTGAGCACCCATGCTGCCGTCCAGGGCGTCATGAAGCCCGCTGTCACCACCAGGTCGTAGATGGCGCTACTTTTGACGATGCCCAGATTGTTTTTTGCGCTGATCATGATCTTCCCTCACAGTTGAGCCCGCAGGCTAAAGCCTGGTCTTAGGTCCAGAGTCAACGTGAGCATTGAACGTCATGAAAATAGGCGAAGTGGCGGTGCGTGCGGGGGTGTCCGTGGATGCATTGCGGTTTTATGAGGCCTCCAGCGACATGCTGAGAGGATTATTCGCCGAGAAAATCGCGTTGCTGGACGAGCGGATCGGGCAGATGCACGCGCTGCGTAATCTGTTGGCCGAGCGGGCGGGGCAGGTCTCTCCGCTGGTGGGCGCTGGCGCCGCTGACGTGCCCTGAAGGACACGTCACCTCGCAATACACCGACGTCAGTGACGACGCCTTCAGTCGCACAACGCCTGGCTGCGACGCATCGCAATCGGCCGCACCAGGCTCAGCAAGCCCGCCAGAGCCATCGCCGCACCGACCCAGAGCGGTGATCGCAATCCCAGGCCCGCGTCGATTGTCACACCGCCCGCCCAGCTGCCGAACGCCAGTCCGGCGGTGATGACCGAGGTGTGCATGATGTTCACCAGCGCGCCGGGCTCGGCCGCTGTCATGACGCGCGCGACCATCGCGGGGTTCAGCGCCACGCCGGTCAGCCCGAGGGCGAGGAAGCACATCAGGTTGAGCCACAGGTGATCCCCGGCCAGGGCGAAGCCCGACAACGCGAGCACCATGATCGCCAGGCCCCAGCCGACGATCGCCATCATGTAGCGATCCGCCAGTCGGCCCACCACCCAGTTGCCCACCACGTTCGCGACGCCATACAGCGCCAGCAGCGGTGCGACGAATTTCGGCGCGACCCCGACCTCCTGAATAAGGATGGGCGTGCAGTAACTGAACGCGGCAAAGGTGGCGCCGATGATCAACCCGCTGGTGAGGTACGCCGCCCAGAGGGGCGGATTTCTCATGTCGGCCATTTGTTGGCGCAGTGGCGGTTCGCTGCCATTGGCGCTCGCCGGCAATCGCTTGCTCGCCAGCACCGTGCAGAGCATCGCCAGCACCACCACCAGCCAGGCGCTCGCACGCCAGCCGAAGTGTTGCTCGACCCACGTGGTCAGCGGCACACCTACGACAGGGGAAAGCATCAGGCCGGCAAGGACCACCGACACCGCTCGGCCGCGTCGTTCCGGGGTGACCAGGCCTGCGCACACCGTCATGCACAGACCGATACAGACGGCACTGGCAATGCCCATGACCACGCGCGCCGCAGCAAGCACGAGATAACTTTGCGCGGCCGCGGCGATTGCGCCGGCCACCACATAACAGATGAGCAGGGCGATCAACGAGCGTTTGTTGCTGACGCCTTTGGACAGCAGCAGGACGGTCACAAGCGGACCGCCGATGGCCATGCCCAAGGCGTAGAAGGCGATCAGGTTGCCAACCTGGGCGAGGCTGACCGAGAACGCGTCGGCCAGTGCGGGCATCATGCCGGCGACCATGAATTCGGCCGTCACCAGCGAGAAAATCGTCAGGCCCAGAAGGTAGACGGTGGAGGGGAGTTTGCTGCGGCTGGACATGGGGTTCCTGAGGGGTAAAGAAGGCCGGCTACCCTAGGGATTGAGGCGGGGCAGGTCAACAGGCAATCGAGTCACTTTCCCGGGAAACGAGCGGCCGCTGCATCATTTCGACGTCCGGGTTTGCATCGAGAGCCATTCACCGCGCGTCAATTCCCAGAGCTCTTGAACCATCGGACCCGAGACGAAATGGCCGTCCCGGCGCTCGATCAGTCGCATGCCTTCGCGCTGAGAAATCCTTCGCGATGCTTCATTGCCCGCCGCTTTGGGCACCTGCATCACCGGCCGCTGCAGCGTTTCGAACCAGAAGGCGTTGACCACCTTACACGCCTCCTGGATATAGCCCTGGCCGCGCCACTGCGGCGCCAGCCAGAAACCCCTGTGGTTTTTGAGCTGATCGTGCAGGCTGATGCAGCCGATCACCCGCGCCGGTTCTGCTGTCAGGCGCAGGGTCCAGTGCCATTCGCGCCGCTCTGCCATGGCAGGAAGCGCAACGTCGCGGGGGTAGGTCAGCGCGCCGTCGTCGGGATAGGGCCATGGCACATGGCTGTCCAGATACTGGACCACGTCCCATTGGGGAAACAACTGTTGAATCACGGGCGCATCGGTCAACAGTAGCGGGGCGAGTATGAGTCGAGCCGTGTGGAGCGTGGGGCTTTCCATGCGGGTTTCTCCCTGCAAGCAGTGCAGCGATATTGATGCCATATACCGGGGATAGGGAACAAGTGTCCCGCGATTTGACTTTCGGACGTGGTTGACCTCGGGCGTCGGATCCTGGCTATTGCCGCACTGGCGAACTCGGAGTGGGTGCGGGCGTATGAGTGCAATCAAGGCGATCTGTATCTGTTTGACCCGGTAGTGCATCGGTAGCATCGAACACCCTTCATTCGCCGAGGCCGCCATGAAACTTACCGCCATTCCATTTGGTACGACCGACTGGTCTAAAATCGAAGCCGTCGCGTATCAGGGTGAGACAGGCACAGCGCTCTGGCGCACCTGCCAGTTTGGCGATGCGAGGGTGCGCATGGTTGATTACAGTCCCGGCTACCTGGCCGATCATTGGTGCAAAAAAGGACACATTATTCTGTGCCTTGAGGGTCAGCTCGACACCGAGCTCGAAGATGGCCGGACATTCACCCTGACCCCGGGCATGAGCTATCAGGTGGCTGACAACGCGGAGGCGCATAGGTCTTCGAGCGCTGTGGGCGCAAGGCTATTCATCGTTGATTAGTGCTGCGGGTGTTCGGGGCTTGATACAGGCAAGGTTTGCCAGTGGGGCTGGGTAACCGGGTGATACAGGGCTGAACGCACGTGATCAAATCGAACTCCCGGGATTCAGCCCCGGTCAGAGCATGACGGATGCACCGTCACCCCTTATTCAATCAGCGGCACTCGTTTGCCAAAGGATCTGATCATGCTCGGAAAGAAATACCTCCCTCATCTGCTGTTCACCGCAGTATGCGCCGTCAGCAGCTTTTCCTACGCGGCCGAACAGCCAAGCGTGACGATGGATCGACCGGGCGCAGGGGTCAAGGAAATCAAGGAAGGCGACAACGCCCCAGACCAATATCAACGTCCTAGCCTGGCCGTCAAAGACTGGCGCGCACGTCACCTGGCCGCACCGGACGAGAATCAACAGTGGGTGCAGATCAAAGACAAATATGCGTTGATTGACATCCCTACCGGGACGATCAAACAGATGGTGCCGAAGGCCAAAGGGCACAAGTAATGTTGGGGGCTTGCACTGCGTTTCCCAGCCATTGACTGCGGCGCGCCTCACGGCGCATTACGGGCTAACGCCGGTCCTGGTCAATGCGCGGTGTCTGCCAGCAATTTTGCAGCACTGGCCAGTCGGGGCCAGATGTGACTGTAGGAGCCGGCTTGCTGGCGAACCCGCTTGAAGTCTCGCTGCGGCAGCGCTTGGACCATCGCATTCGCCAGCAAGCCGGCTCCCACAGTGATATTCCGTACATTCAGTGGGACCGGCTTTAGCCGGGAAGGGAGGTGCGCGCGCGCTGTCAATCTTGCGGCGTGCCACATGACGTCTTCCCGGCTAAAGCGGGTCCTACAGTGGGTCCCATCGCCCGCTTCACTGGACGCACGCAGTCTCTGGGTAGGACCGGCTTCAGCCCGGAAGAGGCTTGTCCGACGCCCTTAAGGGCAAATCCCCATCCAGATAAAACTCATCCAGTTGTGGTGGCGGTACGCGAGTACCGGATAGCATGGTGTGAACCTGCCCACGATGGTGAATCTGGTGCTGGAACAGATGCAGCAACAGGCGATCCACTCGTTCCGGAATAATGCCCGTCGCCCGTACCACGCCAGTTCGACGACTCAGCGCTTGCTCGTCCAGACCTTCGCAATAGGTAACAAGTCGTACGTCTGCCGCGGTTTGGAGATGGACGATTTCCGGCAGCGACAAACGCTCAGGCAGATCCTGTCGTTGACCTTCCAGATCAAAAATCAGCGCCGCCAGGTAAAACTGATCCACATCAAGAATGTGCCGCAAGGTCAGCTCGATCGAGGGAAAAAAACCTGTTCGCGGCGCCAGGTATTCTTCGTCGCTTAAGCCAAGGCATGCCGAGAGCAAGCGCCGGTTCGACCATTGATTATTGTGTGCCTGCGCCAGATAGTTGTTCATCGAGAGGGCCTGGGTGGATAGCTCGAGTGAATGTAGTGAATTGAACGGTGTTTAGTCACCCACCGTTTCTTGCCGCGACTGGAGGGCTGACTGAAAGATGCCATGAAACCCCGAGATGCTCATCCGACGAAAGCCTCTGAACCGGTACTAACAATCAGGAACTCTGCCGGTCCAAGCTGTTCGCCGAACCGGTTGCGACAACGGGTTCACAGGTCGTCAGTATTCCAGGCAGGAGCAGCGCATGAGCATCACCCCCACTTTCGATATCCGCAATTATGGCGCCAAGGGCGACGCCGTCACTGACGATACCGTCGCCATTCAAAAGGCAATTGATGCCGCAAGCGCTGCGGGTGGGGGCAAGGTTTACATCCCTGGCGGCACCTGGCTTGTCGCGGACAGCGACGGTTCGGGCAACGCCCTGGCGCTCAAAAGCAACGTTACCCTCACCGGCGATGGCGCCGGTGACAGCGTGCTCAAGCTGGCCGAGGGTGCCGGGTCGAATACCGCCTCTCTGTTGGGCGTGGTGGCAGGCAGCACCGTGCGAGACGCAATCGTCAGCAACCTTTCGCTGGATGGCAATCAGGTCAGCGGCGGCGGGCAGGTCAGTGGCTGGTCTCAGTCAGGGGCGAGCAGTACCAATTTGCTGATGGACGGCGTCACGGCGACGAACTTCAGCGGCAGCGGTTTCGACCTCACCGGCGCGTCGGTGCATTTGACGGTGCGCAACAGCACGGCCACAGACAACGCTTCCGACGGTTTCGTACTGGGCGGGTCGCTTCCCGCATTGACCTTTCAGGACAACCGCGCGCTGGACAACGGCGGCAATGGCATCAATGTCGGCCTGGGCGGCGTGGCGATGTCGCTGACCGACAGCCTCGCTTCCGGCAACGCTGGCGACGGCATTCACGTCCATGAAGAAAGCGGCGTCGATACCGGCTTTTTCAGCGTCATTGGCGGCGACGTCTATGGCAACGGCGGCGACGGCGTGCACATGCGCGGTATCGAATACGGCGGCGTGTATCGCCTCGACATCCACGACAACGGCGGCTCGGGTGTCAATCTGCAAGGCACGACCCACATCGAAGTGTCCAACAACGTCATTCACTCCAATGCGCAGAGCAACGACGTGCCGGAAGTGGCTATCCGCAACCTGGGCAGCGAAAACGGCACGCAGAATTTCGTTTACGACAACCTGATCACTGGCAGCGCCGGATCCACCTTTGGCGTGGCCGAGGTGCCGTCGGACGCGGCGAGCGTCGAGGGCAGTGTGATCTTCGGCAACGTCATCAACGGCACTCATTCGGGCGACATCAGCGCGGCGGGCAACGACAGCCAGGTCTACAACAACAGCGATGTGCTGATCGTGCGCGGCAGTGCCGGCGCCGACACGCTGATCGGCAGCCGCTCGGACGAACTTATCAGTGGCGGAGCAGGGCGCGATCGCATCGATGGCGGCGCCGGTGACGACGTCATTCATGGCGGCGCAGGCGCGGACCGCCTCAGCGGTGGCACCGGCAGCGACGTGTTTCGTTTCACCTCGGTCAGCGACAGCTATCGCACGGCGACCACTTCTTATACCGACCGTATCACCGACTTCGACGACGCCAGCGACCGCCTCGACATGACCTTGCTGGGATTGTCCGGCCTGGGCAATGGCCACAACGGCACGCTGAAGGCGACGTATAACGCTGGCACCGACATCACTTATCTCTCCAGCCTGGACGCCGATGCCGCCGGCAACCGTTTTCAACTGGCGCTGGACGGCAATCACGTGAGTACGCTGAGCGCGGCGAATTTCTTTTCGTCGATTACCGGCACGGCCAGTGACGACAAGCTGCTGGGCACCGCTGCGGATGACGTGCTGCTCGGCGGTGCCGGGCGCGATACGTTGTCAGGCGACGGCGGCGCAGATCGGCTGGTCGGCGGCAGCGGTGGCGACACGCTGACGGGTGGGGCCGGCGCGGACACCTTCATCTACACCAGCATCAGCGACAGCCTGCGCAACGATGCCAGCGGCAGTTACGCGCAACGCGATCTGATCAAGGATTTCAACAGCAACGGCCATGATCGCCTCGACCTCACCGCGCTGAATTTCAAGGGCCTGGGCAACGGTTATGACGGCACGCTAAAAGTCGTGTTGAACCTGGCCGGCGACCAGACCGCGCTGAAGTCGCTGGAGCCGGACGCCGACGGCAACCGCTTCGAAATCCTGCTCAACGGCAATCACCTTTATGACCTGACCGCCAGCAATGTGCTGTTCGCCAACCCGGACGACACCCGTGTTGATTCCTCCCAACCGCTGACCTCGGTGAACGCCACTGGCACCGCAGGCGCCGATACGCTGTATGGCGACTGGGGCAACGACACCTTGTTCGGCATGGCGGGCAATGACGTGCTGGCCGGCAGCGTCGGCGATGATTTACTGGTGGGCGGTGCCGGCAGCGACAAGCTCACCGGCGGTTCGGGTGCGGACACGTTCCGCTTCGACCACATCAGCGACAGCTATGTCGGCGCGGCGGATCTGATCACTGATTTCACCACTGGCCACGACACGCTGGATGTTGCCGCGTTGGGTTTCACCGGCCTGGGCAACGGTCGCGACGGCACCTTGCAGGTCAGCTACAACGCCAACAGCGATCGCACCTACGTGCGCAGCAACGAAGCGGACAGCGCTGGCCAGAAATTCCAGGTCACCCTGGCGGGGGATTACAGCCACACTCTGAAAGCCGATGACTTCGCTTTCAGCGCGGCAGGCGATGCGGCCGAGATCAAGGTCGTGGGCGTGGCAGCGCCGATGGACCATGTGGTGTTGTCCGACGCCTGATTCACTGGATGCATGCTGTTTATGAGTGGGACCGGCTTCAGCCGGGAAGAGGCCAGCCCGAGCACCTTCAGCTGCGCGGTGGCGGCTGACGCCTTCCCGGCTAAAGCCGGTCCCACAATTAGTCCGCCGCCAGTCCCATGCAAGGGTGCGCAGTCACTGCCACTGCACCCACTGACTTCAACCTGTCACATCCTCGCCCCTGAAATGCCACATTGAAACCGTAATGTCCTCGCCAATGAGATCGATCTCAAGCGAGTGATCATGAGTGACCTGAAAGACGTCGCCCGGGTGGCCGGGGTTTCCAGAGCGACCGCTGCCCGCTGTTTCGCCTCCCCCGAAGTGGTGCGCCCGACGACCCGTGACCAGGTATTCGCCGCCGCGCGAGAGCTGGGTTTTCGGCCCAATCTGCTCGGTCGTCAGTTGCGCCTGCAAACTACCCAGCTCATTGGCGTGGTCGTGCCGAGCCTGCTTAATCCGGTGTTCGCTGAACAGTTTCAAGCCATGGAGCGCGCTGCGCGGCTACGAGGCTACAACCTGTTGCTGGCGACCACCGATTACAGCGCCGAGCGGGAAAGCGCGGTGGTTGAAGAGCTGCTGCGCCAGCGCGTCGACGGGTTGGTGCTGACGGTCACCGACGCCCACAGCAATCGCGTGCTGCAAAGTCTCAGCACCGAAGACACCCCCTTTGTTCTCGCCTATCACCAGCCCGGCAGCACCGAATACAGCGCCGTCTCGGTGGATAACCGCGCCGGTATGGCCCTCGCCACACGCTATCTGCTGGACGCCGGTCATCGACGCATCGGCATGGTGGCGGGACCGACCCTGCAGTCCGACAGAGCGCGGCAGCGCTACGCCGGTTATTGCGACGCAATGTCTGAACACCGCTTGAACGCCATGCCCATCATCGAAATGCCCAGCCACACCCAGGCCGATTTCAGCGCCCTCGCGCCGCTGTTAAACGGTCCTCATGCACCCACGGCGCTGGTCTGCTCCAACGATTTGCTGGCGATCAGCCTGATCGCCGAACTGCGCCGCCACGGATGGGCGGTGCCGCAGCAGCTGTCGATCATCGGTTTCGACGGCATTGCCATCGGTACTCAGATGCACCCGACCCTGTGCAGCGTGGTCCAGCCCGTCGCCGCGCTGGCAACCACCGTCATCGATCAATTGCTGGCGCAGATTGCCGGCGCCGCCCCGACTTCCCATTGCCTGCCGTGCCACATCCGGCCGGGCGAAAGTACTCAACCCTACAATCAACCCTACGAGGAGACGCTCCATGATCCGCTTCAGTAAAACCCTGGCGGCCCTGGTGTTGTGTGGCGTAGCCAGCCTGACCCAGGCCGCCGAAACCGCGATTTGCTACAACTGCCCGCCGGAATGGGCGGACTGGGGCACCCAGCTCAAGGCCATTGCCGACAGCACCGGCGTGCAAGTGCCGCTGGACAACAAGAACTCCGGCCAGTCCCTGGCGCAGCTCGTAGCGGAAAAAGCCGCTCCGGTGGCGGACGTGGTGTATTACGGCGTGACCTTCGGCTTGCAGGCGCAGAAAGCCGGTGTCGTCGGCACCTACAAACCCAAGGGCTGGGAGCAGATCCCCGCAGGCTTGAAAGACCCCGAAGGCCACTGGTTCGCGATTCACTCCGGCACCCTCGGCATCATGGTCAACGTCGATGCACTGGGTGGCTTGCCGGTCCCGCAGAGCTGGGCTGATCTGCTCAAGCCGGAATACAAAGGCATGGTCGGTTACCTCGATCCGTCCAGCGCGTTCGTTGGCTACGTCTCGGCCGTGGCGATCAACCAGGCCATGGGCGGCACCCTGGATAACTTCGCGCCGGCCATCGACTACTTCCAGAAACTGGCGAAAAACTCCCCGATCGTGCCCAAGCAAACCGCTTATGCGCGGGTGCTGTCTGGCGAATTGCCGATCCTTGTGGACTACGACTTCAACGCCTACCGCGCCCGCTACAAGGACAAGGCCAACGTCGCCTTCGTCATCCCGAAAGAGGGCAGCATCAGCGTGCCGTACGTGATGAGTCTGGTGGCCAATGGCCCGCATCAGGCCAACGCTGAAAAAGTGCTGGATTTCGTGCTTTCCGAGCAGGGCCAGGCGCTGTGGGCCAAGGCCTATCTGCGCCCGGTGCGCGCCATGAAGATGCCGGCTGACGTGGCGGCGCAGTTTCTGCCAGACAGCGATTACGCCCGCGCCGGCGTGGTGGATTACCAGCACATGGCTGACGTGCAGGAAGCTTTCGCCGCGCGTTATCTGAGCGAGGTCAAGTAAGTGAGCAGCACGGTGTTGAAGGCGCAGGATGCCGGCGCGCGCGGGTCACTGATAGGGCGTCTGCGTCCGACGGCGGCCTGGGCGCTGGCACCCGCGGCGGCAGTGCTGGCAGCGTTCTGGCTATTGCCGCTGGCGCACCTCATCTTGCTCGGCGGCCAGCAGCGGGACGGCGCCGGCAGCGGCTACTGGCAAGTGCTCAGCAGCCCGCAGTACCTGGGCAGTCTGGCGCAAACCTGTGTGCTCGCCGCCGTGGTGACCCTCGCCGCGCTGTTGGTCGGCGGCATCACCGGGGTGTTTCTCGCCCGTCAGCGTTTTTTTGGACGTACCACACTGGTGGCGCTGCTAACCTTTCCACTCGCGTTTCCTGGCGTGGTGGTGGGCTTTCTGGTGATTCTGCTGGCAGGGCGGCAGGGTCTGTTCGCCATGCTCGGCCTGAAACTGGCCGGTGAGCGCTGGGTGTTCGCCTATTCCCTGGCGGGCCTGTTCCTCGGCTACCTGTATTTCTCGATTCCGCGAGTGATCCTCACGATTATGGCCGCCTGCGAAAGCCTCGACCGCAGCCTGGAAGAGGCCGCGCATTCCCTCGGCGCCGGGCACTGGCGGGTGGTGTGTGATGTGATCATTCCAGGGCTGGCCCCAGCGCTGGTGTCCTGCGGCGCGATCTGTTTCGCCACGTCCATGGGCGCGTTCGGCACGGCGTTCACCCTCGGCACCCAGCTGAACGTCACCCCTGTGGCGATCTACAACGTGTTCACCAATTACGCCAACTTCACCGTCGCCGCAGCGCTGTCGGTGGTATTGGGCGCGCTGACCTGGGCGGTGTTGCTGCTCGCGCGGCGCATGGTCAAGCAATCGGGGACGGTCCTGTGAAGCGCTCATCGCTGTTCATTGTGCAGTTGCTGTTCACGCTGCTGGTCTGCGCCTTCATGTTGGTCCCGATGCTGATGTCGCTGCTGGCCGGCCTGACCCGCAACTACTTTCAGGGCGTGTCCAGCGGCTTGACCTTCGACTGGATCACGCAAGTCTGGCAGGCCTACTCGCCGACCGTCTGGTTGTCCCTGCAACTGGCCCTGGCCTGCGCGGTGTGTGTCTGCGTGATTGGTGTCCCGGCGGCATACGCGCTGGTGCGGATGAACAACCGCTTCAGTCGCGCCTTCGAGGAATTGATGGTCTTGCCGGTCGCCATGCCCGGCCTCGCCAGCGCCCTGGCCCTGCTGCTGACTTATGGCCAGTTCGGCAGCTTTCGCAGCAGTTGGTTGTTCATTCTCGTCGGCCATGTGCTGTTCACCCTGCCGTTTCTGGTGCGGCCGGTGATGGCCGTGATGCAGCGTCAACACCTGCCGACGCTGGAGGAAGCGGCGGCCAGTCTCGGTGCCGGGCCGTTTCGACGGTTTTTCAGCGTCGTGGTGCCCAACTGCCGCGCGGGAATTCTCGCCGGCGTGCTGATGGTGGTGACGTTGTCCCTGGGCGAATTCAACCTGACGTGGATGCTGCACACGCCCATGACCAAAACCCTGCCGGTCGGTCTGGCCGACAGTTACGCCTCGGCGCGGCTGGAAGTGGCCAGCGCCTACACCCTCATATTTCTGCTGATGATCGTGCCGCTGCTGGTGGCGTTGCAGGCCATCAGTACGCGCCTTTCCCGTGGAGAGCAAAGATGACTGGAACCACGCTGCGCCTGATCGGTTGCCGCAAGGCCTTCGCCGACGGCACTGTCGCCGTTCACGACCTCAACCTGACCATCGAGGCGGGGGAGACCCTGGCGATTCTTGGCCCGTCCGGCTGCGGTAAAACCACCACCCTGCGGATGATCGCCGGGCTGGAGCGGCCGGACGTTGGCCAAGTATTTTTCGGCGATCAGGACGTCACCCGTCTGCCGATCGAGCGCCGCGATGTTGGCATGGTCTTTCAGAATTACGCGCTGTTTCCCAACCTCTCGGTGGAAGGCAACATCGTGTATGGCCTGAAGGTGCGCGGCATGGCCGTCGCCGAGCGCAACAAGCGCTGCGCCGAACTGCTGGAACTGGTCGGCCTGCAGGAACACGCCAAACGCGGCATTCACGAGCTGTCCGGCGGGCAGCGTCAGCGGGTGGCACTGGCCCGCGCCCTGGCGCCACGGCCGAAAGTCCTGTTGCTCGATGAACCCCTCGCGGCATTGGACGCGCAGCTGCGTGAACGCCTGCGCAGCGAACTCGATCAGCTGCTGCGCGGCCTTGGCATCACCTCGGTGTTCGTCACCCACGATCAGGGCGAAGCCATGGCCCTCGGCGACCGGATCCTGGTCATGCAGCAAGGGCGCATTGCCCAGCTCGGCACCCCGCGTGAAATCTATCAGCAGCCTGCCAACCCTTTTGTGGCCGGTTTCGTTGGCAATCTCAACGCCTTCTCGGTGGCAGCCCGCACCGTCAACGGACTGAAAGTCAGCGGCGGCGAACTGCCGTGGAGTGGGGCGGGTGAGCCGTCCACCGTCTATTGCCGGCCCGAGCACCTGCGGGTGGTGAAGGGCGAAGGGCACCTGCACGGGCGTTTGCTGGGTCAGTTCTTCCAAGGCGCGCAGAGCCGCTTGCTGATCGAGGTCGGCGCGGTGCAACCCTTGCTGGTCGACAGCGCCGACAACGTCATTCATGCCCCGGGTGATCTGATCGCCCTGGCCGTTGAGCCGCAGGCGTTGTTCGCCCTGCACCCGTAATCATTGTGTAAGTGAGTTGAATGTGAACGTCCCGTTTGTCATCGCGCAGATCAGCGATCTGCACCTCAAAGCCGGCAACAAGCTGACCTACGGCGTGGTCGACACCCTCGGCGCGTTGCGTCGAGCGGTTGATCATCTGAATGCCAGCACGCCGCGCCCGGACATCGTGGTGATCAGCGGCGATCTGGTGGATTTCGGTCGGCCGGATGAATACGCCGTCCTGCACCCCGAGCTGGCGCGCCTGACCATGCCGTACTACCTTGTGCCCGGTAATCACGACGTCCGCGAGCACCTGCTGGCCGAATTCGCCGATCACGTTTACCTGCCGCTCTGTCCCAAGTCACCCCTGGATTGGGTCGTCGAGGAGCACCCGGTGCGCCTGATCGGACTGGATTCGACGATCCCTGGTGCCCACGGCGGGCAAGTGCTGGACAGTCAGATGGCTTGGCTGGATGACGTGCTTGGTCGCCGCCCGAACGTGCCGACGCTGTTGATCATGCACCACCCGCCGTTTGTCACCGGGATCGGCCACATGGAACGCGAAGGGTTCATCAACGGCGCGGCGCTGGAGCAGGTGATCGCCCGTCACCCGCAAGTGGAACGTGTTCTGTGCGGCCACTTGCATCGGGCGATGCAACGGCGCTTTGCCGGCAGCATCAGCTGCACCTGCCCGGGCACCTCGCACCAGATCGTGCTAGACCTGCGCGAGGACGCCCCGGCGCATTTCAACCTTGAGCCGGCGGGCTACCTGCTGCATCGCTGGGAAGCGGAGCAGGGGCTTGTCACCCACAACGGCGTGTTCGGTGATTACCCGGGGCCGTATCCGTTTTATGACGCGCAGGGGTTGATCGACTAAGCCGCACCCGGTCTCGGATGATGCCTTAAAGCTCCAGTTCGGGACTGACGAAGGGGGTTTTGCGGGCGCCATCGGGGGGAGGGGGCGTGATGAAAATGACGTCATCTATAGTCGCTCTATAATTGCTTATAAACGCAGGCTCGACAAAGACAACGACTGCCATCCGCTTCGACCTTTTCATAGACCCTGAGAGCGTACGTGAGCGGTTTGCCGAGCTTGTTCGGGCACAGGCGGATGAATTGAACGCGAACCTCAAGACGGTGATCCACAGCCTCACCCCGATCCAGTCCGCCGTGATTCGCGTCATGGGCAGCATGGGCGACAGCTACGCCCCCTTCGAGGCGCCCACCCTGGCGTTGTATGCCGCAGCGCTGAAGCAGGCGGGGATCGTAGAAAGCGACATCAAGGTTGAGGTGCCCGGCGTGCAACAAACCCTCATTGCCTTGCAGGAAAAGAACCTGGTCTGGAAGGCTTCGCGGGGTGTGTATGCGGTGGAAGAGCACGTGATCGTTGATCTGCTTCGCGCCGACGGGCTGCTGGAAGGCTTGTAACCTCGCGGCAGCCCGCAATGTTTACCTCTTGAGGGCAATGGCCTCCTGGACAAGGCACTCAATGGCGAACTGCTCGGTGTAGGTCATCTGAATGGGCGTTGTTTCGCCTTTGACGGTTCTTTCGCCGTCCAGGATGTAGCGGATGCGCTTGTCCGTGACGCCAATGCGCTTCGCGATCCACGAAGGTGTTTGTCCAATCCGCGAAATCAGCTTGTCGGCGTATTCGGTGGAAGGGTTATAGAGTTCTGCGTTGGGTGTCATGTGACGTCCGGATAGAGGTTGGGCAATGTGTGTTCAGGCGAATGCTGCACAGTGTGCCAATAACCGGCCTGTGTCGCGACCCTGATGGCGTTCGCCAAAGGCTGCGACGGTTCTGATGGGGAAGGCCCGGGCAAGCATTCACCTGGATTCAAGCGGCGCTGCCCGTTCTGGCTGCCCGTGCAACTGCTGAAGATACGGATTCAGGCGAAATCAGGTTTAGAACATTTTAGAGCCAGAGTGCGTGAAGATTTAATCATGGCAGCACATGCATCACGCGTGACGGGTTTACTGAAAAGATAACCCTGAATGTGATCGCAGCCATGTTTGACCAGCAGCTCCAGTTGCTCGAATGTTTCGACACCTTCCGCAATGACGTTTAGATCCAACTCGTGCGCCAATACGATTACCGCTCGGGTAATCGCAGCGTCTTCATGATTGCTTGTTATATCTTTAATGAACATCCTGTCGATTTTGAGTGTGTCGATAGGGAATCGCTTCAAGTAGGCCAGGCTGGAATAACCCGTCCCGAAGTCATCCACGGAAAGACCTATGCCGTATGACTTTATCTCTCGAAGTATTTCAACCGCCGACTCGGGCTCAATCATCAGCACGGATTCAGTGAGTTCCAACTCTAAAAGCGCAGGGTTAATACCGTATTCTTCCAGGATCTGCTTGACGATTTTAGCCAGGCCCTTTACCTGAAGCTGCCTGGCTGAAAGGTTGATGGCGATCGGTACCACTGCCAGATGGTTATCTTCCCAGCTTTTCAGGGTTTCACAGACTTTCCGGATAACCCATTCACCCACAGGGATGATCAGGCCGGTGTCTTCAAGCATGGGGATAAAATCGGCGGGAGAAACAAGGCCGAGCTCTGGATGATTCCACCTCAGTAAAGCCTCCAAACCACTGATACTGCCATCGGCGAGGCTGACCTTGGGCTGAAAATGCAGAATGAACTCGTCGCGACCCAGCGCGCCCCGCAATAGCGTTTCAGTTTGCAAGCGCTTGACGGCACTTTCATTCATCTCGGTGGTATAAAACTTGAAATTATTACGACCGCTCTTTTTTGCATGGTACATCGCGGTATCAGCATGCTTGAGGATGACCCCAGCGTCATCCCCGTCAAAAGGGTAATTGGCGATGCCAACGCTCGCTGAAACGAATATATCCTGGCCACGAAGATTAAAGGGTTTTGCCAAAGCGTCGACAATATGGGTCGCAAGCGATTTGATGGAGCTCGCCGAATAAACAGGCTGTGTGACCACAACCGAAAATTCATCGCCCCCCAGCCGCGCAACCAGACTGTCGTCACCGATGTATTCTTCCAAGCGCCGGCTCGCCTGGATGAGCAATTCATCCCCCACGGAATGCCCCATGGTGTCGTTCACGGTTTTGAATCTGTCCAGATCGATGAACATGACGCTTATTGCAGAGGGCGCGTATGCCGTGCGGCTGATTGCAGCGTGCAGGTAATTATTGAGAAACCAGCGATTAGGCAGCTGTGTAAGCGAATCATTTTCGGCCAGAGAGGTGAGCCTTTTCTTTGCGTCATCCCGTTCAATCGCAGCGGCCAACAGGTTTGCCAGCGTCTGGAGGTAGCTGACATCTTCACGTGTAAAGGAGTGCCCCGTAGTGGCATAAACCCCGAGCACACCCTTCAGGGCATCCCCGCAAGGTATATCAACCTCTACATGACTTCTAATGCGCTCAGCTTCGACTGTGTCGACCGAAAGCAATTTGCACGTCGCATCCGGCGTATCGGAAATAATGTTAAGCCCGACAGAATAACCCATACCGCTCAAGCATTCATTCGAGTAGCCATTACGGATATCCATGTTGGTCAAGCCAGTCTCAGCGTTGAGGATGACTCCGTGACTCACCCGATCAACGACCAATAAAGCGGCCTTGCTCATGTTCAACCCTTGCGCCGCCGTCAATGCGGCCCGTTCACCCAGGGCGCTGACGTTTTCCTGTGTCAGTGCCTGCTGGCCAAACAAGGCGATCAGGTGTTGCCTTCTGGCGTTATCCAGAATCGCCACCTCAAACTCTTTTCGATCCGTGATATCGATGTCGATGCAGATATATTTTTCAACGCCGCCCCTGTCATCGAGAATAGGGATGATGGTGCGTTGATGCCATTTCTCGGTACCGGCACGACCTGCAAGCCTGACCTCACCGTTCCACACTTCACGTCCAGGTGCCCACTGCCACGGCTGAGTGGCTGAAGACATGCCGTTCCAGACTTGATCGATCGTCAACTCTAAAAGCTCGGCGCGCGTACGTTGCGAGCTTGTCACGAATCGTTCGTTGACATAGGTGATGCGACCGGAGGGCGAACATTCGCAAACGATTGAAACTTCATCCAAAGCGTTTTTATGCTGCATCAGGGTGTTCATCAACGATTCGATGCGCTGACCAAAGTGATTGCGCATGTTGGCTGCCGTGCGGTTTACCGCTTTTATGGCCTCCTGTATTTCGACGGGAGCATCCGCGACCAACATGGCTTCTGCTGCCACTGCGCCGGAAGCGATTTCCGCTTCATAGGAGTGAAGCTTGTCCAGCTGGGCAAGCGAACGCTTGATCACCCATCCCATCAACAGCAGGCTTGTGAGCAAAAAAAGCACTGCCAGTACCGTCGCTTGCACCACCAGATTACAAAGTTCGGTGGCTATTTTCTCGGCGTTGAATGACAGGCGCATCACGCCATAATCTTTGCCACCGATCGTGATCGGGCGGTTGACATCGAACAATCGTGCAGCGACCTCGGACTCTATCCACGCGGGGGCCCTGCCAACCGGCGCACTGGGTGCCTGCAGGCGAATGACGCCACCCGACAGGTCAATAAACATGGCTGACTGGAATGGCGAGCGAGCCAGGGTCTTTTCGAGGGTTCTTTTGATGGTGTCGTAATCGCCTATGACGACACTTTCCTCCACGGCTTGCGCGGCCACCTCTATGAGCATGTTGGCGGTGTCTTGTATTTCCTCGATATGCTGAAGAAGCTGAGTTTTATAAAAGAGACCCAGTCCGGTCGTAAGGAACACCACGATCAGAATAGACAGCATCCCTAATATTTGCGACGTCAGTGATTTGGGCTGCAGGCTTTTAAAGAAAGTCATTAATAGCCTCTTCAGCTAAATGTCAGATTATTTACTTAAGGTTTGCCGGCAAACTGCTGTAAAAATCACGATAGGAAGCGTAATCCGCTGCCGTCGCAGGAATAAAAGTAATCGGGGCGGGTGCATGGACCAACTCGGTCGCCTCATGAAGAATCTTGCTGCCGTCTTTATCGTACTGCATGTTAAAAAATGCGTTGGCTACCGCATCCAGTTCTTTTTGTGAAATACGAGGGGAGGCCATGAGAGCTAAATCATTGAACGAGGACGAATTCCACAATACGCGGAACGACTTACCTTCTCTCTCCGTGTAGCCGCTGACCAGCTGTGAGTTCACCCCCATCGCCTGGGCCTTGCCACTCAGCAGCTGGCTGAAGGCGCCGTCCATGTTGCCTGCAAATACCGTAGACGTATGGATCCCTTGCTTTACCAATTCCGCGCTGGTGACTTTGTAAGCAATGAACGCTTCGGGCCCCGGGTACACGACCTCTTTGCCTTCCAGTTCAGAAAGGCTATGGATGGGCGAATCCACAGGCACTACGATTTGTCCTTCGAGGGGAGGCGCATCACGGCGACCAAATACCTTCCAGCCCATTTTGTCGCGCTCTGGGCTAAAGAGATGATTGGTGAAAGCAAAATCAACTTCTTGTGCGAGCACATAACTGGTTGTGTCGGAGGAGGTACGGCCTAATTTAAGCGTAAGGTTCACCCCGCTTTTTTCGGACACATACCGTATGATCGGATTCCAGAAACTGGCTGAGAGATTAAGGTTGTATTGATTGACAGGCGAAAAGTTGTAGACTTTAAGGTCTTCAGAGACCGCCACAGTTGATAGCCCAAAAGACAGCGCAATAATAATGGCTTTGCAGGTTAGGCGTAACGTCACGTGTTCACTCCAGATGGTGACTGACTTCTCACCCAAAGGCGATTAAAGCCAGATTAAACTCGGCAATCTAATTTAATCGGCTGAAGAGCGGGGATCTGAAGCACCGGTTGCATAAATAAATAGTTAACTTCATTGGATCCACTAAGTCGCAATTAATCACTGACCCATTAGCGAAGGCGGTTAGCGTGTCCTCGGTTGGAAGTGCCCGCGCGGAAGGTGGCTACGAAGGCTTCATCGCTGGCCTGGAGCGGGTTTGCGCATGCGGGTGTATCGGTTCGCTGGGGGAGGGCGGCCGCTGGAGCCGACTCAAAGCTGTCGCTCACTTTCCGGAGCAACGTGATCGACATTGCTGCTCAGCCTGTACCAGTGGTTGAACGGCACCTGCGTCGCAAAAACGCTGAGTGACCGGCGCCACAATAGGGCGCATCACTCGGGTGTTATGATTCGAACCTGTATCACCTGCCAACGGATTGCCCATGGATCGCCTGTCTACCTTGTTATCGCAGTTCGGCGTGCGTGCGAACCTGTTTTACAGCGGCAAGCTGTGCGGTCTGTCTTCTTATGACGGCGCAGAAGGATCTGGCTATATCCACCTGCTGGAGGCTGGCAGTGTTACTTTGCTCGGACCCGATCGCAAGGACTTGCTGCTGATCCGGCCCAGCCTGATTTTTATGCCGCGTCCAAGTCGGCATCAACTGTTTGCCGGTGAGTCCGAGGGCGCTCGGTTGTTGTGTGCATCAATGGAGTTTGAGGGTGGGGTCGTTAATCCGCTGTCGGCTTCATTACCCGATTGCCTGGTGCTGCCCCTGGATGAATTACCCATGCTGGCCGATACGCTGAAATGGATGTTCAGCGAGGCAGCGGGCTCGCATTGCGGCAGGGAGGCGGCGCTGGAGCGGTTGTTCGAATTGCTGGTCATCCTGCTGTTTCGACATCTGCTTGATCACCACCAGTTGCATACCGGGATCATGGCGGGTCTGGCCGATCCGAGGTTGTCGCGCTCTCTTTTGCAGATTCACAACGCACCTCATCTGGCTTGGTCAATTGCGGGGCTGGCGAGTGAATCGAACATGTCCCGCGCGGCCTACGCAGTGCACTTCCGCGCAACCATCGGGCAGACGCCCGCCGATTATCTATTGAGCTGGCGTATCAGCCTGGCGCAGAAGCGTCTTCGTGAAGGCCGGTCCATCACTCTGATTGCTGCCGAGGTCGGTTATGAAAGTCCGTCTGCACTTGCCCGCGCGTTTCGTCGCAAGACTGGCTACAGTCCTCGGGACTGGATCAACGGCGTGGCGAGCGTAAAGGATGGGGCGACGACCTGACAGCAACGAACCGCTTCAGGCCATCCCGGGGGCAATCATCGGCTCATCGGCGTTCCAGCGCCATCAGCGAATGGCCGGCCACGAAAACCGAGGCGGCAAGCAGGCCGATATCTTTGAGTAGAAACTGGCCTGGCGCGACTGAAATAGCGGGGAAGCCAAGGCCGGGTTCGATCACGCCGGGGGTGGAGAACATGAAGCTCAAGGTGGTGAAAAACAGCCCGGCAGACAGCGCACCCCCTATCAATGACAGCTTGGGCGACAGCAAGCGGCCCGCAATGAGTGCACCGATGGACACTTCCAGAACGCCAAGCAGACTGGAGAAGGTGTCGACGCTGAAAATGCCATACACCCAGCCCAGAAACGGGCTGTTACTGACCAGCGGAACCAGCCCGACCGCTTCGTAGTGCGTGAACTTCATTGCGCCGAACCAGAAGTAAATGACGGCGAGCGCAAAATAGGCCCCATGGATACCAAGCGCCATGATCTTGAACCCAGGCGTTGAAGGGGTTTGTGCGTTGTTGGTTTCGTGATTCTCGATACTGTAGGTTTTCATGATCAATGCTTCCAGAAGTGTGATGAGGAACGCTGACTAGCAGCCCTGCGCGGTGTGCGCCGGGAGTAGAAACAGTGTTGCCTTTGCTGGCACGCTCGTGGGGTTTGAACGTATTGCATTCGGTGCAGATCGTCTTGAGTCATCCAGACTTAAGAGCCCGTTCAAGATGTTCAAGAAGTACGCGCACCCGGTTGGGTACGTACTGACGAGTAGGAAGCACGGCCGTTATGGAAAGTTGCTCAGGCACCACATCTTCCAGCTCGACGAGAACCAGACTGCCCTCCGCGAGCGCGCTGCGCACGTCCCAGTAAGTCAGCATGGCCAGACCCAGTCCCAATTTGCTGGCCGCTCTGACGGACTCGACACTATTGGCCGAGAACGATGCCTCGGCACGGATGGTGACCTCTTCTCCCTGATAGACGAATGGCCAATACGTCATGCCATGCAGGCCAATGCATTGATGATGCTTAAGGTCTTCAAGGTAGGTAGGCGTACCCTGCCTGGCGAGATATTCAGGACTTGCGCAGATGCCCCGTGGGTTCGGAGCAAGCGCGCGGGCGACCAACCCGGAATCGCTGAGTGTCGCGATGCGGATAGCCACGTCGATACCCAGGCCCACGATGTCTACGATGCGATCGGAGAGTGTCAGGTCAACCTGCAGCGCCGGGTTTTCTGCGAGCAGCCGGGGAATCACCGGCATGATCATTTCCTGGCCGAACACGGTGGGAGCGGTGACTCTCAGTAGGCCGCTGGCCGCCCCTGCATTGGCTTTCAATGTGGCCCGCGCTGCCTCGTCAGCCTCCAGCATGCTTCTGGCGAACGGTAACAGTACCTCTCCCTCGGGCGTGAGGGACGCAGAGCGGGTCGTTCTGTGAACAAGCCGCACCCCTAATTCCTTTTCCAGAGAGGCAAGTCGTCGGGACACAGTCATGGCTGACAGCCCAAGTCGTCTCGCCGCCCCTGACAGGCTGCTGGCGGTTGCCACGGCAGCGAACACTTCAACATCCTGAATCTGCATCGATTATATCTCTTAGCGTTACGCCGCCTTATCTCCCTGGCCGTCTTATACCTTCACCGGATCAGGGATATCGTCACCCACCATAAGGCCCTGGAAAATGAATCTCTGGCCAACGAGGGTTTAATCAAATGAACACGCCCAGCAAGAAGATCCTGGACACTTTCGACATCGGCGACCTGAAGCTGAAGAACCGGCTCGCTGTTGCACCGATGACTCGCGTCAGCGCAACTGAACATGGCAGTGCCTCGGAGGCGATGGGACGATACTACGAACGCTTCGCCAAAGGCGGTTTTGGGCTGGTGATCACTGAAGGGATTTACACCGACCAGAAATTCGCTCAAGGCTATCGGTTTCAACCTGGAATCACTGATGCTGAACAAGCCTTGGCCTGGCGAGCCGTCACCAATCGGGTACATCGTCATCAAGGCCTGATCATCGCGCAACTCATGCACGCAGGAGCCTTGAGTCAGGGAAACCGTTTCCTGAGCGAGACCGTCGGCCCTTCTGCCATACGTCCTGTTGGTGAGCAGATGAAGTTCTACTATGGCGAGGGCCAATACGCCGTGCCAAGGGTGATGACCGATGAAGACATCGCCGATGCGATTGAAGGGTTCGCCAATGCCGCGAGACTGGCAGTCGCAAACGCAGGGTTCGATGGTGTTGAAATTCATGGTGCCAACGGCTATCTGCTCGATCAATTCCTCACTGACTATACGAACCAGCGAACAGACCGCTGGGGCGCAAGCGTACGCAATCGCGTTGCCCTCACGCTGGAGGTGATCAAGGCCGTAAGAGCAGTTGTAGGGGAGGCTCGCGTGGGTGTTCGAATCTCACAGGGCAAGGTCAACGATTACGCCCACAAGTGGGCTGAAGGCGAAGCCGCCGCCGAGACCATTTTTGGATCGCTGGAAGACGCAGGTATCCAGTACATTCATGTCACAGAACACAAAGCGTGGGAGCCTGCCTTCAGCGAGAGCGGCCCCAGCCTCGTCAGCCTGGCTCGTCGTTATGCTCCAGGGGTCGCCATCGTCGCCAATGGCGGGCTGGAGAACCCTCAGCATGCCGAGCAAGTTCTCAATGACGGCGCTGACATCGTTGCGCTGGGTAAAGGAGCGCTGGCTAATCCTGATTACCCGAACCGTCTCTTGATGGGGCAGCCTTTGAAGGAGTTTGACTTCTCACTGCTAGGGCCTATCGCAAACATCAAAGACAGTGAGCTGGCTTAAGCTTTAGTCACTATTGAAATCCCGGAAAAACGGATTCAGTGATGTCTGCATTGGGGGGAAGTTTTCATGATTGACGTGTCCCGTGATGTGGCGGGTTACATGGCTTCGAGGGTACCGTGGCCGTTTGGCGTCTTGATCGAGGTGCACGTACCGGCCGGAACGTTTTTCCACGAGTTGGCCTGGTAGTCAGTCTTCGAAGTGCCAGCACACGTGGTGCCTGCGCCTGCTTTGCAATCGTTCTTGCCCGCCATGGAAACGCCGTAGCACTTCTCCATGGCTGCTGGTTTTTCGGCCGCCATGACGAAACCGGCAGCAACGGAAGACAGGGCGATTGCGATAGCGGCAATATTCATAGTTTTCATGGTCTTTCTCCGAGGATCTGGGTAGTTCGTCGACAGTTCAGCGATTTTTCGCTTTGCTTGCGATCCGTGAAGTAATTCGTCGCCAAATGCCAACCGGTTACAGCGACCGAAAAAAATATTTGAAATATCGTGAAAGAATTTGCGCCGCGCGGGGTTTCTCAGTTCACTGCCCACCGTGCGTTCAGTCGGTGCGCGCTCGTAA